>JAEUUS010000310.1 GCA_016787545.1 Saprospiraceae bacterium
ACAGAAAATGAGATTGAGAAGGTGAAAGTAAAAATTCTTCCGCTGCTCTCCTTTTTTGGGGCATGCCCCAAAAAAGGAGAGCAGCGGAAATCTCAAATCTCAACTGAAAAATCAGTTTACACAAAATCGTTTACACTCCCTGCGGCCAACTTATACCATAACAAACTCAAACCCTGGATTGGCCATAGGCCAATCCCTTCGCGTCTTCGCGTCTTTGCGCCTTCGCGTCTTCGCGCCTTTGCGCCTTCGCGTCTTCGCGCCAAAATGCCTTCGCGCCAAAATGCCTTCGTGCCCTTGTGTACACACGCCTTTGTGCCTTAGTGTTGTACCTTCGTGCCTTCCAAACAAGTAATTGATATGCAAGAAGAAAAGGGGCCGCATATTTTCAACGATGAAGAAGCCAGAGCGGCCATTCAGGAGCTATTCGGTTTTCAGAGCCTGATTCAGGGCATGAAGGCATTCCTGCCGGAGCCTTTGTTTCAACTGATCATGACGGAAAAAGACCGGATACATTCTGTGCGTGATTTCCAGGAAAAAATTGCCCGGCCGCTGTTGAAAGTCATTGAAAAAGAAAGCATTACGCAGCTTACCGCCAGCGGTATCGACCATTTCAAACAGGATGAACAATACCTGTTCATTTCCAACCACCGGGATATTATCCTGGATTCTGCCTACCTGAATATTGTGCTGTTTGAACGAGGTTTTCAAACCAGTCAGATAGCTATTGGCGACAACCTGATGCGGCACAGGATTTCCGAGCTGATTTTCCATATCAACAAAAGTTTTGTGGTAAAACGCACCGGTTCTCCCATGGAATTATACCGTTATTCCATGATGCTGTCGAATTACATATGGACTCAAATCACACAAAAAATTGATTCTGTTTGGATTGCACAACGGGAAGGACGGGCCAAAGACGGGAACGACCGCACACAGGTGGGTCTGATTAAAATGCTGAGTCTGAGCTGTAAAGACGACCTGAAATCCTATTTCAAAAGCATGAAAATAGCTCCGGTGGCCATTTCCTACGAGTTCGACCCCTGTGATTTGCTGAAAGCGCAGGAATTCCTGAACAAACGTGCCAATCCGGATTACAAAAAGACCTTTGAGGAGGATGTTCAACATATGTTACTGGGACTAAAAGGCAATAAAGGCGCTGTTCATTTCCATTTTTCTGAGCCTTTTGATGCGGAACTGGATGTATTTGACACCCTGCCCAATGCTAAAAAGCAACTGGAGACGCTGGCGGAAATGATTGATGAACGGATTCACAAACATTACAAACTTCACCCTATCAATTACATTGCACAGGATATGCTGACTGGCAGCAACACCTACAGCAATTATTACTCGGCGGAAGACCGGGAACGGATTGGGACCTATTTTGAGCAGCGGTTCCGCTTGCTGACACAGGATGATGAGGGGCTTGGCAAAGAATATCTGCTTAAAATGTACGCCAACCCGCTGATCAATCAATTGGCGGTATCGGCGTGGTAGGTAAAACTAACATGATTTGAGGCAAAAATCCTTCTATTGGCACTTTAACTTTATTCCCCGCCCTAAAGGACGGGGCTATGCACTCTCGAATGGAATCTTCACACCACCTCTCGCATATCCTCACCCATCTGGCGGAACACCGCGAACAATATTTCCAGGCCATTGCGCCGCCGGTTGTTCAAACCAGCAATTTTGCTTTTCCCAACCTGACGGCCTTCCGGGAAGCCTTTTCCGATGAATTGCACAGCCATGTGTACTCCCGGGGCAATAACCCTACCGTAGAAATCCTGCGCCGCAAACTGGCTGCATTGGAAGGAACGGAAGATGCGCTGGTGTTTTCCAGCGGCGCCGGGGCCATTGCAGCAGCTGTGATAGGTAACGTGAAAGCCGGCGACCACGTGGTATGTCAGCAAAATCCTTACTCCTGGACCTCTGCGCTCCTGCGCAAATTTCTGAGTAGATTCGGCGTGGAACACACCTTCGTGGATGGCAGCTCCATAGCCAATATTGAAGCGGCGCTGCGGCCCAATACCCGGGTGTTGTTTTTGGAGAGTCCGAATACCATGACCTTTGATTGTCAGGATCTGGCAGCCTGTGCAGCCCTGGCCAAATCGCGCGGTATCGTGACCATGATCGACAATTCCTACTGCTCGCCCATCTACCAAAACCCGACAGCTTTCGGCATTGATATCGTGCTTCATTCCGGCACCAAGTATTTGAACGGACATTCTGATGTGGTGGTGGGCGTGCTTTGTGGCAGCAGCGAGATGGTTAAAAAGATCTTTGAATCTGAATTAATGACGCTGGGAGGCATTCTCGGGCCGCATGATGCCGCACTGGTCATCAGGGGATTGCGCACCCTGCCGCTGCGGGTACAACGGAGTCAGGAAAGCGCGCAATGGATCATTGAAAAACTGGAAAACCACCCTAAAGTGGAACGCATCTGGTATCCTTTCCATCATTCTTTCCCGCAATTGGAGCTGGCTAAAAAACAAATGCGCGGCTGCGGCGGCCTCTTTTCGGTGCAATTCAAAACCGATAGGATGGAAAAAATGGAAGCGTTCATCCACAAAATGGAGCGTTTTCTCATGGCCGTTAGCTGGGGCGGACATGAAAGCCTGATTATCCCCACCATTGGTTTTTACAATATTCCCGGCCGTCCGGCGCCGGCAGCACCCTGGCAATTTGTACGCTTTTACATTGGGCTGGAAGACCCCGCGTGGTTGTGGGAAGATCTGGAAAGGGCGATGGAAGCGTTGTAAATGTCCAATATCCAATGTCCAAGTGGTGCGGGTGCCTGGCGTCAGCACATTTACCTGGATGTTTTCGCCTGAATGGCGAAAGGCTATCACCTGGCCTCGCCACTCAGGCGAGTAAAGCCCAACAAATGTGCTGACGCCAACCCCCCCCCGCCCCACTTGGACATTGGATATTGGATATTTGCTTGTTCACGAAATGGTTATATCGCACATTAAGCGGAACACAACAAACCATTTTTGAACATGACATCACGTTTTGCTTCTCTGCTGTGCGGCTTGCTGTTCTGCACGTTTACCAACAACCTCCAAGCGCAAACCAACCTTGACCTCAAGCATGAGCTTTATGCCGGTTATGGGCAGGGATCTGTGCCCCAATTTGGCATTTCCTTTGGCTTTATCATCGGAAATGCGCTGGGCAATGCCATTGCAAACGGCATTATTACCAGATTGGGTGGAACCGGGGTTACCTATACAGAAAAAATTACCGGAACAGGCGCTATTTCAATGGGTTACAATTACTACCCGGCCCGCCGTTGGAGCATCGGTTTGCAAGGAGTATTTGAGCGGGTAAACGACCGGCTTGAATTCTCCAACGGAAATGTAGGCATCAGCAGGGTAGATGTCATCAGCGGCATGGTACGCACAGATTTTCGGTGGATTAACAAGCCCGGATTCAAATTTTATTCAGGCGCAGCCATTGGCGGCGCGGCATACCATTACTACGATGTGGATGATGCCAGCAACAGCGATCGGGATTTTGGCGTAGCCTTCGCAGTTACTCCCCTCGGACTTCGTTTCGGGAAAAATATTGGCATCTTCGTTGAAGGCGGAATAGGCTGGGATGGCCTGATTAAAGCCGGGGTTTCCGGACGGTTCTGAGAATGTCCAACGGCAACTTAAACTGAGAGTCTCACTCCAAGTGAGACTCTCAGTTTAAGTTGCCGTTGGATATTCCCTAGTTTTTTCTGTCGCGACGGTTTTCCTTGCGATCGCGTTTGTTTTCCTTACGGTCGGCTTTGTTTTCGGCACGGTCGCGCTTGTCTTCGCGTTTGTCGCGCACGTCTTCACGGGCATCGCGCTTGTCTTCACGCGCATCGCGGGCGTCTTCACGCTTGTCGCGTGGGCCACCATCGTGTTTGGCATCACGCACATCTTCACGGGCATCGCGTTTGTCTTCGCGGCGGTCAGCGCGATCTTCTTTGCGGTCGCGTTTGTTTTCAGCACGGTCGCGACGGTTTTCGGCGCGATCGGCTTTGTTTTCAGCACGGTCAATTTTGTCTTCAGCCTTGTCAACCGCCTGTGGTTGCTGAGCGAACAAGGTATTGGTGGAAGCCATGGCAACGAGGCAAAAAAGGAAAACGAGGAACTTTTTCATGTGAACAAATTGATTGGTTGTGAACTTTGTTTGAGACTTTGACGCAAAGGAGCAGGCAGCGTTTAACCTTGCCAGCCTCCTTAACATTTATTTAGGGATTGTCTTCCATTTGCCAAGCCGAAATCAGCTGGAAAAGGAAATTTTTGAACGCTTACCTTCGTGCACTTAATTCTAAACAACACGGTATGCAACGTCCCATCCTTCTGTTCATTCTCCTCCTTTTAGGTGCTGTTTCATCTGCGCAAATCAGTTTCAGCAACCAAACAAGCCTGCTTACGCCTGTTAATCATTACAGTGGCGTAGCCATCGCCATTTGCGATATGAATGGGGATGGTGTGGATGATATTGTCAGGTTAGATAAGGGGATTACATTGAGCATACAGTATCAAACAATACCTAACCAACCATTTATTTCATCCGCCAATCAGCCACTATCGGATGTCAAAGCCTGGGGTTTATGCACGGCTGATTTCAACAATGACGGTTTGGGGGATTTACTTTCCGGTGGTTACCATGATGGCATTAAGTTCACCAAAACTAATGCAAATGGGACCTTTTCAACGCAAAATGTTACTACTCCATTAACCTTTGTACAGGGCGTAAATTTTGCAGATATCAACAACGATGGCTGGTTAGACGCATTTGTATGCCATGATGATGGTATTTCAAAGATATTCCGGAATAATGGAAGTGGTGGATTTATCCTGCAAAGCAACTGGATCAATTTGGCGACAGTGCCTGCTTCTGATAACTCTGGCAACTATGGTTCCGTATGGAGTGACATAAACAATGATGGATACATAGATTTATACATTGCCAAATGCCGGCAAAATGTGAATGGAAATACCGATCCAAGGCGCATAAACCAGTTGTTTCTCAATAATGGCGATTTTACGTTCACCCAGGATGTAACCAATGAATATGGATTGCGCATTGGCGCTCAAAGCTGGACGGCAGATTTTGGCGATATAGACAATGATGGCGATTTCGATTGTTTTATTACCAACCATGATGTGCCAAGCCAATTACTTGAAAATGATGGCACTGGCCACTTTACTGACATATCCGGATCCTCAGGCGGATTTATCAATAATATCTCAGGGTTGCCTATCCAAGGGGTATTCAAAGACTTTGACAATGATGGATATGTGGATATTTTGGTTTCTGGTACTAACCATTATTTGTTCCGCAATAATGGCAATAAAACCTTTACCAAGATAGCCAATCCGTTCAATACACATTCCATGGAATCGTTTGCTATAGGCGATTTAAATGCCGATGGTTTTCTGGATATATATGGCGGATATGGAACAACGTTCAATAACCCCTCTAATACTCCGGATGTTCTTTGGATGAATAATGGCAATAACAACCATTTTTATGGCCTGAACTTGCGGGGACAACAAAGTAACCGCAGTGCAGTAGGCGCCAGGGTAAATCTCTATTCGGCCCTGGGCATACAAACCCGGGAGGTGCGTTCTGGGGAAAGTTATGGCATCAGTAATTCGCTGCAGATACATTTTGGTTTGGGTCAGGTAACCCAGGTGGATTCTGTGGTCATTGACTGGCCATCAGGCATTCAGGATGTAATTTATCAGCCTGATGTGGACCAGTACGCTACTTTTTATGAAGGAGGGTGCATCATTCCATTAGTTACCATCATGGCAGACGGCCCTTTGAGCTTTTGTCCAGGGGAAAGTGTTACACTCAGCACGTCTCAACCCTTTGTTCAGTATCAGTGGAATACTGGCGAAACTTCAGCTGACATAACTGTTACTGCCAACGGCAATTATCATGTAACCATCACTGATAACAATGGGTGTACTGCCATCTCAAACCCAATCAAAATTGTGGTAGATCCTGTGAGCATCCCCAGTATCACAGCATTGGGAGATACCATTTTTTGTGCTGGCGATAAAGTAACCCTGAAATCTTCTCCAGCAACAGATTATTTATGGAGCACCGGAGCAACCACTCAATCCATTGAAGTGGATCAATCTGGCCAGTACAGTGTTTCAGCAAAAGGTCTATGTAGCTTTTTCTCTTCCTTGCCTATTAGTATTTTGGTATTTGATGCACCGCTCCCTCAGGTATTGCCTGATACTATATTGCCCGGAGAAACGGCGATACTTAATGCTTCAGGTACTCAGATAGCCTGGTATGACGCGCTCAACAGCCAAACACCCCTGCTTGAGGGAAATAGTTTTACCACCCCTGCTTTGACACAAAATACAACCTATTGGGTCAGCAGCACCACCTCTTATGGCTTACCTAATGCTTTTATTGGAATGACATATCACCAGGGGTCAGTGAACAGCGATGTTAACTATAATGGAGGACTGATTTTCGACTGCATGGAGCCTTTTACTTTGCTCAAAACAAAGGTATATTCAGCGGTAGAAGGAGAAAGGAAAATTGATTTGATGAATGTCGCCGGGGATGTTCTGCAAACTAAAACCGTATTTATTCCCAAAGACTCATCGCTCATTGAACTAAATTTTGAGGTGCCTGTGGGAACTGACATGCTACTTACTACGGATCCTGTTGTCAATTTGGATAATATTGGAACTTATGGTCCGCAACTCCGCAGAAGCAGTACAAATTGTTCCTTTCCTTATGAAATACCCGATATTCTGAGCATCAAAAACTCCACCTTTAATGAAGATCGGTATTACTATTTCTATGATTGGGAGGTGGAATTTTCGGGATACACCTGCACCAGCGAACGGGTGCCGGTAACCGTAGTAGTTGAAGAAGAAAACTCCGCCACAACGCTGCCAACATGGACTGAAAAACTGATTCTCTTCCCTAATCCCACTGATGGGCAAATGATTATTTCACTGGAAGGCTATTCCGGCGGCGAACTCCTGACTACTACGAGAAATGCTCAGGGGCAAATCCTCCGGCATCAACAATTTCATGCAGCACCTGGTTATGCTGCTTTCAAAGCGGATCTAAGCGCCCTCCCCAAAGGAATGTACTGGATAGAATTGACCCATACCAAAGGAAAAGTGCAACGAAAGGTTGTTAAAAACTGACGAGTTGCGACTAATATGCAGCCAGTTTGGCTTCGCATTTTACAAGCTCTTTTTTGACGTACTCGCTTGGTAATTCATTGATTTTCAGCGCTGCCTGAAGATCTGCTTCATCAGAGGGGTGTTTGGGTAGCAATTGTTTCATGCGGCGCAGATTGCGCAAAGCTTGTCCCCAGACCTTGGCTTCCACAAAGGATTCGTATTCTCTTTGGCTGATTTTGAATTCCCGGATGAGCGTTTGATTGGCATTTACAATGCGTGTGGAAATCAAATCTGCCTTGTCTTGAATAAGCTCCGGCTTAACCCGCCAATCTTGTCCCAGAGAATCGTGGGAAAACTGCTTGTTAAGGGTTTGATATACTTTCAGGGAGTCTTCAGCCAAACGGTAATGTTTCAATGCTTGTGCATATTGGTTCACCAGCATCAGGGAATCAGCAACGGCAAAGTTGTTGTCAGCCATTTTATAGGCTAAATGAAACTTTTTAACCACCTCATATTCGGCGCAAACATCCTGATGAGGCTTGGTGTTTTCCAGAATCCAACAACGTCTTGGATGTGCTATCAAATCCAGGTAGGCATGATCTGCCGCATTGTACAATTCATTGTGTACATAAAACTCCGCTTGTTGCAATTGACTGCGGGCGTTCTCCACGTATTCATTGATGAACCACATGGCAAATCCGAGCGATACCAGCAGGGATAGAAAGGAGGTAGCCGCCACTGTGCGGGCCAGTTTGCGCTGCCTTCGTGTTGCAGTCAGTTCTGCTTCCACGGCCTCCCGTCGCCGGGCTTCGTCGGCTAATTGTTTGAGGTATTCCGCTTTTTCGCGATCGGATTGTTCTTTATCCCGTCGCGCATTTCGCGATTCAATGATGGCCGGAAGCAAGGTGTCGTGACTGATTTCGTAATAAAAATCATCCAGACGCGGTTCCTTTCGGAGCAACCTGCTTTTATCTACCAGCGTATCCAGAAAGTCCGGTGAAATATGGTATTCGCTGATCAGGGTATCGTCAACCACAGAATTTCGGCGATTACCGGGCGTAATCAGGCTTTCTTCTATTAATCTGCGGGCTGTATCCCGAAGTTGTTCAGGTGGTAAGGAGGTCAGATGTTCGTCTAACCCGGTGATGTTTACCCCAAGTTGTTTCTTGAGCGCAATCCGGTCAACAAGTGCCTTGGGGAACTGCTGAAGCTGGTTTTGATAAAAATTCCGGATGGAGTTTCGAAGTCCTTCCTTGCCTTCATAAAACGGGCTATCTACCTGAAAATTGACCTCTTTATGGTAGTCGATGATCCGCTCCTCTACATCCTGACAAATAATCTGCAGGTTTACCGCTTCTATTTCATCTCTTTTATCGGAACCGCCATGGGAGTCGGCATCATGACCAGAAAGGAAATCGAGCATTTCATCCAGTGCCTCCGGAGCATACAAAAAGGAAGGACTGGCATAACTTCCTTGTTCCTGGGCTGGATTAATGATGGCAATGCGGGCTTTCTCCCGATCGAGCGGCTGCAATTCATACCGGTTACGGAGGATTCCCGGGATGCCTTTACTCACCCGGTCGATCATATGGAGAAAATCAGAACGAATACTGAGTATAATGCGCACATTGGGCTGTTGTTCCCACCATTGCATGGTTTGTACGTCAATATGTCCGTATTCAAATTGTTCCAGCAAAGAAGCGCGAAGAGCTTCCGGCATGGTTTCGTTTGCCAAGTCCGCCAGTTCCTGAAAAAACTGCCTGCGACTTTCCTCAGAGTGCGAAAGTGTAAAAGCTTCTTCAAACTGGTCGAACACCAACACCGGAGTAGCCGGAAGACCATTGAGGTCGAATTCCAGCCTTTTCATTTTTTCCCACAGGGTTTGAGTCGCCCCTTGTCGGAGGCCGGTATGGTCTAACCCGCCGATCTGCGGGTTTTTATCCAGCATTTCGCCAATACTGCTGAGTATAGAGCGATCACTCCGTTCGGTGCGCAAAAAAACAGGGACAAAATCCTGTCGTTCCAGTTCCGGAGCACATCCCGCTTGCAGTAGGGAGGTTTTTCCCATGCCTGATTTAGCGAACAGCACCACCAGGCGTTCCCGGATAATGAGGTTACTCAGGCGAATGATATCGTCTTGCCGACCGTGAAATACGGCGCTTTGGCTGCGCTCAAAAGGGCGCAAGCCGGGGTAGCGGCGGGGTAAATGATTGGCAGAGACACTCATGAAAAACCGGACTGCGTGTTTTCGCCCTGCAAGGTCTGAAAAAATACCGAAAAAAAAATCACCGGACGCAAGTTGCTGCGCCCGGTGCCAAACCAAACCCTTACTGTGTCTTTTTGTGTTTATTTGTCGGCCTACGGCAGTTTGTAATAGCGTTTCACTTGTTCCATGAACAGCTCTTTTTGCCCAATGGAAACGGCAAGGGTGATGCCGTTTGGTAACAGCACGTGTCCACCCTTGCCGCGGGTGTATTTTTTGAGGTGTTTCAAATGGATGGAATGGGATCTATGGATGCGTACGAAGGCGGTTTCAGGGAGCATTTTCTCTACTTCCCGAAGTGTTTTACACACCAGAACCTGTCGTTTATCTTTAAAATGCAAAGCTGTATAGTTGCCACTGGCTTCTAAGTAAAGGATATGCTTTACCTTCTCGAAACAAATACCCTCCATCGTCGGCAAGGCTATTTTGCCGCTAACGTCAGGCACAGTATATTCCGGCGTGGCTTTCAGGGAAAAAGTGCGCGGAAAAGCGGCATTAGGCTCTGGCGATTCCGGCAAACGGCGAATGGCGATAGCGTTTAACATGACGATGAAATGTTGATCTGGTGATGCGTACGTGGACTGTTGGACTTTGGACTGCTGGACGTTGGATGCTGGGCTTTTCAATGAATCAAGTCTAACGTCCAGCAGTCCAAAGTCTAACGTCTAATCCTGGCACAAAGGTGGGGACGCAACTGCCTCAACACAATTCAATTATTTTCATAAGTCAGGTTTCAGAAGCAGATTTAGTATTTGGAAATATGATAATTACCTGACACTTTTGCTGCAAATTTTAGCGAATAAGACATGTCAAGAACGCCGTCCGACAAATTGCATCAGTTGATTCGCGCCCTTACACCTATGGAAAAGCGCTATTTCAGGGTGTTTCTAAAGGGCAAACACGGATTGGACGCCAAATATGTGCAATTGTTTGAGGCCATGGATGCTGCAGAGCATTTTGACGAGCTCAAATGGCGCAAAAAAATCTACAAAACGGAGCTGGTAGAGGGGAAAAAATTCACAGAATTAAAAGCGTATCTCTACGAACTGGTACTCAAATCCTTGCAACAATTCGATGAAATGAATAGTGTTTCATTCAGGTTGAATCACTTGATGCAGAGTGTATCTGCTTTGTTTAAAAGAGGTCATTACAACGATTGTCGGGATATGCTGATACGGGCAGGAAAACTTGCAGCGCAATTCGAGTATTTTCCACAACAATTAGAAATCGTACGCTGGGAAAAGCAGTTAGCATACACCCGGATGGACATTGATTTTTTGCATAAGCACCTTGAATATTTACAAAATGAAGAAATGCGTACCCTGGAACAGTTGCAAAATGCCTCCGCGTATCGCCGGGCTTTTTTTCAGGTGTATGCAGCCATTAAAAAGGATCCTTTGCATCGAGGTCCGGATCGCCTTGCACGATTAAGGGAATTAATTTCTCAAGACATTTTTTCCAGTCCGGATGCGGCTATTTCTCATACAGCCCGGGTGCTCTATTACCGTACCCTCAGCTTATATTACCATACCGCGCTGGAGCAGGAACAGTTTTATGAAACCGGCAAAATCCTGATTGAATTACAGGAGTCTAAATCCTATTTTTTGAAGGAAAATCTGTCGGATTACATCGCAGCCTTGAGCAATCATATTTTGGCCTGCGGACTCCTCCGAAAATATGAAGAAGTTCGCCAATGTTTGCGTAAAATCAATGATTTGCAGGCTATTACAGAGGATGATCGCCGGAAAATTCACCGGCAATATTTCAGCGGGTTCTTTGCCTTGTGCACCTATACCGGCGAATTTGAAGACGCGCGCAGGGAAATGGAACGTTGTCTGAAAGAGGCGGAGCGCTTTGATCCGCACGAGTATGAAACCGGCAGTTTTTACCTTCAGTTTGTGCCCATTTGTATTGGCTGTGCAGATTATGGTGCGGCGCTGGATCACCTCAATCACTGGTTAGCGCAGAGACGAACGGTGGGGCGGGAGGATTTGCAAAGTTTGGCGCGAATCCTACAACTGTTGCTCCATTATGAACTGGGAAATTTCCTGTTGCTGGATTCTCAGTTGCGCACGGCTGCTCGTTTTTTGAAAAGAAAAAACCGGCTCCACGAACTGGAACGCCGGTTTATGCACGGGATTTCAGAAGCCATTCGTTTGCCGGATGCTAAGAGCAGGAGAGCAGTATTTGCCCGTGTCAAAAACGACCTGGCGCCCAAAGCCAACGAGCCCGAAACCAGGGCTCTTTTACAAACGTTTGACCTTCTGGCTTGGCTGGATAGCAAGGCAGGAGGTCAAACATTTGCAGAAATTGTTCGTGGAAAATACGAGTCAGAAACCGGCATTAATTCCCGCCATTGAATCCACCAAAAGAATCCGGTTGTGTGCGGGTATCAATCATGGTCCAGCGAACATTGTAGGAGCGGCGACGGCCTACTACTTCTTTGCCGCCTTTGAGGGTCTGCATTTCGTTTTTTTCCAGAGAGGTAACAATGCTTTGTACCTTCAGATCGTCGAGTTTGAGTTTATCCTTTGCCATACGCGATAGAATTGAAAGATGATTTGGAGATGTGCGTCCTTTTATGGAATAAAGTTACTCATACAATCAAAGGGTCGTCTGGACAAATAAATGGAATAGTCAGGATTCAGGTGGCGACTTACGATGTACGACTTACGATGTACGACTTACGATGTACGACTTACGATGTGCGATTTGCGATGTACGATTTGGGGCGTTAGCTTAAGGTTTGCGAGTGAGCAACATAAAACAACGAGGGTTGTCATCCCGCGCAGCGGGACCTACACAAGCTCAACTACGTGAGCCATTCAGTCATTACATTCCGAGTGGCCAGGCTTGTGTAGGTCCTGCTGCGCGGGATGACAACCCTCGTTGTTATTTAGTCAATCACGTACGCAAATCGTACCTTGCAAATCGCAAGTCTTACATCGCAAGTCCTACATCGCAAATCCTACATCGCAAATCGTACATCGCAAATCGCAAATCGTAAATCGTTACCTTCTCATCATCAATTGACCATAAGTTCTATATCCGGGTTGCACCGGACTGGCAATAATGAACAGCTGCGCTGGACTATCCGCCTTGATGTCGAACTGAGTCTGATCTGAAATGAGCAGAAAATCACTGGTTTGCGTAGGCTGGTTGTCAATTTGCGGATCGCCGGCCAACACATAAACGGAGTAGATCTTTCCGGCCTCCATGGGTTGAACATGGCTGCCCTCGCTCAAATCCAGTCGGAACACTTCGATGTCTGGGGCGTCCATCTGAAACGGACTACCTTCGCCCACCAGCGTGGATATGCGCGCGGTTCCCTGCGTATACTGCGGGAATACCTCCGAACGATAATCATCGTAGCTGGGTGGTTGCGACAAGGTTTTTTCCAAACCCGGATCAAACCAAATCTGGAATATCTCGCTGTCTTTGCCCAGCCATTCTGAGTGACTGATGCCATTCCCGGCCCGGATGATCTGCACATCGCCGGCTGTCAGGGGGCGCCATTCCTGCAGTTTGGTGTCGTAGTGTCGGATATCGCCCTTCAGCACAAAAGAGCAGATCTCAAAGCCCTGGTGCGGATGCAGGCCAATGGTGCTGTCGGTAACTGCCCGGGCATGTGCCCAGTAAAATAAGTTGGAATATGGCCGGATGCTGGAATGATCCTGTGGAAAACCAATGGGTTTGTTTTCCACGATTTCTCCACCGTTGAAAGCGCCATAGCCTTGCTGTGATTTGGGAATGTGACGAATCATGGGATGAACTGGTGTAACGGCGGGTTTAGCCGTAGATTGAGGGGGGGAGGGGTTTGATGGGGTTTGAGGGGTTTGATGGGGTTTGAGGAAGCTACTCTCGTGGCTGCCAGGGCCGGTTAAGGGGTTAAATAGGATGGATAAACAATGGGTTTTGGAGAAAGTTCGGAGGTTTCAGATCGGTGGAGTGTTTAGTGACGGGGTGACTGCCAGTCCCCCGTCACTAAACACTCCACCGATCTGAAATTTACCAATGGATCGTAATCACTCAGATTGAGACGCTCAGTTTGTACACCAGCCCGAATTTTCCGAGTGCTTCAAACATCGGCGGCTAAACCTGCCCCCCCCCGCCCCCCTCAAACTCTTCAAACCCTTCAAACCCTTCAAACTCTTCAAACCCTTCAAACTCTTCAAACCCTTCAAACCCCTCAAACTCTTCAAACCCTTCAAACCCCTCAAACTCTTCAAACCCTTCAAACCCTTCAAACTCTTCAAACCCATAAAAACTAAATTCCTCCTATCTTTCCGCACTTAAACATTGTCCCATGAAAAAATTGCTACCTCTTTTATCCCTACTGATTCTGGCCGCTTGCGGTTACCTTTTTTGGCAAAACCCAGCCAACGGCAGCGTAAAAATGCCCAGTGGCGCTTCTGAAGAAAATGGCCCAAGGCGCCGTGCCTGGGAAAAAATGCGCCAGGCTGATCCGGCCACCGGCGAAATTCCGGCCGGGATTAAATTCCTGGAACGCCAGTTTGCAGCCGGCATCCCTCATACCGCAGTAGACCGCGGCGGAAATGGC
This sequence comes from Saprospiraceae bacterium, assembly GCA_016787545.1. Lineage (GTDB taxonomy): Bacteria > Bacteroidota > Bacteroidia > Chitinophagales > Saprospiraceae > M3007. The sequence goes on from JAEUUS010000310.1 coordinate 13,973, forward strand.
GAATGGATGTCGCGCGGACCCTGGAACGTGGGCGGACGCACGCGCGCGCTGGCCATTGATGTTGCCAACGAAAACCGCTGGCTGGCCGGTGGTGTTTCCGGCGGCATGTGGCTGAGCGAAGACGCTGGTTTGACCTGGACTCGCAAAACGCCCCTCAACGCACACCCCGGATGTACCAGCATTGCGCAGGATCTGCGCCCGGGCAAAACCAATACCTGGTACTATTCCTCTGGCGAATTATATGGTGCTTCTGCCTCGGCGGCCAATTCATTGGCCTATTACCTGGGCGACGGCCTGTTCAAAAGCACCGATAATGGCAATACCTGGGCGCCGGTGGGCAGCACCGACGACGGCTTGCCACATTCTTTCACCACCGTTTGGCAGGGTGTTTGGCGTGTAGCCACTGATCCCGTTGCCACGCAGGATGTGGTGTATGCCGCTACATATGGCGCTATTTTCCGCAGTGCAAATGGCGGCGGAACCTGGGCTGTTGTGCGCGGTAGCGCCTCTGCAGCGCCGTTCTCTTATTACACCGATATTGCCGTAACTTCCACAGGTGTGGCCTACGCGACCATGAGCTCCGATGGCAACCAAAAAGGCATCTGGCGCAGTACCAACGGCACTACATGGACCAATATCACCCCGGCCTTTATGCCAAATGAATACAACCGCATCGTGATCGGGATTAACCCGAACAACGAAAATGAGGTATATTTTTTCGGCACCACGCCGGGCAGCGGCCACTACACCAAGTATATTGGTTCCGACGACTGGACCAGCCTGTTCAAATACACCTATGTAAGCGGCGACGGCTCCGGCGCTGGCGGCCAGTGGGATGATCGCTCTGCTAACCTTCCTTCCACCGGCACGGAATTCGATCAGTGCGCGGCACAAGGCGGCTACGATTTGGTAGTGAAAATCCAGCCAGGCACCAACAACGTGTTTATCGGCGGCACCAACCTCTGGCGCAGCACCGACGGATTTGCCACACCGGATAATACCACCAAAATTGGCGGTTATAAAATTGGTACCACGCTTCCGTTCTTTGAACTCTACCCCAACCACCACCCCGACGTACACGAGGTACTGTTCCTGCCCACCAACCCCAATGTGATGATTACCGGCAGCGACGGCGGCATTCACCGCACCGAAAATTGCAATGCTTCTTTTGTGGACTGGGTGTATCGCAACGACAGTTACATCACCTCGCAGTTGTATTCTACAGTGATGGATAAAAATGCCCCCGGAGATAATATGCTCATTGGTTGCATGCAGGACAACGGTAATTTCTTTGTGAATTCCGGCGATCTGACTGCGCCCTGGCGACAAACCGTGAACGGCGACGGAGCTTACGGCGCCGTCGCACCCAATAAGGAATATTATGTGCTGTCAATCCAACTGGGCAAAGTAGCCAAGGTAAACCTCGATGCTGCCGGCAATGTCACGGCCTTCAGACGCATAGATCCTGTGGGGCCGACGGAAGACGACTACCTTTTCATCAATCCGCTGGCCATGGATCCGAACGACCATAAGATCCTGTACCTG
>JAEUUS010000364.1 GCA_016787545.1 Saprospiraceae bacterium
GCCTTCAGGGCCTCGCTTTACGACCAGTCCGACGTGGGAGATTTTCTTTTTGCTTTCACCAAAAAACAGCAGATCGCCAGGCATAACCTGGTCAAGGGGCACCTTTCTGCCTTCTGTGGCCTGTATGGCAGATGCCGGAGACACCATGACCCCGTTTTCTTTCATGACATAACTGGTAAATCCTGAGCAGTCAAAGCCGGTTTTAGGGCTTTGTCCGGCGTATTTATAGTTGGTGCCCACGAATTTTTTGCCATAATCCACCAACTTCTGCCGAAAAGGGGTAGCCACTGCATTGGTATAGGCTTTGGAACTGGATTTTGGGGAAACGGCTGGGCGGGAGGTGTCGCAGGAGGCCAAGAGGAGTATGGCCGACATTAAGCAAAAGGTTTTAACGTGTATCATGTATATTAAACTGACGGATAACCTGTAAAGCATGTTTGCCACCGCACTTTAGGTTTATTTAACGTTCAATTCATCGCATCTACTTCCATCACAAGTTCCAGCAGCAGCCGAATGTCTTCATAAAATTCATGCACCACTTCGAAACTGGTATTGGACTGAAAAAGGGATGGTTCCAGCAAATTCCGGTCCTGACGCAAAGCCAGGTAGATTTTATCGCCAATGATGGAAAAATAGATCTCTTTTTCCCGGTTAACCTCCTGAAAACGCTTACGGAAACGCAGTATAGCCCGTTGAAACTCTTCCGAAATAACATCCTTGATACGCACATCCTTGGTGGCATAAGTGTCAAAAACGGCCTCAAATTCAGGCAAAATTCCACCTTTGATACGCCGGCCACCCAGCAGATGAAAAGCGCGTTCGCTGCGACTCAGGTATTTGCGGTAGGCATCCGGCAACGCCAGAACCCCACCGTGCATGTCCCAACGCTGGTAATCGGCAATGAGAAAAAGTCCCTTGAAAACGGTGTCAAGCCGGTTGCGTACCTCGGAAAATTCCTTTACCCGAAGTTCACAGGCCTCAAACGGCGTTTCTCTGACTTGGCCGCGAATCAAATCTTCCCCCACATAATCGTCGGCGCGGGTGAAAATGCGGCTTTCCAGAAATTTTTTGGGTGGCAAAAAGCCTTTGTGGTCGTAGCCTTCAAACTTGAAGTTGACGTCATTATCAATAAAATCCAGCAACAGCGTTACCAACCGCGGTTTGAATTCCTTGTAAAAAACCTGTACCCGGAAACTCAGGTAAGTCATCCAGAGCCCCACCGGAATGAGCAAAGCCAGGGTAAGCGCGAAAATGGAGATATAAACCTGCAGGGCCACCACGCCAGCCAGAAGCAATATGGAAATGAGCAGCAGCCTGAGCAGCCGTCGGCGGCGCTGTTCCATGTTTTGCAATTCGGGATGAATGCTCTGGTTGTAGAATAAACGGAAATCGTGATAAGCCGAACGCATGGCCAAAAGTAGTGCCTTGGGATAAAATGGCGTGCAATTGTTGAAAACTTCCCCTTTTTCATTCCCTTTTACTCAATTATCTTCGCCCGCTTTTAAGATGTATTGAAACACCGGCGTATTATACCGCTTTGTCAGGATTATGAGGCTTAAATCATTGGAAATCAAAGGGTTCAAATCGTTTGCCAACGAAACGGTACTGCATTTTAATGCTGATGTCACCGGCGTGGTCGGACCCAATGGATCGGGTAAAAGTAATGTGGTAGACGCTATTCGATGGGTGTTGGGCGAACAAAAAAGCAGTCAATTGCGACTGGATAAAATGGCTTCCGTGATTTTTAACGGCACCAAAAAGCGGAAAGAGGGCCAAATGGCTCAAGTGACCCTCACTTTCGACAACACCAAAAACATACTTCCCACCGACTATACCACCGTTGCCATCAGCCGAATCCTGTACCGCAGCGGCGAAAGTGAGTATCGTTTGAACGGGGTCACTTGCCGACTCAAAGACATTACCTCACTTTTCCTGGATACAGGTATCGGCGCAGACAGTTATGCCATCATAGCCCTCAACATGGTGGAAGATATGTTGTCTGACCGTGAGCAGGCGCGCAGGCGCATGTTCGAGCAGGCAGCGGGTGTGAGCAAGTACAAGGCCCGGAAACACGAAACCCAGCAGAAACTGGAAGCCACTGCGGCCGATTTGGATAGGGTAGAGGACCTGCTTTTTGAAATTGCGGACCAGTTGAAAAAACTGGAAAAACAAGCCGACCGTGCCCAGAAATACTATGAACTGAAGGCCGAGTACAAAACCATCAGTGTGGAACTAGCCGTTCATAATCTCGCCCGACACAAAAAAACCTTTAAGGAACTGGAAGGCCAGATTGCCCGGGAAGAAGACAACTACCGAAGTACCGAGGCCATGGCCCGACTGCTGGAAGCGGATACCGAGGCCAAACGCAAAAGCCATACAGATAAGGAAACCAGTCTGAGCGAACAACAGCAGGAGGTTAACCGCTTGACCGGCCGTATCAGGGGTAAGGAAAACGAAAAAGCGATGCTGGAGCAAAAACGCACCTTCATCAACAACGACCTGCACCGCCTGAACGATCAGATTGCGCAAAGCACTCAAACCCTGCGTTCACTGGATTCCGAAATTGAAGGCTATCAAACAGATGTAAACTACGAACGCAACCAGGAAGCAGAGTTTGAAACCGCCCTCAATGAGGCACAGAAGAACCTGGAAAAAGTGCGCGCCGACCATAACCTGATGAAGGGTAATCTGGACGAGTTCATCAAGGAACAACAGACCCTGGAACGCGAAATAGTAGAGCTGGAAAAGACCCGCGCCATCCAGACCAGCCAGATTGAGAGTCTCCGCAGAGA
>JAEUUS010000577.1 GCA_016787545.1 Saprospiraceae bacterium
TATGCCAGATTTTAACCACATTTTGACCAAGTACATCGCCTAAGACATGTACCATATCGTCATCACAATTGGAGCCAGGAAAAACGATTACGCCAAATTTCATGAAGTAAATGAGTAGGTGAGTGAGTGAAGGTTTAAGGATCCAACTTCCTAAAGATATTGCACGTAAGGCAACCATATTTTAAGGTATTGGATCGCAAATATGAATAAAAGCAAAATCAGGTGGGCCATTTCAATCCACCACTTTTTAAAGGTTTCCTGGTACCCCAAAGACAAAAAAACCGCCAATGGTGCAATGGTCACGAACCAATTAGCCCAATGCCATTGTTCCTGAAAAAAGATGGAGAAAATACCTGCCACCAGGAACCAAAAAAGAACGCTGACATATTTTTGAATCTGGATTCCTTTTTTGTTTAAAACAGCGGGTAATCCAAGCAAAAAAAGCAAAATGAACACGACCAGCATGGACAGTCTGGCTAAATCTCCATCTGTCCATGCTACATTAAATCCGTTTACCAGCCTCAAACTTCCTAACTGTAGATCCCTGAAGGAAGCGCCTTTGTCTGCCCAAAAATACCACAACCAGCCCCAGAAAATTGGAATAAGCGCTCCTGCAACATAAATAAACATCTCATTGGAACGGAACACTCTGACAATGAGCAACCCCGCAAAACCAGCAGGAACGAGCCAAATAAGTGGGGGATAAAACAGGCATCCAACCGATAGCCAAATGCCGCTATCCAAAATGGCAGCATGTACATTTGGTTTTTGAAATGCCTGAAAGATTTTGTACAGTCCGATTGGGATAAATGTAGCGGCTACCAATGGAGCCGATACAAATAAATAATCCGGAAAAGCCGATGCACAAATGCCATAAAATAAGCCGGGAAACCAGTTTCGGTCTCCAAGCAATCTAAAATCGTCTGCCAGGAAGTTAACAATAAAAGACTGCAAAAACACCAAAATCAAAGCCGTTATGGCAGAAAAAACGGGAGCGTCTTTCATCCAGCCAAACCAGGATTGATACAACAAGCCACCTGTGTTCGCCCCTTCAGGAGCTTCAATCCACCCCAATATGGCGCCACTGCGTATCACCACGAGATACACAAACAACACAATGGCTACAAAAATCTGGTTACTGCGAAAAATACGGAGCACGAGGACGATTTAATGCCGCAAAGGTCGGTATAATCGGGAAACATGGGGCATGATCAACTATAAATTACAGAAAACCTGTAAAAAAATTTGCGTTGCCCTTACATTCGCACCATGCGCGTATTACTCATTGAGGATGAACTCAAAACACTTCTTTCCCTTCGGCAAGGGATGGAAGAAAATGGCTGGACGGTAAATACCGCCACAGATGGCATTATGGGGTTGCGACTCGCGCTTCAGGGAGATTATGATGTCATCATTTCAGACATTACCATGCCTGGATTAAATGGCATTGAGCTGTGTGAAAAACTGCGTTCAGAGCAAAAATCCACTCCAATTTTATTACTTACAGCCCTGAGTCATACCGATGATAAAGTGGCTGGCCTGGATGCCGGCGCAGACGATTATTTAGCCAAACCCTTTGAACTCAAGGAACTGCTTGCCAGGGCAAAAGCACTTTCCAGGCGAAATACCACCTCACTGAAGTCTGAAAACATACTCAGATTTCAGGATATTGAACAGGATCTCGATGCCAAAACTGTTCGAAGGGCCGGGCAGGACATATTGCTCACACCACGAGAATTTGCGCTGCTGGAATTCTTTCTGCGCAATCCAGGCAAAGTGCTTTCTAAAACGGAAATTGCTGAAAAGGTGTGGGATATGAACTTCGACACCGGCACAAATGTGATCGAAGTATATGTCAATTACCTTCGAAACAAAATTGACAAGGGCTTTGAAAACAAATTGATCCAAACTCAGTTTGGACAAGGTTATTTGCTAAAATAA
>JAEUUS010000412.1 GCA_016787545.1 Saprospiraceae bacterium
TTCACAATTGTAAAAACCTACCCAGCCTGGTCCAACCAGGTTGTAAATGGCAATACTGTCGCCATCCGGTAAATCGAAATAATGAAACCTCTCCTGACCACTTTGATAGGATAAATCCGGTTGATAAAAGCCATAGGTGGACTTGGCCGGATATGGTAATGGTCCTCCCGGGTGTGGTTTAATGTCTATGAAACGCAGCCCCTGGACCTGGAGGCAGGGGCAATCCAGGCTCGCCGCCACAAAAAGGTCTTCGTTTTTATCCAGGCACCAGTTGCCCATGTCGTGCTGATCTGGCTTGCAGCCACAATCACCGTCGTTGCAAATGGTGTTATTTGGGCAGGGGGCACAGTCATTGTCTCTGTTCCTGCATGCAGGACTTAGGAGCAGGGCAAGGGTGAGGCAGCCAAGTAAATGGCGCATGGTGCAAATAGCGTACATAAGGGAGTGTTGGTTTTAAAACTTGTAGTAACGAAAGAGCAATACCGCCTCACCATCTGTGAGCGTCCAGGTGCTGCCTGATTGGTGGGTCATGGTGCAGGAGAATGCCAGCTTTACTTTTTTGCCGAAATAGGAAATGTCTACTTCAGGCGCGCCGTAATCACTCACCTCCAGCACACGCATAAAGCCATTTTGATTGCTGGAAGAAGAACTGGTACATATCCATTTTTTGTATGGGTATCCTTCTATTTGTATTTGCGCCTGACCCGGCCCATCTCCAAATTGAAAGGTTTTACCTGGGTATAACAATTCCTCCAATTCCGCTGCGGTCCATTCTGTCGGAAAAAAAGGATCAGTTACATAACTATTAGCATTCAATCGGATACTTATGGGAGTGCCAGTCCACAACTCAGAAAGCCCCACGGTAATTTGTTTGATGCTGTCTTCAATAGCGTTTTGGGTAAAATAATCAAGTGATACCACAAAGTTGGATAAATCAACTAAATGTGTGGTGTCTTCACCCTGATAGGCGTAGGTGCTCACATTTCCCGAATCGTCAGTCATGGTATAACGGGCCCAAAATTCATTTGGACGCAAATCAGAGGAAAATTCGACATTCTTTTTGCAACTGTTCAGGAGTGCAACACCCAACAAGAATAGAGTTATCAAGCGCATGTTGTTGGTTTTTTTATTTTCTGAATATGTACCGCAGAGACACCTGAATGTCAGAATTCAAATGGGTGCTATTGTCGCGATAAAATTGATCGAAGGTCAAGTCCATAAGTCCTTGATTGTACCGCACGTCAAAAGCCCAGCGTGGATGAAAACGATACTCCCAGCCTAATACGAGGCCAAGGTCAAAATACCTTATACCGGATTGGGTTGTATATTCCCGGGTATTGTCCATGTTAAGCCCAAGGTTGTTTCCGTTGGCAAATACTTTATAATTCAGGGAGGGTTTTAATCCGGTGAACAGGCAGTGTTTGGGTTTTACCCGTTGTTTAACCAAAACCGGTGTTTCCAAATAAATCAAACTATTCGTGCTTAATGAAGTGGTGACAAACCCGCTTGGCGTAATATCCAGGGTTTCTACATACAACTGATAGCCAGTCACATACTTCAATACCATTTCAGCCTGAAAACTTGTGGCTGTTTTGGTTCGGTAATTCAGAAATAGTCCTACATGCGGTAACATACTCACCCGAACGGGATTGTAATCCACGGCATTTGTATTAATGCCAAAAAGGAATCCCTTCTCAAAACGGCGCTTTGTACTTGCCACTTCCTTTTTCGGTCTGATCAGGGAGTCTGCCTGAAGTTTTTTATATTCAGACGCTGGAATAAAGGAAGGTAATGGCGTAGCTAAATTGATAATATCCAACAGTTTTTGGCTTGGTACAAGCATTTCACGCTGCTCATCTGGTGCAACTGTTGGAAGGGTAGACTCCGATTGGACTTGAATTGACATTTCTGGTGCAATAACATCAGAAACGTTGGCTGATGTCTTACCAGATGCAGGTAAATGGCTGATTTGTGCCTGTTTAAACAGGTTAATGTCGGGTGACTGTTCTTTAACATCAGGCTTCTGAAGGGGAGCTGGAACCTCTGCCTCAGGGTTTGAGTTCCCATGGAAGGCTTGTGTGCCAGTATTCGCGGTTGAAGGGCTGATAACAGTAGCAGATAGCCCTTTTTGGGACAGATCCCGCACACTACTCCGCTCAGAGCTGCTCTTTTGCTCGATGGAGGTCGACCAAAACAAGGAGGCTGCTCCCAGACCAACTGTAAAAAACAGGAGTATCAGCCACACGCTAAGTTTGCCCGGACCAGGTACGGGTACAGGAACGGTGGGTGGCTTGCCAGGTTCATTTCCTTTCTCTTCCAGCAAAGTTTTCATAGCTCCCCAGGCCTTCTCATCGAAGGGGAATTCATGCTGGAGCATTTTTTCCCGCATGTTTTTTTCCTCTTTGGATAATAGTGGATCCATGGTGTACACTAAAGGTTCGGTTGATAATACTGTTCCATCATTTTTTTCATTTCCTGCCGGGCATTAGCCAGGTGCCATTTGGAGGTGCCAACGCTGATGCCCAACATATCGGCTATTTCCGGATGGGTGTATCCGTCTATCACATACAGACTGAATACATTACGGGATGCCGGTGTAATGTGCTGAATGAGGTGATAGAGATCTTCGGCTTGTAAATGATCCAGGCCGCTGTTTTCCACAGATTGATCTATCATCTCTCCGGAGTAGTCGTGGTGTTTTTTGTAGGAGGTATGCTGCCGGATATGGTCGATGGCAGTATGGAAAACAATTTTAGCCATCCAGCCTTTGAAAGCGCCCGTATCCTGAAATTGCGTCATACTGTTGAAAATTTTCAGAAATGCCAGGTTCAATATATCCGTAGCTTCATCCCGGTTATGGGTATACCGCATGGAAACGCTCAATAACCAGCCAAAATGCCTCCGGTACAGCAACTCCTGAGCCAGCCGATCCTGTTGGATACAGCCCTGACGGAGCTCCGCATCAGTACTTTTGGCGTGATAAGGCATGGGCAATGTGCGTTTTCTACTTACTATATCGGAATGG
>JAEUUS010000423.1 GCA_016787545.1 Saprospiraceae bacterium
TTATACCGACGACCATGGCAAAACCTTTCATATCAGCGAATCTATACCCATACCGGGCTCGAACGAGGCCACAGCCGCTGAAATTCCCGGCGGCGGATTGCTGATCAATTGCCGGAACCAGGCCGGCCAACCCCGCCGCCGCATTCAGGCCTGGAGTTCCGATGGCGGCGCCTGCTGGCAAAATGCAGCTTACCACCCGGATCTGGTGGAGCCGGTTTGTCAGGGCACCTTACTGACGGTTTTCGACCGCAGAAAGTCGCGGCTGTTATTTTTGAATCCCAATTCAGAAACGCGCCGAGAGAACCTCAGTCTCCGCAGCAGTACCGACGGGGGCCGGAGCTGGTCGGCCGGAAAAACCGTGGTGCCCGGGGAGGCTGCCTATTCGGATATGGCGTTGCTGGGCCGCAAGCGCTTGGGGATTTTGTATGAAAAAGGGAGCGACGAGGGCATTTATTTTATTGGGGGGAAGTGGTAGAGGGGGAATGACGTCTCAAAATTATATTTAATCAAAGGAGTATCTGATAATAATTTTACCCGTAGTATTGTGTAATGTAGTTTGACGAACATATACATACCTAAAGCCAACCTTAATTTATCAATGAATAAAAACATCTTCGCCCTGTTGATTGGAATCAATGAATATGCCCCAGATTCCAATATCACGTCACTGGACGGCTGCTTGAACGACTTGATGCAATGGGAAGCGTTTCTCCAAAGCAGATTCCCGGCAGAAAAAAGAAAGGTAGCTTCTTTGCAAAACAGTGAGGCCACCTATCAAAATGTAGTTGATCATTTTGGGGATAAGCATTTGTTGAATGCCGGAAAGGATGATCTCGTACTTATAGCCTATAGCGGACATGGTAGCCAGGAGTTAGCCGCTCCCGAATTTGAGAGATACTTTCCGGGAGGCAAGCAAGAGTCAATGGTATTGTATGATAGCCGGTTACCTGGCGGGTTAGACCTGGCCGACAAAGAATTGGCTTTGTTAATTGAAAGAATTGCCAAAAAAGGTGCGCATGTGGCTGTCGTATTGGATTGCTGCCATTCAGGCTCGGGCACTAAGAATGTCAGTGATTTTATGCTGGGAAAACCCAGGCAAACCTCAGGCAGGACGGAACCTCGCCCTTTGGAATCTTATCTGAATGGTGCGTTTCTTGACATGGGGCAGCAACTTTACATACCCAATAGCCGCCACATCCTCCTGGCAGCCTGCGACCGAAAAGAAAAGGCATACGAAACAAGCTCGGATCATGGACTATTTTCCAAAACCATGCTTTCGATTTTGGAAAAAACTGGCGGTCGACTATCCTATGCAGACCTTTTTACACAATGCAGGATCGAAATGGCCAAAACATCAGATCAGCAGCATCCGCAATTTGAGCCGTCAGGGTATTTCAATGCCTATCAGGGATTTTTAGGCCTTAAAGAAACCGAATTGTCAGCGCCTGTCCGGGTTTATTTTGAAAATGACATGTGGCAAGCAAATGTCGGGGCTTTGCACGGGATTCCAATGGATGAAACACCTGCCACTTTTGAGATCAATCACGGGGGTAAAACATTGGGGCAACTGGTAAGTACATCCGTAGGTACAGAAACCTGTACCCTTTCTGAGCCTAATTTTAAAATGTCGGAAGATACGCTCTATGAGGGACATTTAACCAGTATTCCTGTGCCCAAAATGGCCGTCGAGCTTCGCATTGATCCTTCTATAGATGCAGATATTAAACAAAGATTGAGCGCCTATCAGTCAGTCTTTTTTATGTTTCAGGACGCAGAAAGTACTGCACCTTATAGAGTGGAAATTAATCAGAAGGGCATACAACTTATCCGAAGCGCAGATATGCTCAACGTGCGTACAATTTCAGGCAGTTTATGGGACAAGATGCTGGAAGATGTTTTGGATAAATTAGAAAGAATTGGCTCCTGGGAAAAGTTTATGACCCTTGATAATCCCAATTCAAAAATTAACAATCACGGGATTGAATTGATTTTGGTAGAACTGGATGAGGATGGCAAAGAACTCCGCAGGGTGGTTGAAGGAGAGGCCATTATTACGGTTAAGGATGACAAACAAGAAGTGCCTTTTAGGATAGAGGTTTGGAATAAAAACGGCCCTCAGCGGCATTGTGCATTGGTCTATGCAGGACCTGATTATGGACTTTATCCACAATATAACAATGAAACACCCAAGTCTGAAAATCCAGTATTTGCCATGGACAAGGGCTCGGATGGGAAACAGCGCTTCTTCAAAGTTGGCTCAGGTGAACAACAAACCATCGACTTTTTTAAATTATTTGTCAGCAATAAGCCTTTAACTAATGAACGATTGGGAATGCTTGGATTTATCGTTGGAGATGATCCGGTGTATTCGCCAACGAAAAGTACGGATAAATCTCAGGATACTATCACTAAAAGTCGGATCGTTGGCGGGATCATAGAGGTTAAACCCAAAGAAGACGTAAATGATTGGTACGCGCTCACCTTAAAAGTTAAAACCATAGTCAAGGGGGAAAAAGTGGGTCGTGAAGCCCTGTTTATGGCAAATAAAAAAATTCACTTCCACGATCACCCTTCCTTTACTGCTGAGGTAAGTATGCATGCTATCGGGGATGCTGGCAGAAGTATGGACGACATGTCCATCATTGCGGCACTTGCCAAGAGCGGTGAATTCGAGTTGATTCGTTTTAAAGGCAAAAGCCGTGGTTCCGCTCCCGAAGACATGGTTGAATTAAGCGGATTCGATAATGAAGCAAGTCTGGCTGACCATCCGCTTGAAATTGACATTGCTGAAGCGCTGAGGCACGACGAGGAGGCTGAGGAGTTTATACTGCCTATCACCTTTGATGGCAAAAATCTGTTCCCGGTTGGGGAAACCGAAATGCTGGAAAATGGCAAAACCAGGGTTCGAATTAAACATTTACCCTCTATCGTTGAAAAGAGGACCCGCAACCCCGTCAAGGCACTAAAACTCTGTTTTATCAAAATAGCCCTCCCTAAAAGGGATGTCAATAAATTGTGCTGGGTGGATTACTCTGGTTTAGAACCAGCCAGACGCTCAGAAAACCTGTACAACAAAGTACTGGGTGCAAAACGAATACTGCTGCTCATTCATGGCATCATTGGCGACACCAAAGGAATGGTGGAAGGGGTACATCCCTTGGTTGAAAAAGGCGATTACGACCTGGTATTGACATATGACTATGAAAATCTGAATACCAGAATCGAGACAACGGCAGGGTTACTTGCTGATAAATTACAGGAAGCCGGAATAAAGCCCGCAGGAAAAAAAATAAACATTCTTGCTCACTCAATGGGCGGCCTGGTGGCCCGCTATTTTATCGAAAACCTTCAGGGAAACAATGTTGTAGAACACCTGGTTATGGCGGGAACACCTAACGGCGGCAGCAGGATTTCCAGACTGACTACCTATAGGGATTATGCAATGCCATTGCTGGCATTTGTCGTCAATTTACCTTTTGGCATGACCGCTGCAGCAAGTATACTCGCCATTCTGCAACCAACCAAAATCGTAACGCCTACCCTGGAACAAATGGACTACGATAATCCAGACAATTTCCTGAAAAATCTGGCCAAATCCAGCGACCCTGCAGTACGCTATTCCATTGTAGCCGGAAACCTTGACTGGTATTTAGCAGAGCATAAAGAAAAACTCAAGTTTAAGGATAAATTATCTCGAACAGGTGGCAAGTTTTTCTACCCAGATCAAACCAATGATATTGCCGTTAGTGTAGATAGTATCAAGGCAGTACCAATGGATCGTCAACCAGTTCCTTATGTTACAGAAGTGGCCTGTCACCACCTGAACTATTTTAAGGAAAAGGCTGGAATTCACCCAATTTTGGAATTACTTTCAAATAAAGTATAATGTCTTTTATATGGCAGCCTCAAACCCTAAATTTAGTGAACGCCGGGCCTTTATTATAGGTATAAATGCCTATGAGCATGTGTCTACACTTGAAACCCCGATTAATGACGGCATAGCTCTGAAAAAGGTATTGATCGAGGAATTTGGTTATAGGGAAGCGCCCGTAGAAGCGTGTTATAACCCGAACAAAAAGGCTTTACTTGATTTTTTGGCAGGAATGAAAAAGGCTGTAAAAGATGACGACTCGGTCATCTTTTATTTTGCAGGGCATGGTATTGCCAGAGATGAGACGGATGGCCTAAAAGGATTCATTTTGCCTACGGATGCAGATTTAAACGATTATGACACATTGGTGTCCATGCAGGAACTCTTTGATGTTTTCTCTGAATTACCATGTCGCCATTTTTTGCTGGTACTCGACTGTTGTTTTGCGGGAGCATTTCGGTGGGCTACAAAGTATAGGGTTGTATCAAGTATCATTCAAGAGCCCATATCACGTCAGCATTATGACCATTACACCAATCATTCGGCCTGGCAGGTCATTACCTCTGCTTCTCATACACAAAAAGCCATCGACCTTCTTGGTAACAGAGTGGAAGCAGATGGAGGTAATTCTCCCTTTGCAAAATTAATTATGGAGGGGCTGCGTGGCAAAGCAGATTTTAATGGTGATCATATCATTACAGCTTCCGAACTCTCTACTTATGTTGGGGATCGGTTGCGGTCCATAACAAGTACACAAGACCATCAGGCACAAAGCATCGGTTTTTTTCCACTACCCAAACACGGAAATGGAGAGTTTATATTCCAGCCATCCAAATTTGAGGTGCAGCAACTCGTGGAACGGGATTATGATAACCCTTATATGGGCCTCGAAGCCTATACCAATGATGCCCTGTTTTTTGGCAGAGAAGATGCAACAAACGAGTTATTGGAGGCTATTAAAAAAAATAAATTAACGGTAGTTATTGGGGCTTCGGGCACCGGCAAGTCTTCTCTGGTAAAGGCAGGCATCATTCCAAAATTGGAAAGAGAAGGGAATATTGTTAAAGAAATGCGCCCGGGCAAATACCCTATGAGCGTATTGAATTCTATAGATCCTTTTTGTGAAGTGCTCGTGATAGATCAGTTTGAAGAGGTTATCACGCAATCAGTTGAAAAAGAAGCCACCGCATTTATAGACTTATTGAAATCGAAAGTGGCAGAAGGTAAGTTGACCATTATTCTAACCTTACGGATAGATTTTGAATCTCAAATTAATATTAAAGGAATAGAGATTCAATGGAAAGTCGGCAGGTTTTTAGTGCCGCCGTTCAGTCCGGAGGACTTACGGGAAATTATAGTTTCGCCGGCAGCCAGAGTAGGCAGGTTCATAGAATCCGAAAAGTTGGTAGACAAAATCATCAGTGAAGTAGTGCATTTCCCAGGTTCGCTACCGTTGCTTTCTTTCACATTGACCGAATTATTTGAAAAATGTAAAAAAGACGGCCTTTACAGGGGTATACGGGAGTCAGACTATGAAGAATTGGGCGGCATTAGCGGTGCATTGCAGAATGTTGCCGACAAGGTTTTTGCCGAGCTGAATGATCCCGGAAAGCAATTGCTTAAAAATTTTATGTTCCGGATGGTTTCACTTTCCGGTGGTGAAATTGCGGGTAAAAGAGTAATGAAAGAAGACCTCCCGGAAGATACTACAAAAAAAATCGATGCGATTATTAATAAATTGATTGAAGTAAGGTTAATACTATCTGATAGGGATCTCAATAACGGCAAGATATATTATGAACCAGCTCACGATGCATTAGTGCGCAGTTGGGGACAGTTGTTAGGGTGGATTAAGTCATTTGGTGAGGACAATATATTTCTGCTACAAAAATTGAGTGTGGCTGTAGAAGATCACCTGAAAACCGGTGATGAAGAACACCTGTGGCATCGTAACGCCAACCTCGAGCCAACTTTTACATTAAAAGAAAAGGAAGAAGGATTATTCAACCTTAAAGAGCTCGATTTTTTACATAAAAGCAAGGAAAAGAAGGTTAATGAAATAGAAGCCTTGAAGGCGGAAAGGGATGAGGCGGTGAGGCAGAAAGAGTTGGCTGAGAAAAAACTGCGCGAAGCAAATAATATAGCCCTATTAATTAAAATAAGTGAAAATGATTCAACTCTTGCGTTTAGGATAGCGGAATACAATTTATTTAATTATTCTAAAAACAGATCAACACTTTTGCTTTTTTCATCCTTGATTAGGGATCAAAATGTTGTATACTACAAGAATTGGGTATATTCGAATACGCAAAATGGCAGAGTTAAATTGGCAGTTTCAAAAAACCATCCTAAAGTGCTTATGTATTTGGGACGTCATGCATTGGGGATTTGGGATGTTCAAACGGATGAAATAATAGAAATACCGATTGATGATCACTTTTTCCCGTCCGCTTTAGCCTTGTCGCCAAATATAGATTATTTTATATACATAGAAGAGGTAAGAAGTGGGGGAGATTTTATTTTTAATATTCAGAAAATGATATATTGGAACTTCCTGGAGTCTCAAAGCGGATCTCTGAAATCAGCAGTTTTTACCAATGATGGTAAATTTTATACTACAAGAGATAAAGACGGTATTGTAATGATTTTTAAAGTGAATGACAACAAGCCTTTAAAGGTTATTCAAGAGGAATATGGAGGTGTGATTGCAATTTCTTCTGATAATAAATATTTTTTAGCCAGTAGAGATTCAGATAATTCACTTAGACTTTATAATTTTGAAAATGGCAGTTTTGTAAAGTCTTTTGATGGGCACCATGATACGGTTTCTTCAGCTGCGTTTTTGGCGGACAGTAACCAACTCATATCTGCAGGAAGAGACAATAATATAATTCTTTGGGATATAGAAAGTGGTAAAATCCTTAAAATATTTTCAAATTTTATTCATGGAGTCAATGGAGTTGATTTTTCTCCGAACGGAAAATATGTTATTGTAGATAAAGAAAAAACTGCGATTATCCAAGATATTGAATCTGAAAATACAGTTTTGACACTAAGTAGGGGGCATTTAGCAGAAATTCATACAGTTGCTTTTTTACCAGATGGGAGGAGTTTTTTAACAGTCGGATTCGATAATTATATTAGATTTTGGGAGTGGCCGAATGAAGTTGGCATTAAAAGTTTAGTTACTGATTCTGAAGGAAGTATAGTCAGGATTTCAAACGATAAAAAAATGATTGCATTTAATGGAGTATACTCTCGTGTGCTAATTTATAATGTGGACAATTTTGAAAAAATTTATCTTTTAAAAAATGAGTCTAACAATACAATAAACGCTTTTGAATTTACACCAGATAGCAAATATTTAGTTGCAGGATGTAAAGATGGTAGCATAAGAGTTTGGAGTCTGGTGACCTATTTGGCATTTTTTCAACAAATAGTCATAGCTCCAGTATAACAAATATTTTAATAATAAATTTAGGAAAAACAATAGTTGCTTCACATTGGGATAATTCTATTACTATTTGGAACATCCATGGAAATGAAATTACATATGGACGAACAATTAATCCCCAGGTGGGAAAAATATGGGCTATCTCTAGTTCTCTGAATGATGATATTATAATGGTTGGAGGTGAC
The DNA here is from genome assembly GCA_016787545.1 of Saprospiraceae bacterium. Taxonomy (GTDB): domain Bacteria; phylum Bacteroidota; class Bacteroidia; order Chitinophagales; family Saprospiraceae; genus M3007. Next base: position 7,511 of record JAEUUS010000423.1, read on the forward strand.
AATATTGGAATAGAAATGTGGGACACTAAAAGCGGTGTTTTTCTGAAAAAGTTTGCGATAAATTCACAATATCTAAGTGTGAGTGCTATTTCTAGTGACTTTAAATATTTTGCAACTACTGATGAAAATACTATTGATATTTGGGAAATGGACAGCGGGGCGTTGATTAGTACTTTTAGGGGGCATATTCAATCAGATTACGGTGTTGATTTTATACAAACTATGAGATTTTCACCCAATAATCAATATATTGCAACTGGTGGAGATGATGCAATTATTATGCTCTGGAATATAAAGACTGGGAAAAAGGAGCAAACTTTTGTAAAACATACAAAAGAAATTATTGATTTGATTTTCTCAAATGATGGCCAATTATTATTGAGTAGAGGTAGGGATGGACTAATCCATATATGGAATGTTGGTCAAGATAATATTGAATCAAGAATTTATCCTTATTCTATTAGTCAGTTGAGAGGGAAAGGTTTAAGTTTAGAACCCTCCGACCTACTCACCCTTTGGGAACAATCCGAACAATTGACCCCAGAAGAACTAAGTTTAATTGGAAAATCAGAAAATTTACCTGCCCCAAATACCTAGCCAAAAACTAGATTACTTATTCTTTGCCAATAAATGATCACCTACCGCCTCCTCCTACGCTTCCTCTATTACCGCGGCGACAACGTGATAGAGTACCTCAATCATGCATTGTTACAGTACCATGTGTACAATACAGATCATTTCAGAGACTCAAGCCCGTTTTTTGACCATATCACCCGAAAACTGGAAGGAAACCTGATTCCAAGAGATGTGAAAAACATCCTTTCAGTCATTCTCGCAGATTTATTTGCTCAACCCCGATTTTTCACCGCTCATGGATTTTCCTTGGAAACGGTGGAACAGGAACTGGGAGAGGTGGCCAGGAGTATCCTGAGCATGGTCATGCAGGAATTCCGCTCGGAGTACCACAAGGTGCGATACCAAAGGCCTGTTGATCCGGTGACGGAAAACGAACTGTGCCGGTTTATTGCTTTGATTACGCCGCACAGGGTCAATGAATACCTGGAGGCTGCACCTATCCCGGAAAACTTACCGTTGGTCAACCTTGTCCGGCAGCAATTTGGTACCATCAACCCTGAGGTAAAATGTGCCGTTTTCGTGCAGCATCTGTTTGCTTCCACCGTGCCTATGATCCAGGCGCTGGCGGGTGATCACATAGCTCCAGAAGGCGTATTTATCCTGGGCAAACCATATTCCACCAACTACGCCACGTTGCTCCGGCTGCGATCCAAAGGTTTTTTTGTCCACCCTGGCAGTGTACATTATGAAGGAGGCAAAGAATACCACGAAGAAGCCGATCAGCACATCGACTCCCTGCTGGAGCGGGCCATCCTTTATTTCGAAACGGTCAGAACCAGTCCGGAACATAAAATACTGCTCGTAGACGATGGCGGGCGGGCCATCCGGATGCTGCACCATTCCCGGTATGCCAGGTGGTTGCCCTGTTTTTGTTTTGTTGAACAAACACGCCGGGGTATCCGGGAATTGCAGGACCTCGATCTGAAAGCTCCGGTCATGAATGTGGCTGAATCCCGGGCAAAGCTGGAGTTCGAATCGCCCCTTATTGCAGAATCTATCCTGACCGAATTAAACAATACGCTGCGCAAAGTAGAGGAGATCAACCTTTTGCATTCCAGAAAATTCCTGGTGGTCGGATTTGGCGCCATAGGGCAGGCAGTGGCCAGAGAAGTGCTTGAAAAAGGTTTTGAGGTGGGGGTATACGACATTGATGCATCCAAGGTGGCCCATGTGGATCAACAAGTGTACACGGTTGAAAATGACCTGGTTCAGGCATTGCCCAAATACAATATCATTCTGGGCTGCACCGGATACCAGGCCCTTGACTTCAATATGTATGAACACATTTCCAATGGCTCTATTCTGGTGAGCGGCTCGTCCTCCGATGTAGAATTCAGCAGCTGGAAACTCAGAAGTATTGCTTCTGCGATCTCCGATAAGTTCAGGTATAACGATGATTATAACCTGGTTATAGAACGGTACGGCGACCAGCTTTTATACCTTGGCGACACCGACTATCCCTGCTATTTCCTCTATCTGATACGGTTTAAGGGGAAAGAATTCTTTTTAGTGAACGGTGGCTTCCCCATCAATATGACCGGTGATTACGATCCGATTCCACCGAAAAAAATCCAGTTAACCCGCGCATTGTTGTATTATGCGGGAGTAGCTGCCAGTTATCAGCAATCCACTGGGCTGATACCTTTACCTGTGAAGGATCAGGCATATATTATTGAGCAGTTCAGTCGGTTACAGCAATAGATTCATGCTACGGGGCCCTTTTGTTATCAGACCTATAAGGTTTCCAAAAACCTTATAGGTCTGATAACAAAAGGGCAACCCCCACGCAACCGATCACCTATACTTATCAAGTTAAAACAACACCCAATTATCTTCGCCCTATGACACCATCCAAATATTACCCTCTATTCCTTCTATTCCTCATCACCCGGCCCTGCCTGGCGGCCCCGGATTTTTCCAGCTCCACCATTACGCCGCGCAACACCAACCCGCAAACCTCCGCTATAGTGGTGTTTGATCTGGTGTTGCGCAATACCGGCAACGAAGGCGGAACGCCGGTTTTTCTGGATATAGATTGGGGCAGCGCGGGTTTTCTGGCCGAAACAACGGGCCTGGACAGTGCCGAAGTGGATTACGATGCGGGCACGCTGCGCCATTACCTGACGCTTCCGGCAGGCGCCGAAAAACGCGTCAGCCTGCACCTGTTTACCTTCAGCGAAGCCAAAGGAAATGTCTTGTCTGTCCGCATGCGACTGGCAGATTTTAACCACAACAGCGAACATTGGGATCAGGCGGGCATCACCCTGGAGCCCCGGCCTGTTCCGGTGAACATGCGCGTAGGCTCTATTGGAATCAACGATGCAGCGCTGGTGCTGCTGCTCTGGCTGGCTGCTACTTTGCTGCTGTGGTTACTGCTCAGGGTACTCCTGAAAGATGCTTCAAATAAGGCCCTTGGGCTCACCTTTTTGTGGATGATGCCCATCGGGTTTTGGCTGATTTTTGTTGCTATGGCCAGGAAAGACTGGCAGATCCTGAGCAACTGGAAAGAAACCCGCGGCGTCATCATTGGCAGGCACATGGAGATCACTACCTCCAATACCGCCAGCCAGCAGGCCAAAAGGCAGGGAACCGACCAAAACTATGCCATTGCCCTGGCATTGAGGTTTGAGCATCAGGGTAAAACCGTGTATGGCTCAGGCTACGATCCGGATTCGTTCCTGCACATTGGCGGCAGAAAACAACGCGAAAAAGAGATCCGGGAATGGACCGTGGGGGCCACCATTCCCTGCTGGTACAACCCGGAAAACCCCACGGAACTGGTGGTGAAAAGAGGCTTTGGCGGCGCATATTTTTTTGCCTTGTTGCCCTTGCCTTTTTTCCTGTTCGGGGTGAGCTTGTTTAGGAAAAGCCCCCCCAACCCCCTGGGGCGCTAGCCCCATAACGTCGGTAGCCCGGGATATTTGGGGAGGCACCCTGCCGCATCGCGGCAAAACCTGAGCAATTGGTGTTTATAGCCTATTTCCTGGCAAAAAATTGTCCTTTTTTCGCCATTTTTCAGTCACCTCCCGAGTACTCGGGAGGCTTCTTCAAAAACGCAAAAACTGACGAAAAAAGCTCAAATTTTTGACTCCGTCAGAAAATCCCCAACATGCTCTAAACCAGGTAAAATGGTAAACAGAAAAAAACAACCTATTTATACCGCGCTGATCCTGCTGATTGGAGCATTGGTATTGTATTTTTTTACGTGCAATAAAACCCCCAAAAAAGCTGCCGACTTCCGCACCAAATTAATAGCGTTTGTAAAACAGGATAGCCTTGAAGAAATTAAAGCATTAGATGCTCAATATCCCGACAGTATGAAAACCTGTCTGAATAATATGGGCTCCACCATTTTACGGAACGCCGCTATGGCCGGTAGTTTACACACGGTTGAATATCTGTTAACCCAAAAGTCGTTGGATATCAATGCTGAAGAAGGCGCTGCGCTTCATGATGCGGCATCAATGGGTAGGACAGAAATGGTGCAGTTCTTATTGAAAAAAGGTGCTGCCATACTACCAAATGGCTACAGCCGGGAAAATCCATTACATGCAGCAGCAGGAACAAATCCTGATTTGTGGGTTGAACGGGAAGACAAGGATTTTACAAAAATTGATATACCGGGAGTGGTAAAGATATTGATTGAACATGGTATTGATGTGAACAGCCTGGATAAAGACGGAGAAACGCCCTTGCATAGGGCCGCTTTTGTTCAAAATTACGCTGTTGTGAAATATTTATTGGAACAAAAAGCCGCAGTGAATAGTCAGGATAAATCGGGTAATACACCCTTACACGATGCCACTTTTACCAATAGAAACAATAGCATTTGTGCCTTATTATTGGCCTTTGGCGCCAATCCGAGCATCAAAAATACAAAGGGCAATACGCCACTTCTATATGGCTATGCTAATGCTGATACCAGCACCATTCATTTGTTTGAGCAGTATGGATATGATCCCGTGAATGACGTAAATAATGAAGGAAAAACCCTGTTGCATGGGGCATTGCGCAATAACCAATACGCCACCATAGACTACCTACTCCAACAAAAAGCAGATGTAAACGCCACTACTGCGCAAGGCATGACGCCCTTTCACCTTGCTGCGGCCTTGCGTGGACCTAAAGGTTTAGCAGTCATTCAGAAGCTTATGGCCGCAGGGGCAAATATCAATGCAAAAGATACCTGGGGCAGAACGCCATTATCCTATGTTGATAAAGTTATTGAAACTGATCATGGTACTTTCTACCCTGATTCCCTGATTGTTCCCTATTTAATCAAGCATGGTGCGCGTAACTGAAGCGCTCGACAAAAAACACCGTCCTTACCTTCCTTTTCTTCTGTCGAAGTTGGCATCCCCGCCATAGCCTGACGGCTATGCCAACAACACCAGGCAGGGCGCCTGGGCCTGGATAAAAGTTGGGTATGGTGAAGAGAAGACCAGGCGAAGTGGAAATCACCCCTGACCTCGTAGAGGTCCAACTTCAATAACCCTGGGGCGCTAGCCCCACAACGTCGGTAGCCCCAAGAGACATGGAAAGGCCCCCTGCCGCATCGCGGCAAAACTATACAGGAGCGTAAAACCCCCGTCGTGCTCAATCAAAATTATCAATTAAATGATTTATGTATGAGTTGATATTTGTTTTATTTAATCAAATTTATACCTTTGATGCGATCAAATGATGGCATCATGATTCATAAATACTACGAAGGAACTCCCCAAATAATCAATTTGTCAACGGAAATCGGCATATTGTTAGGTGTTGTAGATGCTACACATCTCAGGAAACCGCGGACCGAACTCAGGAAAAGAAACAAAGTCAAGACCATTCGTGCCTCATTGGCCATTGAAGGGAATACATTGAGTGAAGAGCAAATTACCGCCATCATCGACAATAAGCGGGTAATCGGTCCAACCAAGGATATCAAAGAGGCGGAAAATGCCATTCGGGTGTATGATAAACTTTCAACCTTCGATCCTTTCTCGAAAAAATCCTATTTAGAAGCGCACGGGCAGTTAATGTCTGGTCTGGTGGAAATGCCGGGGCAGTTCAGGACGGGCTCAGTCGGAGTGATTCAAGGGGACAGAATTGCGCATTTGGCTCCACCGGGATGGAACGTCGATAATTTGATGACAAACTTGTTTAAGTATCTTAAAGAAGGAGAAGACAACCTGATCATCAAGAGTTGCGTGTTCCACTATGAAATGGAGTTTATTCATCCTTTTATGGATGGAAACGGAAGGATGGGACGATTGTGGCAGACGGTGATATTAATGAAAGCAAATCCCGTGTTTGAATATTTGCCCATTGAACAGGAAATAAAGAAGAGTCAGGAAGAATACTATAACGTATTGAGCCAATGCGACAAGGAAGGGCTGTCCACAAAATTTGTTGAATACTTATTGGGCAAGATAAAATTGAGTTTGGCTGAGTTGGTGGACACCCAAAGAGAAAATTACACAGATACAGAGCGTTTATATTACTTCCTGGACCAAATGGATACAAGTGATTTTACCAGAAGAGACTACCTCAGGATGTTCCCTAAAATCTCAACGGCAACCGCAACCAGAGACCTAAGAAAAGGTGTTGAAGCTGGAATATTGAGCAGGAAAGGTAGTGACCGACTGGCAACCTATCAGAAGAAATAAATAACTGAATCAAGCGCTGGGCCCGAAAACAAAACCGGAAGCGCATCTAACCTCTTGTAACCGCCCGTTTCAACGGCCAGCCGGGAATACCCCACCGAGCACCTCTGGCATCTTTACAGCGCAGCAGCATCCATAACCACTTGAAGAGGTGATGTTTTGGAAATTTGCCAGGTTTTCCGTAACTTTGAGTCTCACTCAATCATGGCTAGAAACACACCCTATCACATAGACATCGAAATAGACCTCAATGTGGGGCCCATGCCATTCTCTGCCGAAGATCGCCAGGAAATAAGTGCAATCATTGCCCAATACAAAAGCACAGGCGAGATACCTAAGCTGCCACGAAAGAGCAAGACAAGAAGAAAGAAGTTTGTGGTTATTAATGATAGTGTGCCAAAGCGTATGACCCGTCCTAAAAAAAGTTTACAAACACATGATTCATTATCATCATGTGTTTTTTCTTTTTTGCTTCTTTTTTCTTTTTGTTAGCGACTGTTAGTTTGTGGAAAAATACTTCCTGGACTCCTTTGTCTGGTAGTAGTTTTTCCATCGCTTTTCCAGTTTCCCAATGATTTGGTGAGCTACATTAGGTGTCCGCAAATTCAAACTCATGTGTGGCCGTTCGTCGTTGTAAATGTGGATGATTTGTGGAACGATTTTTCGCATCCCTGACTTGTCCACTTTACCCAGATCGTATAGCCATTCGTCCTTCAAAATGCCATTTACCCGTTCTGCAATTGCATTCTCCCTTGGATCTCCATTTTCTGTCATGCTGATCTGGATCTGATGCCTGTTCAGCAGTTTTACATATTTGTCCGAACAATATTGCACTCCTCGG
>JAEUUS010000430.1 GCA_016787545.1 Saprospiraceae bacterium
GTATAAAAAACATAGGTAACGCGATTGCAGGTGGCCAGGTAAAGCAATTCTTCCCAGCCCATGGAAGCTTTAAGGTTTTCCAGCGAAACGGCAGTGTTTTCGCCAGGAACGATGGCATGGGCGAGCGTTTCAAGCGCCGCATCGCGATGTGTCAGGGTCAGTATGTGAAAGCCGTCGAGCATGGTTGAAAAACACAGGGATTCAATCGGGTTTTAAAAAAAAGGTGCACAAAAGTATCCGGACGCCCCCGCGCCAATGTCATATACGTGTAAAGCGGAGGAGAGCGGGCTAATTTGGAAGAAATCTAAGAAGATGGGGTTCACCGCTAAGTACGCTAAGGGCGCGAAGTGGTTAGGAATCACCGCGAAGTACGCTAAGAACGCAAAGATGTTAGGAATCACCGCAAAGGGCGCGAATATCCGCGAAGCGGACCCCTACTTTGCGCACTTAGCGTACTTCGCGGTGATTTCATTAAATTTGCCACCAACATTCCCTGCACATGCGCTATTTACTTCTCGTTACCCTGTTTTTCCTGATTTTTCCACTTGGAGCCCAAACCACTTACCTGCATTGCGGGCGCATTTTGCCAATGAAAGGCGATGCCATTGCCAACGCAACCATTGTGGTGGAAGGCAATAAAATTACCCGTATAGAACCCGGCTTTACTCCGGCGCCCAAGGGTGCGGAGCTGATTGACCTGAAAAATAAAACAGTGCTTCCGGGTTTGATCGACTGCCATGTACACCTGGAATGGGAACAAAGCCGGCAATCGTACACTGAAAAGTACGTCCTGAACCCGGCAGATATTGCCTTCCGGGCAGCGGTATATGCCCGGCGCACCCTGAACGCCGGATTTACGACTGTGCGGGATTTAGGGGGTACAGGGGTGAACATCGGATTGCGTAATGCCATCAACAATGGCTGGGCTGTCGGGCCGAGGATCATTACCGCCGGGCGTTCGCTGAGTATTACGGGCGGACACAGCGACCATACCACTGGGGCGCGTTGGGATTTATTTGACCCACCCGGACCCGAAATGGGCATGGCCGATGGCCCCGACGAATGTCGGGCTGCCGTGCGGGAGCAATTCAAAAAAGGCTCGGATTGCATCAAGGTTTGTGCCACTGGCGGAGTGCTCTCCCTTGCGCGCGACGGCAGTTTACCGCATTACGCAGAGGATGAACTCGCAACCATCGTGCAAACAGCCCGGGACCTGGGCATGGATGTAGCTGCGCATGCGCACGGCGACGAAGGCATGCGCCGTGCGGTGGAAGCCGGTGTGGTGAGTATTGAGCACGGCACTTTTATGAGCGAAGCCACCATGGAAGCCATGATCAAACACGGCACCTGGTTGGTACCCACGCTTACTGCCGGACAAGCGGTGGCCGACAGCGCCATGTATGCCAAGGGATTTTTCCCCGAATTGGTGCGCAAAAAAGGTCTGGAAATTTGTCCGCAGCTAAAAGCAACTGCCGGGAAAGCCTATAAAAAAGGCGTAAAAATTGCGTTTGGCACAGATGCCGGCGTGTGCCCGCATGGTTCCAACAACCTCGAATTTGTACTTATGGCAGAGGCCGGCATGAAAAACGCCGATATCCTGCGCGCTGCCACCATAGACGCCGCCACCATGCTCAAAATGGCGGATAAAATCGGCAGCCTCGAACCCGGAAAACTCGCCGATATCGTAGCCGTTGAGGGCGATCCGCTCACTAACATCCGCACCATGCTCAAAGTGGTGTTTGTCATGAAAGACGGGAAAGTGAACGATGAACGATGAACGATGGTGGTTACGATAAAAATCTGTGTGAAATCTGCGCAAAAATCTGTGTAAAATCTGTGCGAAACCCACTCAACGAGAATCCACCACCAGGCATTCACTAAACCCAAGCCCAACGCCTCTGCGAAAATCTGCGGGAAACCCACTCTACGTGCGAAACCCACGCTGCAGGAATCCACTACCAGACCCTTCGCTACACTCAGGGAGACAAGGCATCGTTTGTGCGTACGCTAATCGTCCCGTCGTCCATCGTCCATCGTTCCTACAACCACCTAACCAAGCCAAAATCCTGGCGGTGAGGCAGCAGCGGATGCTTAGGGAACACGCGGAAACCGAATTCAAACACACCGGCGGTTTTGGGCACAAACGAGCACTGATAGGTAGCTTCTGCGCCTTTGGTTCCGGTTTGTTGCATTTCATGTGCAAAGAGCAATTCCAGTTCTTTTTCTGAAATACGTTTATAAAACACCACTTCAATACCAACATCCTCCGGCTTAAGATCCTGAAGATGCAGGATGGCTTTAGCTTCAAACTTCTCGCCCAACGGCAGGGAACGATTGAAGGTGTCAGGCGCCTGAAGATCAATCAGTTCGATGGCATCCCAGCTGGCGCCTACACGAGATTTCCAGCGCGCCAGATCACGTGCGGCAGTGAAATCTTTTTGTTTGATTTGTTTGCTTCGCTGACCCAATTTGCTGTAAAAACGCTCCTGATAGTCGTCGAGCATACGCCCCATCACGAATTCCGGGGCAATTTCAGCGATGGTCCTTTTGATATGACTCACCCAGCGGGCAGACACGCCGTTTTGGTCTTGATCATAATACGTGGGCACAATATCGTTTTCCAGCGTGTTGTAAATCGTTTCAGCGTCGAGTTCGTTTTGCAGCGCAGGTTGATCCGGGTAAGTATCCTTTTCCGGTAAAGCCCAGCCGGCGCCGGGGCGGTAGCCCTCGCACCACCAGCCGTCGAGTACCGAGAAATTCATGACCCCGTTCATCACCGCTTTCATGCCGGAAGTACCGGAAGCTTCTTTCGGGCGAGTAGGGTTATTGAGCCAAACGTCCACACCCTGCACCAGCAGTTTAGCCATTTCCATGCTGTAGTTTTCCAGGAAAATGACCTTGCCTTTGAACTGCGGATTTTTGGTTACATTGTACACCAAACGGATGAATTCCTGACCGCCTTTATCTGCAGGGTGGGCCTTTCCGGCAAACAGGAAAATAACCGGCTTATCGGCGTTGTTGACAATGTCAGCCAGGCGTTTTTCATTGGAAAACAACAAGGTAGCACGCTTATACGTGGCAAAACGGCGCGCAAAACCAAACACCAGCGCATCGTCTTTGATGGCATTAACAATCTCAAATATGTTACGCGGATTGTCGCCCCGGCGCATCAAATCTTCGGATAAAGACTGACGCACCCAGTCGAGCAGGCGTTTTTTCAGCTGGCGACGAATGGCCATGATTTCGGCATCCGGAACAGCGTGAATTTTTTCCCAGTATTTTTTATCAATTTGATGGTCCAGGATGTCTTTACCGAGCTTTTTCTGGTAAAAATCCAGCCATTCGCGCGCCACCCAGGTAGGGAAGTGCACTGAATTGGTTACATAACCGATATTGCTTTCTGCGTAGTTGTAATCCGGATTCAGCTCTTCAAACATGCGCTGACTCACCTCACCGTGCAAACGGCTCACGCCATTTACCTCCTGCGAGGTGCGGATGGCCAGGTGACTCACATTGAAAAGCTCTGTGGCATCCGTGGCGTCTACCCTACCCAGACCGATGAGCGATTCCCAGGGCAAATCCAGGGCATAGGTGTATTCGTAGAGGTAATCTCTCAGCAAACCTTCAGAGAAAGTATCGTGGCCCGCAGGTACAGGCGTATGCGTAGTGAACAGCTGAGTGGAGCGCACCACTTCCAGAGCTTCATCATAGCTCAGTCCCTGATCTTTCATGTAGTTGCGCAGTCGTTCCAGGCCCAGGAAAGCGGCATGGCCTTCGTTGAGGTGGAAGAGATCCGGTTGAACACCCATGGCATTCAGCGCGCGCAGACCGCCAATGCCCAGCAAAAGTTCCTGACGGAGGCGATTTTCATTATCGCCTCCATAAAGCTGGTGCGTAATGCTGCGATCTTCCCAGGTATTATCGTCGATATCAGTATCCAGCAGGTAGAGCGACATACGGCCAACCGGCAATTGCCAAACTTTGGCCCATACGGTGCGGCCGCTGAGGTTTACGTGGATTTTGATCCATTCGCCGCGGGCATCGCGTACGGGCTGGAGTGGCAATTGGGTGAATTTAGCGGCATCGGAATGGTGAAGCTGTTCGCCATTGATGCTGATACCCTGCTGGAAATAGCCATAACGGTACAGCAGGCCCACGGCCACGAAATTGGCATTGCGGTCGCTGATTTCCTTCAGGTAATCGCCGGCCAGTACACCCAGGCCGCCGGAATAGAGTCGCAAGCTTTGGTGCAAGCCGTATTCCATGCAGAAATAAGCGATCTGCGGACCGGTTTTAGCCGGAGCTTTGTCGAGATAATTCCGGAAATCCTGATGCACCTTTTTGAGGTTGCTCATGAAGGATTTATCAGCCAAAAGTTCCTGCGCCCGTTCGATGCTAAGCTCGTCGAGCAGCGCTACAGGATTGTATTGTAGAGAGATAAACTTTTGAGGGTCAATGCTTTGGAACAGTTCGATGGCATCGTGGTTCCAGCACCACCAGAGGTTATGGGCTAATTCCGTGAGTGGCGCCAGGCCGTCGGGAAGTTTGGGTTCGATGAAGATGCGCTTCAGTTTAGCGCCGCCCTGGGTAAGGTTTCCAACCATAGATGTAGAAGCTTGAAAAACAGGCGATTCGGAGAAATGCTGCGTCATAAGACGGGCAAAGGTAAGGGATTTAGGTTAGTTGGTGTAAAAAATACACAAATGAGTGTGGGAGTGTTTGAGTGTGGGAGTGTTGGAGTTGGCGTTCGGCTGGGGTTTACCACTAAGTCACTGAGGACACTAAGAAGGATATACGTTGGGTTTTACCACTAAGCCACTGAGGGCACTAAGATAGCATTACCTTAGTGCCCTCAGTGACTTAGTGGTAAAACCCAACTCGAAAACTCAAACACTCCCACACTCACTTCAAGCCTATATCTATAATCAACGCCACCTTCACCGGACGGCCGCGGTATGATCCGGGAGTCCAGGGGGGCATTTGCTCGATGGCACTCAGGCAACGCTGCGGGATATCAGGAGAAATCCAATCGGGTGCGGGGTTAGCAAAATTTACGCCTTGAATGGATCCATCCTTTTGCACTACA
>JAEUUS010000581.1 GCA_016787545.1 Saprospiraceae bacterium
ACCGGCAGTGGCCCTGCCGCCATCGTTTGAGATTGTGTTGGGTGAGAACCAGCAATTGCAGGCACAGATTCCAAATGCCTTCCCGTTGCAGCTGATTGATCAGGTGATCTGGACGCCAACAACGAGTCTGACCTTTGAAGACAACCCCACCATCCAGGAGATGTTGAGTCCGGTGGCGATGCCGTTTGTGACCACGGAATACCATGTAACGATCCTGACCAAGGAGGGTTGCAAAGCAGAATCCCGTACGATCATCCGGGTAGACCGCGATATTGATATTTATGCACCGAATGTGATTTGGCCGGAGGATCCGGATTCCGACAACAGCGCGTTCACGCTGTTCACTCGTCCGGGTTCTGTGCGTCAGATTCTGAGCCTGCAGGTGTACGATCGTTGGGGAGAGCAGATGTGGGTAAACCGCAACTTCCTGCCTGATGATCCGAGTCTGGGTTGGGGTGGCGACTACAAAGGAGAACCGATGAACCCGGGCGTATTCGTCTGGTGGGCAGAGGTAGAACTCATTGACGGGGTAGTCATCCTGATGAAAGGCGATGTGACGGTGGTGAGATAGAGTGCTTTAGTGTTTTAGTTAGCGTTCGGCTGGAGGGTTCTCCAGCCGAACGCTTTTTTTGTGCCCTGGTTGACCGGTATTCGAGTACTTAAAAACAACCTGTAAATAAAAAACATTAATTTAAATTTCAATCGTCATCATTATCTTCCCTACTATGTTTACCAGAACGACCTTCTGATTTTACATCATCTTCATCAGCACTTTTATGGCAGGATACGCAATTGTTGAAATTATAAATTCCTTCTTCTATATGCTCGGATCGAATATTACTGGCCGTATGTTCATGGCAACCATAACAGGTGTATTGTGCATAGTTATTGTTTTTATGACAAATAGCACAAGCTACATTATGTTCACTATCTAACACAAAATAAGCATCATGATCAAATGTTGCGGGCTTCCATTGGTTGGTACTATGGCATTTGTCGCAGTTTTCTTTCGTTGAACCGTGTAATGCATCAATGGGCTTTTCATGACATTGCGCACAATTACTTTTATCCGCCGCAACAAGCATGTTATGGTCAAACTTTGCCGACAGCTTCCAACCTTCCGTATTGTGACAGCTTTTGCAGGAAACACTTACCTGTTGGTGTAATTTATCCGTTGGTTTGGCATGACAATCTATACAATTATTGATGACCGTTTCAGGCAACATACTATGTTGAAACCCCAAGGCCATACTTTCCGGATCCAAGCCCTGATGTTCGCTATGGCAAGCCACGCATGATTGGCGCTCCAAACGCTCATGAAATTGCGTTTTTTTCGCCTCTCCCTGCCCGTTTACAGCGGTATCTTTTCCAATCTCAGCCACCTTATGACACGCAATGCACCTGTCGTTGGGCGTACCTCCAAATGGTGCATGGCAAGCAAAGCAGTTGTGGTTTAAATTCTGGTGCCCGGAGGACAATTCTCCTGGGCTGATCATGGTATGTGGGTAAAACACTATGAGTGCAATAATAGCCCCCACAATGCCTAAGGTGAGTAAGTATTTCATTTGCCAAACATAAATATGGTCAAAATATGCAGGATGGATAAGATGGCAAACATCAAGGTAATCGGCAAGTGGATGGACCGCCATTGATTCATGACAGAAACCGCAACTGCGTCAAAAAACACCAATTTATCCACCTCTGCTTCACTCATTCCACGCTCCAGTAAAGCGTTTCGGTTTTCCGTAAAAGCCTCCCGGGAGTTCTTTAGCAGGAATTTACCTACCAGGCCGCTGGCCACATTTATGAGCATCATAATCAATGCAAGCCTGGGCAGGTGAGCATGGTAATGAATACCGGCATGCACCAAAATCATTACAGATCCGGCCCAGGCCATATATTCATGAAAAAGCAAAAAACGTCTTGGAGATCCCGATGCCCTATAAATCCGCTTTCTAACGGAATAGGCAAACGAGAGAACAATCAATATTGTGCCCAAATACCCAAAAAACAATCCTGCTCCGGGCAATTGCCATATGTGTAACAGGTAATCAATGGCTATGGCACTTAACATCATCAGTGCATACCAGATAATAAATGGAAGTACGTGTTTTAATAAAACAGGTTGCGACATAACATACTGTAATTTGTAGCTTGCAATGATACCTGTTTAATGCGTTTTTAAAAAGTGACGGCTATCACCCCAATAGATGATAGCCGTCTTTTCTATGTATATGTATGATCCAGTCAATCACGCTAATCAACTCATTCCTGAATCACTGTCTTGATCCGTGCACGTTCTGTTTCAGTTTCCAGCGTTACAAAATATACCCCTCCGGGTACAACATTTTGCAGTTTACGGGTAATGATATTCTCACCAGGATGTAACCCTGTCAATGCTTCCCGGTCAATAATTTTGCCTTGTTGATCCGAAATACTCAACCAGACATTAGCCACTTTTGGCATCTGAAATTTTACCCCAAAAACGCCATTGTTCGGGTTCGGAAAGATCTGCATGTGCAATTGTCCGACACTTTGAGGATTAAGCTCATCTACAGCTGACAGGACGTTTTTAACCACGTAAACCCGAAAAATCTGGCTGCTGGCTGCGCTTTCCGTGCCGGTATTGATCCAGAAAATATTAGCTTCTGAACTGGCTATTCCCCCATAGATATATCCCACCAG
>JAEUUS010000472.1 GCA_016787545.1 Saprospiraceae bacterium
ATATACACCGTCTTCGGAAAAAGTGGAATCCGGCACGCCATCAGGAGTAAAAGCCAAAACAGCCACTTTATCGCTGTTCAGGTAATCTCCTGCTGCATAAATTTTTCCCTCCGAATTGAAATCCAGTTCGGTTATTCGAACCAAAGGCATTTGAGCAATGCCGCTTTCCCCAAAGGTTGTATCCCGTTTCCCATCCTCCAGACATCGCCAAAGTTGTGAACTTCCGTTGTTGAATACTATGCGGCCTTCTTTATCCACTTTGAGCGCTGCAGCGCCATTACTCACATCATTCAGGAAATGATATCGAACAGCATTGATGGAGTCGCCAGTTGGCGAAAAAACAGTAACTTTTAAACCAAAAGGGTTTACACCAAAACCTCCCAGCCAAATATCACCATTGGGATGAACATCCAGCGGATGACAATACATGCCTCCCGGAACGGATACCGGACGAACGAACCCATCGCCGGAAAAGGAGGAGTCCATTTTCACTGTTTGGGCAATGGAGTTGATTTGGAAAACGCAAAAAGCAGCAAAAAGCAGGAATAATCTGTTCATAAAAGCGAATTTGATAAAGTGATGCTGCAAATGTAAACCCGGGCGCCAGGGAAAAAATATAACACTTTTAGCCAGGTATTCTACCAGTTACCTCCACCCATAAGTGTCGGATTTGGGGCAGAAGCTTCTTTTTATCCCTGTACACGGCAGATATAGCACTATGTTTGAAGTCTGTATTGATAAGATGAAAAAATATATACCGCTTTGTATCTCCTTATTACTCAGCAGCGCCAGCATACTCGCTCAAACGGATAGCATCCCGCCAGTACTGGTTTGTCGGGATACCTTTACCATTGATATTATCTTTGATAACCTGGAATGTAGGTCTACAGCCTCCCTGCATCAATTGGTACTGGATGTCTCGGATAATTCAGGCGCTGTTCAACTTGGATTGCGACGGCAATGTATGGGTTCCGGCTTTCCGCCGGATACCACAGCTGTTTTTACTTCCGATGATGTAGGTGTCAAAACAGTGGAAATCTGGGCGCGCGATAGCGCAGAAAATTACAGTTCCTGTACATCCAACATAGTGTTGAACGGTGGTTATGGCGGCTGTGATCCATTAAATTGGGCATTCCAATTCCAGAATCAAGAGGACTTTGGCATAATGAATGTTCAGGCGCAAATTCTGGCTTATAACTGCCAGGGAGATACGGTGCGGATGACCGGACCGTATGGACCAGGTACTAATCCTAATTACTGGAGCTATCACATCGATGGGATATTGGCATACCGAGGGTACATTGCCCCGGAAGCCGGATATACAATTGAAATAGTACCGTTCCGAAACGACAACCCCTTGAACGGTGTAACCACCTACGATCTTGCCCTGATCAGCAAACACATACTCGGGCTCGAACCCCTGAACTCGCCCTACAAAATGCTGGCTGCCGATGTAAACCAGGATGGGAAAATCACTACTTTTGATGTGTTGTTGCTGCGAAAGTTGATTCTTGGACTCATTCCCAATCTGCCGCAGGGGAAAGCTTGGCGTTTTATGCCCAGATCATTTATGTTCCCCAATCCGGCCGATCCTTTTGCGAGTCCTGTGCCAGACCGGATCATTTCTCCCAACACCAATTGGCCCCCTAATAACTTTTACGAATTCAGGGGGATCAAAATTGGAGACGTAAACAATTCGGCCATCCCGGATTGAGGTTATCAATCCTTGTTTGAACATGAAATTTGTTTGCCTAATCCTGTTTTCAGGTTTGATTCTCCTGACCTCCGGATGTATGGTCATGAAAATGCGCTGGAGCGATGCAAAAGCCCAAAAGGTGTTTCGTAAGAAAGGCATTCCTTTGTCTGTTCGGGATACTTTGATTTCAAACCGGCACATACATTATGCCCTTAGTGGTCCGGACACACTTCCTACCCTGGTATTTATACACGGAAGCCCAGGAAGCTGGATGCATTATCACCAATACCTCGCAGACTCCCTGTTACGCAGCAAATACCGGCTGGTTGCGATTGATCGACCCGGATTTGGGCAC
>JAEUUS010000488.1 GCA_016787545.1 Saprospiraceae bacterium
TGTGTGGGTCACTGAACCAGTCTTGCACTCGAAAACCCAAGCAGTGAATAAGCATGTAGAAGGCGTTGCGACGCTTTGTCCGGACGCGGGTTCGAGTCCCGCCAGCTCCACCATCCAACGTTTCGGGTTAGTTTAGGTTAGGTTCGTGTTGTTGATTATCAGTCATTTAGCAACATTGAAAGCCTAAACTAACCCAAACGAAACCACCCGGACGAAAAAAATCTTACACCACTTTTTGCACCACCAATATAAAGGCTTACTTTTGTAGTGACGGTTAAACAACCACCCAACTGCAAAAAGTGACCTATGCGCAAACCTCGCTTCGCTCCGAAGCCCGACACCCGGTTTCCACATTTCCAAATCTACTTACAGTACACCTACACCAAAGGGAAATTCCTTCGGTACTACACAGGCGTAACCGTTCCAAAGGAGTTTTGGGACAAGGAGAAAGAAAGGGCAAAGCCCGACCGCAAGTTTCCAGACTACGCAGAAATAAATGCACAACTAAATCGGATTGAAACCGAAGCCGCCCAAATTGCGCTTCGCAGTCAGTATAACAAATCCGATCTCAGCAACGAAGTTTTCAAAGACGAACTGGATACCTTTCTGGGCAAAAAGGTTGAAGTGGAAAAAAGTACAACCTTCCTTCAATACTTTACCAAAGTCATTGATGAAAGGAGAGCCAACCCCAACTATGCCCCAAGTAGTATTAAGGTGTACGTTTCGGCTTTCAACCATCTGAAAGCCTACACCGAAGGGGTTTTGCGCCGTGAAATCACCTTTGCCGATTTCAACCACGTCTTTTTTAGTGATTTCTCCAATCACCTCTTTGGCAAAGGCTTTGGAAACAACTACGTCCACAAACTCACTTCCACGCTCAAAACCATTTTGAGGGAAGCCGACCGCCGGGAGGTTGCGCCTGAATTGAAAATAAAGGATGGTTGGTTAGTGGCCAAACGAGAAGAGCCGCCCGCTATCTATTTGACCGAAGATGAACTTGCCCAACTGTTCAATCTGGATCTTTCCGGCAACCCTCGCCTTTGCCGGGTACGCGACCTGTTTCTGATTGGCTGCCATACAGGGCTGCGATTCTCTGATTTTACCGTGTTGAAGCCTGGCAACTTCAAAAAGGCTGCCGACGGTAGGGAGTACATCGAAATGATGACCCAAAAAACAGGTGCAAAAGTCACGATCCCGGTAAAATCCGAAGTCCGGGAAATCCTGACCCGCTACGCCTACCAAATCCCAAAGGCGATTTCCAACCAAAATTTCAATGAGTATTTGAAAGAGGTCGGCCAATTGGCAGGACTTACAGAACCGACCATGCTAACCCACTTCCGCAATGGAAAACGGATTGACCAAACCTGCCCAAAGTTTGAATTAATGACCACTCACACAGCGAGAAGGTCGTTTGCCACAAACGCCTATAAAGCGGGCGTACCCGTGAAATACATTATGACTGTGACAGGCCACACTACCGAGCGGGAGTTTTACAAGTACGTCCGCATCAGACCCGACGAACACGCTTTGCTCGTTTCTGACAACCCATTTTTTAAATAACTAACCAAAAATGTCAATTATGATTTTTGAAGAAAAAAAGTACGAAGAACAGGAATATGAGGGTTTAGTTAACCTGCTCTTACAATGTGAAAACATTGATGAAGAGCTGCAACACGCCCGACGTTATACCCTTCGTTCAAATCCAAAAATGTTCTTCTTCCTGTTCCGCGCTGTTGCGACCTTAAAAGAAATTGCAAAACATAGCAACGAAGACAGCCAGATTTCTGGGCTTCAAAACTTGGATGACAAACTAAATGAGTTAGAGTTAAGATTGTCTGAAAACACCAATATAATACCTGCGGATTTGCCTGATTCAATTCTTTACGATAAGAATTTATCGAGCAACTATTTGGCCGACCATAGCACGATAATTTTCAAACAAGATGATTGGAGAAGTTTTCAGAATTATATCGAGGAAAAAGCACAGTCTATTCCGAAGGACTTAGAACTGCCCTTTCTGGCTTGGTGTGAAAAAATGCTGAAATTGAATTTCGAGCGGCACATGAAAGTATGTAAAAACCCAACCAGTTGCCCGCAAAACCAGGGGTATGACCGACGCATTCAATACATTTCCAGACTTATTGGAGATATAACCCCACCTCAAACAGCACCCATTTTTCAAGTTACAGTAGACACACCTCCTAAATTAAGCGATAAAATCCAATGGTTAGGCACACAAAAAGAGTTAGCGGAACTATTCATTAGATTAAGGGCAAAGGGTTGGATAACAGATTTCGAGCCTGAAACTATAAAGGACTGTTTCACCAACTCAAACAGTATCCAACAGTATTTGAAACCGGGTGAATACACCGAAGATTTGGGCGGAACATTTGAACAGGTACTTACAGTTGAGTATGCCCCAAAATTTCACGGGATTCTACCAAACCCCAAACGAAACTAAATAGTTGAAAATCAATACCAAGTCATTACCGTAATGGCTTGGTAATTTCACACTGGAAAGGCACACCTGCAATTTCGCATCAACAAAACTCATGCGATATGCAAGACATAGTGCTAATTTCCATCCCCGAATCAACCATTCGGAACATCGTGGAACAGGCCGTTCGGAAAGCCCTTTCCGAAAGCCCATGCGACCCTACCCCATCAACGGAGGGCAAACAATTACTCACCCGTAAAGAGGCCGCCAAATTGGTCGGCGTGTGCCTCGCCACCATTGACAATAAAGTAAAATCCGGCGTACTCAAAAAGTACCGCACAGGCGGCGTAGTCCGCTTCCTTCATCAGGAAGTGTTGAACGCATTTTCTCAATCCCTTTTCGATAACGGCAAACGAGTGGTCACCACTCGCAGCAAAAAACCGTAGGCGATGGAAAAGAAAACACCACTGCCTTTGCAGAAGGCCATCTATACGTTAGCAGATAGTGGGACAGTCGAAACCGAGCGTATCGCAGAAATGCCACTACGAACGCTCTATGGGAAAGGGACAGATTTGACAGACAAGCGGGCTTTGAAAGGCCGCGCAAAGCGGAAACTAACTTCCCAGGTGTTGTGTGTGCTGGTTGCTTCCGAATTGGAAAAAAGAGAGGAAATGGAACTTGCCCGGACTTTCTGGAACACCTTCCATTGCCAACGAAAGTTGGTCAGCCACGAAGGACGCACTTATGGCAAATATTGTAAAAACCGATGCTGCCCACTTTGTGCCAGCATCCGAAAAGCAGAAATCATAAATCGTTACTTGCCCGTGATTCAAACTTGGGAAGCTCCGCATTTTGTAACCCTTACTCAAAAATCAGTACCAGCCAAAAATTTGGAGCTGTGGTTTTTCGGGGTAACCAAGGCTTTCGGACAAATCAAGGATAAGTACAAAAAGCAAAACCAACGGGGCGGAGAAATCAGATTTATGGGTATAAAATGCCTGGAATGCAATTTCAATCCTAAGCGAAGAACATACAACCCGCACCTACATTTGATTGTGCCTAACAAGGCAATGGCTGACCTTTTAATACTGGAATGGCAAAAGAAATGGACAGAAAAATATACCAAACCAATTGCTCAGCATCAACGGCGCGTAGGGCATCTTGAACGCGATTTGATGGAAGTCATCAAATACGGCAGCAAGATTTTTACCGACTTTGATGCAAGAGACAAAGGGAAAATGCCCCCAAAGATTTACGTCGCTGCGCTGATAAACATTTACAAAGCAATGAAGCCTTACCGCCTCTTTGAACGCTTCGGATTTGACCTTCCGAAACAGAAAAAAAACGGTGTAAAAACGGTGATACCAGCCAATCAATGTAAAGATTTTGTCTATGCCTCTGAGGTGTACGATTGGGTGAATACCAAGACCGGGGAAGGGTTAACGGGTTATGCCCCGACCGCTCTGTTAGAATGGCTTTTGACTGAAAATATAGATACCGATTTAGCATAACTTGATTCAAGGATAGCCCAACGATTCACTTATACTTCTCCAAAATTGCCTCTAAATCTCCCGGTATCTCCATCGGTTGCAACGGTGGCACATTCGCTCCTCCCGTATTTCCGACAGGGATGTTGCCGACAAATGATTTCACCCCGCCTATCACCAAGCGGGGGATTTGTCCCAGAATTTCGCGCAGACTTTTGATATGAATTCCAAACAATAACATCCGCCAATGGACAAAGGAGTGTTCGCGAGGCCAGGGTTGTGCCAAAATGTGCGCCCGTTCGAGGTGATGCCAAGCCTGTGGCAGGTTTTGCTGCGCGAACTCGGTTTTATACAAATCCAGTTCGCGGCGGTAATGTTCTTTGATGCCTTGTGGCATTGTCCAGTATATTTTCATAGTCCAGTGAACCTTAAAAGTTTATTCTTTGAATCCTCACAGCGTTCAAAATCGCAAGCAACGCTACGCCCACATCTGCAAAAACTGCTTCCCAAAGCGTCGCCACCCCGCCCGCGCCGAGCGCAAGCACCGCGATTTTCACCGCCATTGCCAGCCCGATATTTTGCCAGACGAT
>JAEUUS010000560.1 GCA_016787545.1 Saprospiraceae bacterium
GACCGAATTAGTGTCAAGGGTAGAAATGCCTGGTCAACAGGCCATTTGGACTTTGTGTTTTGCTCCTGCATATATATCTGGTACAATGAAAAACTGCCTTTTTATCCTTATGCTCTTTATGCCCTGGATCTTGGTTGCGCAAAGCAATGAAAAGAGCCGCTGGAATTGGGGATTTTTTTCAGGGATTGATCACCAAACCATGGGGATTGAAACATTTGGTCAGCCTGATCTGGAGGAACCACATGTTTGGTCGGAAGGCCCTCGCTTGGGGTTGTCAGGTGGGGTATTGGTTAAAAAAACCGTTTTACCGTGGCTGGAGTTCCTTCCGGGCTTCGGTTTGAGTATGATCAACAATTTTGTACAGTATCGGCCGGATGGGGCTAGAGCCTATCGGTTTTATGACATGGAAATCCCCCTTTATTTTCAATTTATCGATGCGCGTAAAGTTGATGCTCCAGTAAAGGGATGTATTCTGGCCGGACCCAGGTTTAGCTGGAATTTGGCAGATAATGCCTCAGATTTTTTGAAAATCAATCGGGAGCGATTTGCAGCTGATCTGGGTTTAGGTGTTCAATTGAGGATTCGGAACTGGCATATTCAACCGGTTTTTATTTATTCACATGGATTCAACGACCTGCATTTTCCTGATCAAGGGAAATACGACGATTTGGTTGGGCGAGTGGTACGGGATAAATTCAGTTTAAAAATTCAATGCTGGAAAATCGGGAAATAAAAAAGGGGCAACCTGTTGGATGCCCCTTTTTTTATGGTATGTTGTTGTTCAATGCATTTGCTGAAAAGCCCAGAAAATCAATACCAGATGAAAAGCAAGTGCAAATACCGTAACAATAGTTTTGTTCTTTTTCATATTGGGAGGATCGCAATCGGTTTGTGTGCGACAATCCTATAATGCCAAAACCCGTGCCATTCGTATACTGCCATTTGTTATTAAAATTTAAACTCATTGATTATCAAATACTTATACCACAATAAAAAACTACACATTCACAAATCATTAAAAAAATGAGTTACCCCGCATTGGGATAACTCATTTGAATAACCCACCCAAATCATCAAATCTATTCCTCTTCGATAGGAATTAAAATCAACTTTCCGGGAATAAGGTTTTCCTTCGGATCAAGTCCGTTCACTTGAGAAAGCTCCGCCGCATCTACCCGATATTTGGTTGCAATAGATTTAAGCGTCTCTCCTTGTTTCACATGATGCTCCCTGAACAACGGGACTTTAGGTGCAGCGCCATCGGTTTTCTTTTTTGCAGGTATGGTTTCTTTCGCCTTATTCGTAGCCTTGCCTAATTCGTCTTCATAAAACGAAGAATCATCCGTCAGATCAGTCTTTTTCACTTTTTGCGGGGCCACGTCCTCCTGATCATAATTGTACACCATCGGCGATTCATCGTCTAAATCCACCTTTGCTTTCTTCAAAGGTTTGCTTACCGGCTGTTCCACAGCATCCTGTTTTTTTACTGTTGGCGCTGGTTTAGTAGTCGGAACCTCCGGCTGTTGCCGCTTGATTTCTTTACCATTCAAGGTACAGGTACACTCTGGAATAATCAGCTGTTGCCCAATATTTAAAGGTTCATCTCCTTCAAGTGACATGTTATTGGCAATCCGAATGCATTCCTCCGGGCACCCATATAGTTTGGCAATCTTATACAGGTACTCTCCTCTATGTACTGTATGGATTTTAGGACTGGAATTTGACTTTGCTGGCGCATCAACAACATATTCGGGTTGTTTGGCCAATTCCGTTTTATGCGCTACCGGTTTGTTTGTCTCAAGGCTTTTCAGTGTAGATCCCTGTGCCTTCACTGTTTTTCCAGTTTCAGCGGCAGCTGGTTTAGCAAGGGTTGTTGGGGCATTTGTTCCTTTAGAGTTACCCTGGTTGGAAACAGGAGGCGGCTTCAGCCAAATTTTTTGGCAAATTTCAATTCTGTCAGGGTTTGCAATCTTGTTCCATTTGATCAATTGTTGTTCAGAAACTTTATAGGTTCGCGCAATGGCCCTCAGGTTTTCCCCTTTTTGTACAATGTGCGACCCGGGTTCCCAATTTTCTGCGCAAGCCATCCCGTCCGATCCGGTACTATGGGCAACCGGAGCCGTCTCTTCTTGCTCCTTTTGCATAATGGAGCTTAACTCCTTATCAGCTTCATAGTCACTGTCGCCATATTCTGTTGTTTTCTGATATTTAGACATGGCAATCTTACCTGTACCTTCCGGACACAACTCTTTCAGGTAATCATCCAATTCTTTACCATTTACCCGCACCAACTGCAATTCATTTTCCATTGCCTGAGAGGCGCTATTACCTGTACGGTCGTTTAGTATCCCAACGGTGGGAATGAACTGAATATCAGAACGTAATTGACCGGATTTCACCGGTTCGCAATGGAAAGAGTATTCCATCAGGCAGTTATTGAGTTTCAATCCGGAGAAATACGCAGCGGTAGGTGATCCTGCTACGGACAGATTTTGCTCATTTACGAGTCGCAAAGTATCAAATTGAAAAGAACTTTGACTGGACCGCACCCAGTAACGGGAATTGTTCCGGGCCACCAGTGTAGCTGAAGCTACGGGCATAAGCCAGTATCCACCGCTTTGACGCTGGAAGACAATAAGCATCTGCTGGGCATCCCGGTTAATATTTGCAACAAAGGCATCGTCCAGCGTTAATTTATTGCAGGAAATGGTGCCTTGAGGCAACTCGGGGGAATAATGTCCCGCGCCACGGGTCATAAAAACAAAATATTCCTGTACATTAGGTTTAATGGAATAAGCCCAAACGGAGTTATCTCCCTTTACATTGGGGTAAGAATACCGGTATTCCAATTGATTCATGCAATCCCGGTTAAATAACACATAGGTTACCTCCTGCGCACTCAGGATTGGAAACATTAACAAGGAGCATAACGCTGGCAAAATGTGTTTCATGGCAAATACTTTTGCTGGTGAAAAGGGCATTGATGTTATTAAATTTTTCTGCAAGGTTATGGCAGAATTTTGAAAAAACAGTCTGAAAATCAATTAGATGGCAAAATACAGGTAAAAATACCAACAATAACGCTACAATTTGACTATTTCTTATTCCAGAGCATCCATCTATTGCCCTATTTTTGCCCTATGTCTAAACCTCTTATTCTTGTTACAAACGATGATGGCATTGTAGCGCCAGGCATTCGGGCTCTTGTGGAAGTTGCCAGTACCCTTGGTGAAGTGGTTGTTGTGGCCCCTGATTCACCCCAAAGTGGAAAAGGCCATGCGATTACCATCCATGAACCGCTTCGGTTAAATAAAGTGAACCCATTCCCGGGTATTGAAGCCTGGGAATCGTCCGGTACGCCCGTTGATTGTGTAAAATTAGCCAAACACGTGGTACTTAAGGACCGAACCATAGATCTTTGTGTGTCGGGCATCAACCATGGTAGTAATGCCAGTATCAACAT
>JAEUUS010000613.1 GCA_016787545.1 Saprospiraceae bacterium
GAGGGTATTCCCAACCAAGCACAAGCTAAAACACAAAATGATTGTTTTCCTGAACACGATAAAATGATTGAATGAGTGAAAATGGCATCAATGACCAAACATTTTAGCATCGAATCCCCTTTTGGAATCACCCAGCGGGGCATATTGTACCTTCAGAGAGGCATCGCCTCCGGAATTAAAATACACGATCCGAATGGTGTGCCAGCCTTTTTGAAGATGGGCAATGCCCGACTTTTCAACAGTGCCATGATCACCATCGTTATTCACAATGACTTCGCCATCAATTGACAGCACAGAGCCATCGTCTGAAGAGGTCCAAAATTCATATCCGCCGGTAGTCGGGATTTGAACAAACCCTTTCCAAATCATTCCGCATTTACCCGTTTTGCAAGATGGATCAAGTTCGATCTGATCAACATCATCAGCTTTTTCAAGATATCCTCGTATTACCTGATCGGAAGTGTATTTTTCGCCATCAACTGAACGAAGTTCTGCGCGCAAACCAGAAACAGGTTCACGCAGCATATTTTGAGCAGGCATCAATTTATGGAGTCGAACCTGAACAGAATCTACATTACTGGATATTAAGCCCGGCTTATAGGCTTTTGCTTTAACGGTACAGCTATTGGCCGGAGTTAAAGGTGTGGTATAAGTAGGTGAAGTTTCAGAAGGCTCTTTGCCGTCGGTGGTATACCGGATAATAGCGCTTGGGGTATTGCTGCTTAATTTGATGGTTGGTTTTACGGTTTGAGGGTCGTAGAAAACCTCCAAATGGGGCTTGGATACAAAATCACCAAAGCCACTGATTTTCACAGCAAATGCATGCGCAGACTTGATTTTGTTTGGGTTGTATTCTGGGAGAGTGATGACCAGATTGCCACCCAGGTTCTCAGCTTTAAGTTTTTCTTTGGTGGAAAGAAAACTTACCTCAGCGCCGGTGGTTGGCAGTTGCAATCCTCTCAATACCAGCTTTTTATCGTTAGGATAGCGGGGAAAGATGGCATACACGGATTTTGTTTCCGGATTCCAGGTGTAAAATACTTCCTTGACGGCATAACCCGGATCTGGTTCAACGGTTTGTTTCAGCAGTGCATCCACAGGTCCCTTTGTATTTGAATCCGGTTTCCAGTCGCGTTTACCGGTGCTCCATTGGGCCGACATTTTCCACCTGCGGGTGTTGTATATGGCCTCACCATTGATATTCAACCATTTACCTATTTCGAGGAGCCGTTCCTGCATAATGGGTGGAATTTTACCGTGCGCATCAGGACCGATATCTAAAAGAAAATTGCCTCCGCGTGAAACTTTATCCACCAAATGCAGCACCAGGGATTGAGCGCTATTATAATCCCAGGCATCTTCATGCCGATTGTATCCATAGGAAGCGCCCATGCCGCGGCTTTCCTCCCAGGCATGGTCTTCAAAATCAAGATCAGGTTGGTATTCCGGCGTGTAGATGCCGCCATGATGAAAGCGAGTATCACTTCCCCAGCGGTCGTTGGCTACAATGTAGTCCTTTACTGTACTTTCAGAATAAAGCCAACTTAGGAACTGTGGCGTTTGCCACAAGTCAGAGGGCGCATCCCAATCACCGTCAGACCAGATTACCCATGGTTCATATCGTTGAATAAGTTCATACAACTGAGGCATGGCGTGCTCTTTGGCATATTGTGCCTTGTCGTATTGCCAAATAGGGTTGTACCATTCATAAAGGGAGAAATAGAGCCCAGGTTTTACCTTTGTTTTTTGCAGGGATTCAAACAGTTCACCCACAAGATCACGCCCCGGACCGCGTACTTCTGCATTCCAGGGCATACCCCAGGTTCTGTTGGCATCCTCATTGGGCCAAAGGCAAAATCCATCATGGTGTTTGGATGTCAACACCACATATTTTGCCCCGGCACGCTCGAATAGCCGAGCCCAATCATCCGGATTATACAATTCCGCGTGAAAATCGTCGGCGAGGTCATAATAACTTCTTTCCCCATAGTTTGCATCGTGATACTGCTTGACCTTTCCTTTGTGCGAATTGTTTTCAAGAGAATTTTGATACCATTCAGCATAATTACCTTTTGCCGTAAAGGCAGGTACAGAATATACGCCCCAGTGAATAAAAATGCCAAATTTTGCATCCAGCCACCATTCTGGCGTAGGCCTGGAATCGAGAGATTCCCAATCAGGTGTATATGTTTTTTGGGCAAGGAGGTGGATGGAAAGTAAGGCAAATAAGGTGCTTAGTAAAATACGCATACCAGTATGTTCTTGGATGGTGGTTTGGATTTTGGCTGCAAAGTATTTATTTTCTTGTCAAATACTTAGTCTAACACGAAGGTATGGCTTCGTATTAAATCAAAGGCAAAACTCTTTTACTACCTTTGCGATTGCTACCGCAAAGAAGCGCAGCACTTTCAGATATGCAGTCATTTGGCCAAAAGAAGTACATCAATGCCTTTCTAAGCATTGGAAGCAATATGGGCGACCGTGCATCCAATGTAAAGGATGCTATTAAACTCATTGAAAAAAACATAGGCAAAATTGCCAAACAAAGTCATGTGTATGAAACACAGCCTTGGGGAGAGCCTAATCAGGACCCATTCCTCAATTTGGTGATCATGATCAATACTTCTCTGGAGCCGCGCGATATGCTCGAAAAAATCAGTCGTATAGAGCGTGAGTTAGGCCGTGAACGGAAAGAAAAGTGGGGGCCTCGTATCATTGACATTGATATTTTGTTTTATGGGAAACGGGTCATTCGCGACAAGGGCCTTGAAATACCTCATCCAGAATTACACAAACGAGGCTTTGTCCTCGTGCCTATGATGGAAATCGCACCGGAGTTTGAGCATCCGATCCTGATGAAGCCAATTGATGAGCTTTATATGGAGTGTGATGACAATAATGATGTGGTCATGTTGGGTTGAATGAGTTATGCGCACAACCTACCCTTTTATCGCCATTGAAGGCAATATTGGCGCTGGCAAAACCACACTTTGCCATCAATTGTCGGCGCATTCAGGCTGTTCACTTGTATTGGAGCAGTTTACAGACAATCCGTTTTTACCACCATTTTACGAGCAGCCTGATCGGTATGCCTTTCCGGTGGAATTGTTTTTTATGACCGAAAGGCATAAGCAATTGCTGGAGCACTTTAGCCATCCGGATCTTTTCAGGACGTTTACAGTTGCTGATTACTTCTTTGTAAAAACATTGTTATTTGCCAAAAACAACTTGAGTGAAGAAGAATTCAGGTTGTTTCAGCGCTTATTCTCTGTGTTAAATGCGACATTCCCCAAACCGGACTTGTTGCTTTATCTGCATCGGCCGGTGGAGGTTTTATTGGCTCAAATTAAAAAAAGAGGGCGTACCATCGAACGCAACATATCGCCAAGCTATTTATTGGAGATTCAGGAATCCTATTTCGATTACCTTAAAACAGAGACTGAGACACCTGTTGTCATTCTTGATCTGGGAAGTATGGATTTTCAGCAGGATTTCAGGGTTTTTAACGCCATTGTGGATATTATATCCGCCCCCCACCCTATAGGAATTCAAACAATAAAACCCTGATTTTTACACCTTTTCAGTGATTTTTGCTTCAGCTCCCAATAAAAAACACCAAAAAGCAGCGCACATAATGACATGTGCAATGTCGAAAAAACTGAACCAAACCCCCATGGATATTTTACCAATGTGAAAACCTACCGCCGTAACCAACAGTCCAATACCATATAGCATATATTTACTTCCAACATCCCCGGTTTTTCGGAACAACACCCATTCCAGAGGTAAAATCAAACCTATCAAGCCAAATGCAGCGTGTATTTCCACAATTGGGAACCATAATGCTACTATGAGCCAGGCAGAAGCTGATAGTAGTACGATACGATTTATCCAGGTAATCCTGCAAATTATTTGATCACTCCAAACCGTTTCGATGCGGTGTATACTGGCTTGAACAAGCGCAGCTAAAGCCATCATGCCCAACATCCATCCTGGAACTTTCCAGGCAAAAGGAAGTAGATGCAGAAAGAGGTGCCCAACCAATGAGCCGATAGCGGCTGAAATACCCATCAGTAAGAAAAAC
>JAEUUS010000629.1 GCA_016787545.1 Saprospiraceae bacterium
CAGGGTACTGTCGCGGGCTATTAGCTCAAGCGTTTGTTTATTCGGCAGCAGCTGGACATATTCGCTTGCAATGACCGTACCTACCAGTACCGCGTCCATTTGTTTTAACTGATCTTTTACGGTGCTTTCACCCACACAGGAGCAGGCCTGAGCAGCTGGCATACCGGCCAGGGCAACACATAATAGCAGGAGAAGAGTGATGTTTTTCATGGTTGGATTTTTTACCGCAGAGGTGCGGAGGCGCGGAGATTTTTCATATCAGCGTTTTTTTTACCGCGGAGTCGCAGAGGAGCGGAGTTTTTTACCTCAGCGCCTCTCCGCCTCCGCTGTAAAAAATTATAATAAATCAATGATCTTCTGCGCCTCACGCTCTCCACTGAGCCAGGCGCCGTGTGCGGTGGAAAAATAATCCACCTCTGTATGTTCACCCGCAAAGAACAGTTTGTCTTGCACCTCCGCTGCCAGGTCTTCAAAATGCCGCATTTCGGTGCCTACAGCTGTAAAGGAGTAGGCGCCGAAAGTGTTTTCGTTGGTGCTCCATTTGGTGCGCAGCAGCCGGGTGGGGTCTGGGATCTGACTGCCATACATATCACGTAAATGCCCCATGATAGCGGCTATAACTTCAGCATCGCTCATGGTCTCTGTTTGCCTGCCATAATCGGCATAAGCAAAGGTCATCAGGGCATTGACGCTGAGGTGCAGCTTTTTGACATTGACGAAATAATTGAACTTGTCTTTGATTTCCGGGGTATAAATCAAAAAGAACTTATCGTCCCAAAAAGCCTGATCCCAGGTCAACAAAAACTTATTGACGCAGCTCATACCTATTTTGTCAATCGCGGTTTGTTTTTGCGCCGGCAATGCTGGTATAAACTGAATGCTATTGTTTTTCAGTACGCCCAATGGTACTGATACGATAACAAAATCAGCCGTGCTTTCTGTTCCATTGTGCTGCACTTTTAGCTGACTTCCGGAATAATCCACGGCCGTCACGCGTTCGTTCAGGCGCACATCCAGCCCCGAAGCCAGGTATTGCGGGATGGTGTCGTAGCCATTGGTGGCTATTTTTTCCACACCGCCGTACACCTCCCCTTCATCGTACAATAGGGACGAAACCTTGTTTAAATCGCCCAGATCGAAGGTAACGTAGGTAGACAAAAAAAATCGCCAGAGCCGGTCGTTGGCCAGTTGCGGGTATTGCTCCAGAAACACGGTTTCGAAACTCTTATCAGCGCTTCCGCTTTGCTTCAGGGTTTGTAGCATTTGATAAAAGGCGTCTTCCGTATCGGAAAAAACAGATTCACTGATCTGTGTGCCGCCGGTGTCGTAGGCCGCAAATTCGTCGTCGGCAGAAACTACGGTGTTCATGCCTGCCTGCTGTGCCAGGGTGCTGATGGGGTTGCCGTTTACGCCGTGTATCCAGCTTGCGCCTTCATCAAAAGCGATGCCCAGCGAGCGGTTGCTGTGCAAACGTCCGCCAACCCTGTCTTGCGCTTCCAGCACGATTACCTGAAAACCACGTGCGTTCAGTTTGCGGGCAGCGGCCAAACCGGAAATGCCGGCTCCGATTACGATGACGGTTTTATTGGGTAATTCGTCTTTGGCACAGGCGGTAATGAGGGATGGCGCCAGCATGATTCCGCCCACCTGGCGGATGGATTTTTTGATGAATTCGCGTCTTTTCATGGGTATGATCGGATGACCTACCTGCAAAGGTGGCATTTTCAGGGGAATATTTCCAGTATGGGCAATCCAGATATGGAGTGGGTATTTCATTCCGCATTTTCAGGAATACCCCCCCGGAAATTGTACTTTTTTTGCTTGCGCCGGCAGCCACACATTTGCCCTGTAATCAGTTCCATGTAACACACTCCTGAATTTGACAACACCATGCAAAAACACACAAACTACTTTTCCGGGTACGCCCGGGCTGGGTTGCTGCTGCTTCTACTATGGATGGCACACCCTTTCTCCATTCATGCCGGTATTATACCGGTAACCAATACTGACGATAGTGGCCCGGGCTCGCTGAGGCAAGCCATGCTGGATGCCAATGCGATACCGGGTCTCGATGAGATCGTTTTTGAAACGGCAGGAGTGCTGCATCACTTGTCGGAACTGCCGGTTATCAAAGATTCCTTAATCATCAATGGCGCCAGTGCTCCGGGTTTTGCACCCGGAAACCCAACCTTTGGGATTCTTGGGAACAAAATTTTTCAATCAGTTAACCCCGGCTTACTCCGAATAACTGGTTTGGATCTAAGGCATCCGGGCTCAGCCGGGTTTACTTGCATGTATATCGAGGCAACAACAGGCACTATTTCTCTGAATCAATGCATCCTGAGAAACTGGGAAACCGCCATTCAGTGTGTTGGAAATGCCCAGTGGTTTATCTTTGATAACGACCTGAGTAGCAACCTCACGTCCTTGAGATTAAACGATCTGGAGCACATCAAAGCCAGAAATAATCGCTTCGGTGGTCAGAATGCGTTCACCGGAATTCAAATGAGAGATTGTTCCAATATCATATTGGGCAATCAGCTGGCTCAAACGCCAGCTGATATAATGATCCTGGACTCTGATGGATTAAATACTTGTCCGGATTTTCCAATTTATACGGACTACTGCAGTAATCTGACCTTTGATCATTTGAATATTGACTACACAGCCGGCGGCCAGTTTGGATTTGGTATTACCATGCAGGGCAGCAGTGGAACCATGACAGTTCGAAATTGCCATTTCCGTAACAGGGTATTTGCCTTGTGGTGTCATGGGGATGCTGATTGGACCGTAACGGATAATGATTTTATCAGTGCAGATTTAGCGATACAATTTGAAAATGTGTTAACAGGTAGCATCACGGCCTCTGGCAACCGGTTTGGCGGGCAAGGTTCTGGTATCGGACTCACTTTGAATCAGTGTAACAATCAGGTTATTGGCAACGAAAATGCGGTGCCAGCGGCCAATATTTTGATACGGGACACGGATGGACTTGCTGAATGTTCTTCACTACTCTTCATGGGCCATTGTTCCAATATAACCGTGGATCATCTATATGGCGATTACGCAGGGAATACAGCAGTAGGAAATGGCATTGGTATAGGTGCGGCAACCGGAAACATGATCATCCGGAATTGCAGCATGCAAAACAGGGAATTAGCCTTGTTTTGCGCAGGTAATGCTAACTGGACTATAGCCAATAATAATCTCCGAAAATCTACAGTGGCTATGGATCTGAGGGAGATTCCCGGCGGACAAATAAGCGCTACCGACAACCAGTTTGGCGGCCCGGGAGCGGTTAAAGGACTCAACCTGGTGAATTGCAGCAATTTGATTATTGGCAATGAAAATGCTGTTCCAGCTGCACATATACGCATTAAAGACAGTGAAGGATTGATTGATTGCACCGAAGATGCCATTACGGCAAGCTACTGCAATAACCTGACTTTTGATCACCTCAACCTAAGTTATGCAGGCGCCGCCCCTACGGGTAATGGATTGTCTTACAGTAACATAAACAGTTTGTTAGCCATACAAAACTGCACGATCAAAAACCGGCGCTGGGGCATACAGGTTGGCAATTACCCGGAAGGAACAGTAGTCTTTTCCTGCAACACTTTTGCCGGAAATTTCGTAGGTCTGAGTGTTAACATGGAAGGCGCTCATACTGTAGAGAACAATGCCTTTGTCAATAACCAATATGCACTTTCCAGTTCCGGCAATTTGCTGAATGTCCAATTCAACTATTGGGGCGGTGATGCCCCTCCGCTTAATGGCTTCAATGGATATGAGGGAAATATAGATGCCAGCAATTTTCTGACAGTTCCAGCCGGATGTACGCCGGTTGGATGTGCAGATAACGACAGCGACGGCATTTGTAACGATACCGACAACTGTAAAAACACCGCCAATCCGGATCAGTTAGACACAGATTGCGATGGAGTAGGGGATGTATGTGATGTGTGTCCGGGGGGAGACGACACCATGGACAATAATCAGGATGGTATTCCGGATTGCAGTCAGTTGCTCAACTATGCAGATTATAGTCCTTTGTGGAAATGCCCAACCAACCGGATCATGATCTGTCACAACGGGAATCTGCTTTGTATCAATAAAAATGCATTACCGGTGCATTTCAACCATGGCGATATGGTTGGCCCTTGTGTAGACTGTGGGCCGGGTATGAGTGGCAGTAAGGGACAAAGCACAGGGTTCATTTCCAAGGAGGATCTAATGACACTTACGCCTAATCCGGCCAGTACCGATTTAAACATCCGGTTTGAAGCCATAGCGTTATCCGGGCAATTGCGCGTAACAGACCAATTGGGTCGTTTGATAACCACCCTGGAAATTGCGCCCGGAACCGAATCCATCAACTTGAATCTCAACGAACTGGCATGGGTAGACGGTGTATACTTGGTAACCTGCCAATGGGCGGATGGCCAGATGTGTACCAAAAAACTGGTGCTGTTACAGCAGCATTAATGGCGTATGTTTCTCTATAAGGTAAAAAAGGCAAACCCGACACAGTGCAACCGCTCAGGTGGTTGCGTTGTGTCGGTGGCAACCTGGATTATTGTTGTTGAAGACCTGATTATCCTTTGATATTAGGGTTAGTCAGGCATTTTTTATCGTTCATCCATCCAATTTTCCACATCATGATTCGCACCATCACTTCATGTCTCCTGCTGCTTTTTTTGCTATCTGCAAATGCAGCCAACACCCCTATTCAAACCTCAGATGATCCTTCTCTTACTGTGACTATGTCTGACGGTGGAACGGCCCTGATGTCCTGGACTTCT
Source organism: Saprospiraceae bacterium (assembly GCA_016787545.1). Lineage (GTDB taxonomy): Bacteria > Bacteroidota > Bacteroidia > Chitinophagales > Saprospiraceae > M3007. Next base: position 4,803 of record JAEUUS010000629.1, read on the forward strand.
TTTGGCACCAGCGGCAATTATATCGTTACCGTTACCGATTTAACCACCAACCGCCAGGTGACGCAGTTTGGCACTGCCAGTACGGGGGCTACGGTTACAGGGTTGGCTGGTGGGCATAGTATTCGTTTTGTGGTGAGTAGGAATAATCAGGAGATAATTATTGAAGATATAACCCCAGGCTGAAAGCTTGGTATAATAGAACAACAATAACTACCTAACATTTTCCACACCATGATTCGTACCATCACTTCATGTCTGCTGCTGCTTTTTATGCTATCTGCAAATGCAGCCAACACCCCCAGTCAAACCTCGGATGATCCTTCTCTCAGCGTGACCATGTCTGACGGTGGAACGGCTCTGATGTCCTGGACTTCTTTTGGCACCAGCGGCAATTACACCGTTACCGTTACCGACCTCACTACCAACCGCCAGGTGACGCAGTTTGGCACTGCCAGTACGGGGGCTGCGGTTACAGGGTTGACTGGTGGGCATAGTATTCGTTTTGTGGTGAGTAGGAATAATCTGGAGATAATTATTGATGAAGTAACTCCAGGATAAATGTCGCAACGATTCTCATATTTCATTTTTTGAAAGGGTACACATTTTCTATTTGCCAAACACCATTACTTACAGTAAGTATTAAAAAAAAACAGCGACCGAGAGAAAGACCTCGTAAGAGGTCTAACCTCTGTAGCAAAATCAAATACAACGCGCAATCCGGACCTCGCAAGAGGTCCAACCTTTGTAGACCATTAGAGCATGTTGGGGGTTTTCTGACGGAGGCAAAAATTTGAGCTTTCTTCGTCAGCTTTTGCGTTTTTGAAAAAGCATAGGCTGAGTTACGTGACTGAAAAAAGGTGAAAAATGGCCGGTTTTTGGCCCGGCAAGAAAATTCCCAGCATGCTCTTAAACGCAAATCGTAAGACAGGACCTCCTAAAGAACCAATTGCCCCATCCCCAAAATGCAACAAGAGCCACCCCCAACCGGAGGTGACTCATGTTTTGCATGGGTGTAATGAAGCTTGTTTTAATACATCGGGTTTACAGGATGCCCGGAAGGAAAATATTAATCACCTGATTTTATTTTTTTACTGCTGAGGCGCTGGTTTTTTAGTGACAGGGTGACTGCCAGTCACCCTGTCACTAACAGTAAAAACTACTGCGTTTTAACCACTTTGACTGTTTGTACCTCGCCGTTCAATTCCACCCGTAGCAGGTAGAATCCGGCCGGAATTTGGGCTGTGTTCAGGGTGTAGGTTTCTGAACCGCCCGTGAAGGACTGATCCAGCACACGCTGACCGTTGAGGTTGAAGAGGCTCAATTGTACAGGCGCTTCACTGAACTGTTCTAATTGAACGCTCAGCTGATCACTGAACGGATTAGGCATGGTGCCGGCCACCAGTGTATTGCTTTCCTCCAGTGTACCGATGGAGCCGCCGTTGAAGGTGCCGCCGCCACCGAGACCGCCATTGGGTTGAGGTGGGGTTACGAATTTGACCACTTCAAAATTTTGTGAGATTTGAGTACAGGTAAGTACTCCAATATCCTGAACGTAGTTGTGAGACAATTCAAATTCTACAACCACTTGGTCTTCGTATTTAACTTGATATTTTTTCCCTAGTGCATATGGATCCAGCTGATCACACTGAATGGCAAGGCTCTCTCCTAAATTATCCTTTTTCAGACTGACGGAGAACAAAGCATTGCTAGATGGGGCAGTATTTTTACCAGCAAAAAATCTACGTTTGATTGATGGATCTTGTGTAGAACGAACCATGAAACCAGTTTGAAAGCCATTCATAGGGAATGTGCAACTTCCGTTCTGCGCTTGAATAGTGCAGTTTACAGTAGCAGCACTGGATTCGTAACCGATTATGATGAGCTCACCAATAAAAGTAGTAGCGTCAGCTTCTGTCAACTCATTACTATCAGAACCATCCTCACAAATGGCATTGATTTTGAATGTGTATTCTGTGTTTGGTTGAAGGCCATTTACCCGTTGCACCAAAATTCCTGGTGGAACCAAAATATTACTCACCAGATTACCACTACTGGTTTCGTAAGTTCTGATCCGATGCCAACTGCCTGGGCTGGATGGGATCCAGGTCAGGTCCACCCAGGTAGTACCAATATTCACTACCTGGAAGTTGGTGGGCGCCGGGAGATTACATTGCGACTCAATAGGAGCTGGGGAAATATTAGCCGACCGTTCGGCGTTAAGCAGGCCGGAAAAGCCGAGAAGGATGAAGAAAAGGAAGTTTTTTACAGACATATGCATCGGAATTGATTAAGTTTAGGTACAAATGTACCTTCGGCACTCCTGCCAAAAAAAGTACACTTTTTTTCAGTTATACCAGCGGATGCCAACATGAAGCAAAGTTATCTGTTAGACATCGTACAGGCGCTTAATAAAGACGAGCGGGAATCCTTCTCCCTGTTCCTGCAATCGCCCTATTTTCAGGCCAGGTCTTCTGCCAAAGACCTGCTTTCCCTGTACCATATCATACTGGAAGCCGCACCGGATTTTTCGGAAGAACAACTGGACAAAAAGAACCTGTACGAACGCGTATTCTCCGGCACGGCGGCCATACCGGGCAAGCTGGAAAAATTGAAGTCGGAACTCACCCGCAATCTGAAACAGTTTGCCCTTTGGGAACGCTACAACGCCGATAACAATGAATTGCAAACCCAGCTTGATTGGGTGGCCTGGCTAAGGGAGCGAGGGATGGAAAAACGTTTTCATCAGGCCATTTCTAAAATGATTAATCAGGAGAAAGAACAAAGTGAGGAATCCCTCAAATCTTACCAAACATCCCTTGCTTTGTCAAAAGAACTACATGAATGGGAAAGTGAGCACAACCAGTTCAGGAGCGACCTGAACCTTTCAGACTTGATCCAAAGCCTTGATGCCTATTATTTTAATTACCGTACTGAATTAGTAAATCGCTATTTGACGCAACAAAAGGGAGCTCAACTGCCCAATCTGGAATGGATGGAGGCCAGTATTGAGGTTCATCAACAAAGTAGTTTATTGTTGAATATCACTTTAAAAATACAGGCATATTTAAGAAAGGATATGCTGCTTACGGAAGAATTTGAGGAGTTACTTGCTCTGATTAGAAACAATGAAAAGTCGCTTTCCTTCCTCATGAAATCTCAACTATACGCCTACCTTCGTAACATGGGAAGTTTCCTGATCAATAGTGGGCACCTCAATGTAATACCAATAATACATGAAGTACATCAAGAGAACTTGGCCGCGGGATATCTTACATGGGATAACAAAATTCAACCTACCTACTACCTTAATTTGGTACAAGCAGCCACCCGAGCCGGCCAACATATCTGGGCACAGGAATTCACCGAAGCATATAAAGACCGGATCATTGGCGGAGATGAAAACAGTAATTTTTACAAACTCAATATCGCCACCTGCCTGTTTGCTGCCGGTAAATGGGAGGAAGCCCTGGAGCATGTGCCACAAATTCCATCCTCCTCGCATTACCATATGATGGAACGCCTGCTGGAGTTAAAAATCCTGTTTGAGTTGCAGTCTGATTTACTGGAGTACAAAATTTTTGCTTTCCGCAAGTATATTGAGCGCACCGCCCCCAAGGCTATTTCAGCCAAATTCCGGGAAATGAATCTGAATTTTTTGAACATGCTGATCCAGATTATCCAGTCGCCTGCCAGGGATAAAAAACGCTCGGAGCGACTCGTGGAGCGCATTCAAAGCAAAAAAGCTATCAGCGAACGCGGCTGGCTGATAGAAAAAGCGAAGGCGCTGGCCTGACCAGTTCGGTAAACTTCCGGAAATCTGTATTTTTTTCACTGGCCTCTCCCGCCGGCTCTGGCCTTTGCTGTGGCTGGCGCCAGACAGGGCAAAATCCTTGCTTTTTTGCCGTCAGAACGCAAAAATACCACATAGGTTGCTGTTCCCAGGCACCCGGCCTGCCCTTGTCGATCCCTTAATTGCCCTGCATAATAGTCGTTTCCCCGACAAATAACAGTCCAAAAAGTGTACTTTTTAAGGCGTGCCCGGCGCCCTCACCTTTGTCTTGCTGTTGCGCAATCAGCCTGCTCCAAATCCACATGAACTCCTGTCATTCATTTACTTAACCCAAAATCACGTTCATTATGCAACAATTTTCAATCAAATTGCTGTCGGCCTTTGGCTTGGTGATGGCACTTGTTTCTTTCAATGCATGTCAGAAAGATTCCCTTATTCCGACAGAAGTTAAAACAGCCACTCCCTCCTCCAATCGTTCGCCAGAGGGCTTTACTTATGGCGTTACGGTGTTCGTTCCGGGTGTACCCAGCGTCATTGTGGAAATAGATGAAGCCACCGGCCTGGTAACCAATCAGTTCGCTGCTGCTGTGCTGGATCCCAACAATAACCTGATTCCTATTGAGGATATCAAAGGCATTTGTCGTACCAGTTTTGGACAGTTTTTCATCACTACCGGCGATGGCAACAACAACCCGGCCTACAATAATATGCTTTTGAAAGTCAATGTGAACAACCCGCTTCCGCCGCCATTCGGTTTAGGTACCTGCAGCGCGTTTAATTCCATTTGTCCAACCGGACCAGTATCTGATCTGGAATGGGATCCGGTGAATCAGATCTTTATTGGTTTGCAGAACAATACCAATGAACTGATCCAGATTACGCTGGATATCAATGGTAACTACACCGTTTACTCAGCGCCCATTGCCGTGCCAGGGATTGCGGCACGCCAATTAAGCGGGTTGAGCTTTGTAATGGATCCGGGCACCATCGTTCCGTACCTGGTGGGCGCTGCTGCACGTCCCGGGGTGGGTACGTTGCCGGCACAACTATACCGGATTCCTGTAGGGGGCATTGCACAGTTCATGACCGAGCTGGCGCCTGCGGCCAATTTTGCAGGCGGAAACTGCGGCATCGGTTTTGACCGCAACCTTAATCATCTTGCCATCAACCGTTCCAACCTGCTGCCACTTTTGTTGGGTTTGAGCGAAATTGATCCATGGTTTACCCCTATGGCCTTGGTAACCAATACCAACCAATGGGGCGCACAGGGTCTGGATTTTGAAGACCTGAGTTCGTTCACGTTCTAAGCTTCGATAAAAATAGTGTTTAACCGAGCCTGACAGACAGGCTCAAAGGGGAGTAGCCACGTTCGAAAAGTCGAGCGTGGCTTTTTTAGTATGCCCCTTTCCGTTAACATCATCCTAAAATCCACCTTTTTTTGTTACATTCCTGCAAAATGTGGCCACTTGCGTAATTTTGATGCTTCCTATACGTTAGACGGTGAACGGTAGACGGCTGTGGTGCGACATAAAGGTTTGACGGCATGGTGCGACAATAAGGTTTGACGTTTACTTTTGCAGTTCATTGACAAGTCAGATTGAATTATTCATATGGGCCAAGCAAAATCAATTGCCGTTCGGCAACAGATTATTCAGTTAAAACAATCTGGGCAAACACACGCCCAAGTTTCAGAAGCCCTTCACATAGGGATTGGGACTGTTCAAAACATCTGGAAGCGTTATAGGGCAGGAGGCGAGGCTGCCTTATGTGTATCTTATGAGCGGTGTGGTCTTAGGGTTAAGCAGGTTGATGAAATAGCCTTCAGGCTAGTTCGGCTGATCAAGCATCTACATCCAAGTTGGGGCGTTCCATTGATTTTGCTTAAAGTTTCGGAGAAATATCCTACGCTTCGGCTCAGGAGCATTCGACAATATCAGCGCCGAATCTTTTCGAGTAGCGGGAAGTTGCCAACCTCGATTCTTCCTCCCCCAATACCGGTAGACCAATCCCGAATTGCTCATGACTCTTGGCAAATAGATGCCAAGGAGCGATTTTCAATGCAAAACGGAGTGGAAACCTGCTACTTAACGGTAGTAGACGAAGGAACTGGGGCTTTGCTTGCAGCAAGGGCTTTCCCCCCACGGAAGGATTTCACAGGTGCCGTTGGAAGAGATTCGTTCATTTTTGATTGAGCTATTCCAAACATGGACTATGCCCAAAGCTATTCGTACTGATAATGGCCTCCCATTTGGAATACCCTGCCGAGATGTGGTGTCTATCATGTCTCTTTGGCTAAAAGCCTGGGGAATCATACCTATTCTAAACCGTCCACGACGTCCCACGGATAACTCTAAGGTAGAGCGAGCACAGGGCACAACGAGTCGTTGGGCAGAGGTTAAGAAATGCGCTGACCTGAATGCTTTGCAGCAGCAACTAGATGAGGCTTGCCTTATTCAAAGAGAAAAATATCCAGTCCTCCGGCTTGGCAAGGTTACAAGAGCAAATCTGTACAAAAGCCTTTACGCCAAAACACGCCCCTTTAATCAGGCGATTTTCGATGAGCTAAAGGCTTATGAGCATCTGTCTAAGCTAGTCATGGCACGAAAAGTGGGTGAAAATGGAATGGTTGTAATCTACGATAAGCCATTTTCCATCGGAGCTGCACATAAACGAAAAATTGTTTTCATCAAATTAAGGTCTGATGAACCGCAATGGACAGTGCTCGATGAACGGAATAATATCCTCAAAGTATTGTCTGATTCCCGTTTTGATCGGGATCAGTTATTCAATCTAACTTGTCAAAGAACTAAAATAATATGCTAAAACTTTATGTCGCAACAGCGTCAAACCTTTATGTCGCACCACAACCGTCCACCGTCCACCGGCTTAGACAGTTTCAAATACTGCAAAAACTCGTTCTTTTTGGCGTCTTTTTGGAATGCCCCGCCATAATATGCCGTTACCGTACTGCTGTTAACATCCTGTACGCCCCTTGAAGAAACGCAAAGGTGTTGGGCATCAATCAGTACAGCTACATCATCAGTGCCTAAAATCTGGCAGAGTTCCTGCGCAATCTGCATAGTCAAACGCTCCTGCACCTGCGGACGTTTGGCAAAGTATTGTACAATGCGGTTTAGTTTGGATAAGCCGATTACTTCTCCATTGGAGATATAAGCCACGTGCGCCTTGCCAATGATTGGCACAAAATGGTGCTCACAATTGGAGTAGAAGGTAATGTCCTTTTCCACCAACATCTCTCTATACTGGTATTTGTTGTCGAACAAGGCCGCTTTGGGCTTGTTTTTGGGATTCAAGCCACTGAAAATTTCCTGCACGTACATTTTAGCCACACGCTTGGGAGTGCCACGCAGGCTATCGTCAGTCAGATCCAGCCCCAGCGTCAGCATAATTTCACGGAAATGCATTTCGATTTGCTGCATCTTCTCTTCATCAGAAAGCGCAAAAGCATCAGGCCTGAGCGGTGTTTCCAGAGAAGTCATGATATGCTCATCGCCTAGCTCTTCGTCTGTCAGCAGCAAAGTTTGTTGGAAAGTTGAAGGAGGGTTGGACATGTTCAGAATGGGTTGTGCAATTTTGAAAATTATGGATATAACCCATCAAAAGTCTTTTTGTTTAACTTTTTGAACAAAATTAAGTGATTATGTTAAACATAATATGTATATTTTGGAAGGGGCACATTTTTCCGTAAGATACTTCGCCCCAACCTTTAGAGTGGGGATGGAAGATCACAATAAGTTGGAGGGGCTTTAGCCCTTTCATTTCATGGGGCTTAAGCCCCTACAATTGTTCTTTAACTCTATTCCCCGCCCTAAAGGACGGGGCAAAGTATCTTGCTGAAAAATGTGTACCCTTTCTAAATATTTAAAGCAAAATGTCCACCGTCCACCGTCCACTGTCACCTCCCCGGTATGGCTTCAATCAGTTTCTGTACATAGGGTCGTTCCGGACGGTTATAAATATCCTCCGGATACCCCAAAGCCTCCATTTGTCCTTGGTTCATGATCAAAAGCCGGTCGCACATTTGTTTGATCACGCTTAGATCGTGAGATATAAAGAGATAAGTCAGCCCAAAGGTTTCCCGCAATTCCATCAGTAAGTTCAGTACGGTGGCTTGCACAGATACGTCAAGGGCCGACACCATTTCATCGCATACCAGAAATTTGGGCTCCAGTGCCAATGCGCGCGCTACACATATGCGCTGGCGTTGACCACCGGAGAATTCGTGTGGGTAACGCTTAAAATGATCCGCTTTTAGCCCAACCGTTTCCAATAACTCAACAGTTTTGGCTTTTCTCGCAGCATCATCGCCGTATAATCGGTGCACTTTCATGGGCTCCATTATTGCCTCACCTATGGTCATTTTAGGATTTAAGGAAGCATAGGGATCCTGAAAAACCACCTGTATCTCTTTCCGAAAAGGCCGAAATTCCGCGTCGCTCATGGTCAGCAGATTCTGACCTTTGTATTTTATAGATCCAGAATGGGCATCAGTTAGTCTGGCTATGGTTCTTCCCAGGGTGGTTTTGCCACAGCCTGATTCACCGGCTAAACCGAAAGTTTCGCCTGGATAAACCTCAAAACTGATGTCCTGAACAGCATTCGTCCAGGAAGTGACCTTGCCCCACCAGTTTTTATGTGCCGGGTACCTGACCTGTAAATGGCTGACTTCCAATAGGGGTGGTTGCAACTGTAGTTGTGTGCGGCGGGATTGATCCTCCTCCTGTGTAATCACCCTGGCATCAAAATGTCCTCGTTCAAGAAAATCAGGCACCGTTGGCATGCGCCACAATTTTTGTTTGAGCGAGGGTCTACAAGCTACTAATCCCTTGGTGTACGGATGTGTGGGGTTTTTGAGCACCTGCTCCACCGGACCTTCCTCTACCACTTTACCCTGATGCATAACAATGACCCGATCGCAGATTTCGGAAATAACACCCAGGTCGTGACTGATGAACAACATCGACAAGCCGGTTTCGGTACGCAATTCCCGCATTAATTCAAGAATGGCTTTTTGCACCGTTACATCCAGGGCCGTGGTGGGTTCATCCGCTATGAGCAGATCCGGATTGCAAGACATGGCCATGGCAATCATTACCCTTTGTTTTTGACCGCCACTAATCTGGTGCGGGTAAGCGTTGAAAATGCGTTCAGGATCAGGCAGTTTTACTTTTTCGAACCAGGTAAGTGCCTGCTTTTTAGCCGTCTCAAAATCTACTTTCTGGTGAATCTGAATGGCTTCCGTAACCTGTTCTCCGCAGCGAAAAACCGGATTCAACGAGGTCATTGGCTCCTGGAAAATCATGGCAATCTGGGCGCCGCGAATTTTCTGCATCTGATCATCCGGAATGGTAAGCAAATTGGTTGCTTCATTTTTCCAGTACACGGCACTGTCGGCCTGGCATCTGGCCGCTACGGGAAGCAAACGCATGATGGATAAAGAACTTACAGATTTGCCGGATCCGGATTCGCCAACAATTCCCAGGGTTTCTCCCTTGTTCAGGGAAAAAGAGATGCCGTCTACGGCGCGTACCGTGTCCCGATCCGAGACGAAATCAATGCATAAATTGTTGACGGCTAAAAGTTTATCCATGTCGCAGGTGCTGCTATACTCTGAATGGCAAAGTTGAGAGATTCCTGGAAATTCTTTCCGGCAGATTTTCAGGTTGGTCAAGACAACACTCCAACCCAAAACACATGAGCCACCCCTGATCAGGAGTGGCTCATGAAAAATAGTGTAATCATGCACAAGTTCCGGTGCTTCCATCAAGCCTAACGCCAACTCAAACATTCAGAAACTCGCACACTGGCACACTCGCCTACGGCTTCGGTTTGGCGTTCACAACTTTGCCGTTGGTGTCGATTTGAATAATTTCCATGCCCAATTCTTTCAGCCCTGGCAGGGTTTTGTTCGCATCTGCCGCCATGAACCAACCCAGGTTGTTGGGTTGAACGATGGTTTTAGCGGTAGATTGAACGTCTTTGAGGGAAAGACCCTGCACTTTGGCGCTGTATTTTTGCCAATAATCATCAGGGAGGTTGTACTTAACGATGTCCCGCACACTTCCGTTCACTGCGGCGTTGGTTTCCCACATACCGCTCATGCCGAGCACCGTGTTTTGCTTGGTTTTGTCAAACTCAGCCTGGGTCATTTGTTTTTCACCCACAAACTGGTTCACCTCTTTGATAACTTCCTGGATACTTTCCTTGGTTTTGTCGGATTGAACCGGAGCAAACACTACGAAAGGACGCTGGCCGCGGGTGTTCTGGATAGTAGAACGCGCACCGTAACTCCAACGCTTGTCTTCACGGATGTTCATGTTGATACGGCTGGTGAAATCGCCACCCAACACATTGTTCATTTGTTCCATGGCCACTTCATCTATCTGGCCGTATGGTTTGGTCAGATATCCGGCTACAATCAGGCTTTGCTGACTTTCAGGACGGTCGATCAGGAAAATTTTGTTCGATGTATTCGTGCTTTTTACTTCCGGAATTACCTTTTTGGTCAAGGTTCCCTGTTGCCAGCCACTGAAGCGTTTTTCCAATTTGGCGGTAAGCTCTTCCAAAGAAATATCACCCGTTACTACGATGGTCGCATTATTTGGACGGAGCCATTTGCTGTAAAATCCTTTGATGTCTTCCAGGGAAATGTTGTTTACAGATTCTTCTTCCCCTGAGCCGGTCATAGGCATGGCATAGGGGTGGCTTTCA
>JAEUUS010000638.1 GCA_016787545.1 Saprospiraceae bacterium
AGAAGCTGGTCAGCGATTTCAACAAGCTGCATCGAGGGATGAAGGATTGACTGGTCCTGAAAAAGCAGATACCTGGCACAATGTGGGAAATGCAATGCTCAAGCAAAGAAAATACAAAGAGGCGGTGAAGGCGTATGAACAGAGCCTGCGGTACAGGCCGGGAGATCAGGAGACTAAAATAAACTTGCAGATGGCTAAAAAAAAGCTGGAGGAAGACATGAAGCGGGAGAAAGAACAACAGCAGAAAAATCAACAACAACAAGAGCAGCAGCAGAACCAACAGGATCCGTCACAGCAACCAAATCAACCCCAACAAAAAGATAAAAACAACCAGCAAAATCCGGAACATCAGCAGGAGCAACCAGGCCCTCCACCACAGGAGCAACCCCAACAAAAGCAGCAAGAATTAAAGAAGGAGGAAGCTAAGCGCCTGTTAGAAACTGCCATCGGTAACGAAGATCGAAAAAATGCCCGAAAATATCGCGCCGCTGATCAGTCGAGCCCGGAAAAAAGATCCAAAAAGGATTGGTAATTACCTTAGTTCCGGGTTAATGTCATCTGAAAGAATCCTGTAGATATTCTGCCATTCCGGATGTTTTTGCAACAAATGCAAGTGGCGTTTAACCGTGTCTGTGTCGCCACGCATAGCCGGACCTGTTTGCATTCTTTCTGGCGAATCCTGCAAGGCTTTGGCAAGTGTTTCTTCCATAAGCGGATGCAATAATTCAAAGGGCAGGTCTTTTTCATCCAGAATTTTTTCGGCAATTGCAAAGCAACGGTTGGCAAAGTTGTTGGCAAATACGGCGGCTACGTGGAGCAAAGCCCTTTGTTCATCATTCACCCGATACACCAGATTTCCGATTGTTTTGGCCGTTTTTTTAAGTTGAAGCACATCTTCGGGATGAGCAGCGTCTACACAAAAAGGGATTTTTGACCAAACAGGGGTGTGCTCTCTCGAAAAAGATTGAAGTGGGTAAAAAACGCCGTATCTGCTAAAATATTTGGCTAAAACGGCACCGGCTGTGCCACCCGAAGTGTGTGTTACCAGTGCTTCCCGGACATGAGGTGCAAAGGCCTCTGCAACTTCCACAATGGCGTCATCTTTAACAGCAAGTATAATCCAATCGGCATCCGGTATGATTTCCGCCGGAAGGTCAGTCCATTGAGCTTGTAAAACTTCTGCCAGTGATTCGGCATGACCGGCGGTTCTGCTGATCACCTGAGCAACAGGTAAACCCTTGCTTTTCAGGCGTTTGCCTAAGTGCCAGGCTATTCGCCCCGCGCCTATAATGACGATTTTCATGGAGTGTTGCTTGAATGGGTTTTGGGAATAATACTGACAAATTTACCACTTATAACGGAAAGGGGGTGTCTCATAAGTTAATTTTACCTCTGCGTCTCTCCGACTCTGCGGTAAAATAAAATGCGACTTTTAGGTCAGCTTCCTATGACTCATAACTTCTAACGGTATCTACAAAGGCCTTCACACCATCTAATGGGGTGTCCGGATAAACACCGTGTCCGAGGTTGACAATATGTTTGCCGTCAAAATCCTGAATCATTTTTAGTGTTTCCTGTCGGATCGTATGGGCATCTGCATATAAGGTACAGGGGTCCAGATTGCCCTGTAGCACTTTAGATCCTCCCATTTTTTCCCGGGCAAACATTGGGCTGGTATTCCAGTCAAGCCCTATTACCTGACAGGAGGTTTGACCTAAAGCTTCCAGCGAAAACCAGGCGCCTTTGGCAAAAATAGTTTTGGGCACCTCTGGCAACGCATCACAAATTTGTTGCAGGTAGGGTATGGCAAACGTCTGATAATGAGCGGGCGCCAGTTCTCCCGCCCAGGAATCGAATAATTGAATCAGATCAGCACCTGCAGCTACTTGTTGCTTCAGGTAAGCGATGGTTGTGTCTGTAATTTTTTGTAACAAGGCGTGTGCCTGGAGCGGCTCGGCGTACAACATTTTGCGGGCCTTGGAAAATGTTTTGCTGCCGCCACCTTCCACCATGTAGGCCAGTATAGTCCAGGGGGCGCCTGCAAATCCAATTAAAGGAACACGTCCGTTCAACTCCTGTTTGGTTAAGCGAAGCGCCTGATACACGTATTCCAGGTTTGCCGCCGCCTCTGTTCCAGATCTAAGGATATTGATATCTTCTTGATTTTGAATGGTTTTAGGGAACCGGGGGCCTTTGGCTTCAATCATTTCATAATCCAGTCCCATAGCTTCCGGGATCACCAGAATGTCTGAAAATATGATGGCAGCATCAACCTTCAATTCATCTACTGGTTGAATGGTGGCCTCGGCAGCCGCTGCCGGTGTTTTGACAAAGGCTTTAAAATCCGGAAATTTTTGGCGTAAAGCGCGGTACTGTGGCAAAATACGGCCAGCCTGACGCATGAGCCATACAGGAGGACGTTCAGTTTTTTCACCATTAGCGGCTCGGATAAATAATGATTGGGACATGAGTTCTGACATATAAGGTATGGCTGATTTACGGCGCAAAAATAGGGTAGGGATGCGCTGCCAGACGAATGACTGGAGGTTTGTGACCGGAAAGTGACGAGGAGTGTTTTCTAATCACTATTTTTGCGGAGCCATGCGTCAAAAAAATGATTTCACACTTGCCGAGGCCATGCGTGCCATGATTCAGGAGTACCGGTTAGGGACTCAGCTGAATGAAGTGCGAATTCAGGGTTTATGGGCAAAACTGATGGGCAAAACCATCTCCACCTATACGTCCCAAATTACCGTTCGAAAAGGTGTATTGTACCTGACAATACTGTCTGCGCCCTTGAAACATGAATTGTCTTATGCCAAAGATAAAATTCGTGATTTGATCAATGATGAACTGGGCGAGGCTTATATTCAGGATGTAGTGATTCGTTAAGAACATTACCTGACATTAGTTGTTTAGCTGCGCATTCGAACTGATGTCATGAATCATCCATTTTCAATTTTTTGGTTTCGCCGCGATTTGCGTTTGGACGACAATGCAGGGTTATACCACGCCTTGAAATCAGGTAATCCGGTATTGCCCATTTTTATATTTGACCGGAATATTCTGGACGATCTTACCGATAAACGAGATGCCCGTGTGGATTTTATCCACCAAATGTTGGTTCGATTGAAAGCCCAATTAGCGTCCATGGGCAGCACTTTATGGGTGTTTCAAGGGCAGCCCGAAGATATATGGGCTGCGTTGGCAAAAATCCCCTCCCTACAGTCAGTGTATACGAATCACGATTTTGAGCCCTATGCCATACTGCGTGATGAACAGGTGCGAGGCGTGTTAGCAGCGCAAAACGTTTCTTTCCATACCTTTAAGGACCATGTGATCTTTGAAAAATCCGAAGTATTGAAATCAGATGACTTGCCTTACACCGTTTTTACGCCGTATTCCAAAAAATGGCTGGAAAAGCTGCAATCCCGCAAGAGTACCCTGAAGGATGAGGCGGGAAATATCGCTGAAGTTTCTTTTTTCCTGAAACCGTATCCAAACCAACGCTATTTCAGCCAATTTATCCAGGCAAGCCAAATTCCTGCAACCTTTCAAGTCCCTTTATTTCCCAGCCTGGAAGAAATCGGATTCAGCGCATCCGGCGTTGTTTTCCCCCCGGATCAGGTGACACGGGGCTTGATCCGGAATTATGATAAGACAAGGGATATTCCGGGTATCGAAGGCACCTCCAAACTGGGCATTCATTTTCGATTCGGAACGATTAGCATCCGGGAGAAGGCCCTTCATGCGCTTTCGCTCAATGCTACCTTCCTGAACGAACTCATCTGGCGCGATTTCTATAGTCAGATTCTGGCGCATTTTCCTCATGTCGTTGGCCATCCGTTTCGGCCAGCTTATGATTTTGTAGCATGGAGAGATGCACCGGAAGAATTAGCGCAATGGAAAGCAGGAAGAACAGGCTATCCAATTGTAGATGCCGGAATGCGGGAGCTAAACGCAACCGGATATATGCACAACCGGGTGCGAATGATAGTTGCCAGTTTTTTAAGCAAACATTTGTTACTCGACTGGCGATTGGGTGAGGCCTATTTCGCGGAAAAATTATTAGATTATGACCTGGCAAGTAATTCCGGTGGGTGGCAATGGGCCGCGGGTTGTGGTACGGATGCAGCGCCCTATTTCAGGATTTTTAATCCTTCAGAACAAACTAAAAAATTTGATCCGCAGTACAAATATATCCGCAAATGGGTGCCGGAATTTGGCACCCCCTCGTACCCAAAACCGATTGTTGAACACAGCTTTGCCCGGCAAAGATGCTTGGATACCTATAAAAAAGCGCTAAAAAACGAGTGAGTGTGCACTCACCATGTTTCAGGAGTGGATAAACCAACCTCTGGGATAATTTTCAAGTCCACATTGATGAAATGCCTCGAGCTGTTTCCAGGTTCGCTGTCGCAGATAGTCTAAACTTGGCGAATTAAATGCCGGATGACCCTTTATAAGTACAGGTTGGAGCAGGTTTTGAAATCTGGACATTTGGATGTCTATACTTTGACGGGTCAATTCATTTTGAAAGGAAATATGGGTATGGCTTACACTTGCTTCAGCATCCATATGAGCAGTTAACCATACATCCCCCAAGGGAATTTCCCCTTTAAAAAGTCGGCGGATTTGAACCAGGGGCTGCTCATCCTGATTTTCTACCTGCACAAAACCAGCCCATGCTTTAGCTGCTGGACTAAGTTCCGAGGCTGTATTTCCGCCCCCAATATACCATGCCCGGGCGCCCCAACCTTGCGGGTTGAAAGGAAGTCGGGGCGGGTGTGGAGTATCCTCTTCTGAAAAACGGCCGGATTGCCATTGTTCCAGTGCTGCTGCCGTAGCGATCGTACTTGAGTCCCAGATCAGCAATTGGATGGCGGATTGAAGCAATCGATATTGCAACTCCGGAGCAACAATCGTCAACATGGGTTCTCCTGGCAACAACAGCGTGCCTTCAGGTGCAGCACTTACATGCGCGCGAAGTCGGATGCGTTGCAGGTGATTTAAAAAGCTCTCAGAGAACATGGACCTGCCTTGATGGTCAGTTACATGCCCCAGCCTTTGAATGACTTGCAGAGTGAACCGAAATCTGCGCACATGTTCTGCCAACAAATCTGCTCCACAGGCAATCGTAAATGGCGTATCAGAAGCGCTTAGCAGGTGTAGCGAAACAGATTTGCCATAGGTGCCATCGTGCCAGGATTTCTGGGCATCAAAAAGTGGTTGCAAATCTGAGAGCCAGTCAAAGGACATAAGAGACAATGTGGGCGATTAAGTGAATGTGTGCGATCAGGGCTGAGGTATAATGGCAAAAAGGTTGTAATGGACGGATAAATAAAGCAATTCGCCCCGAAGGTACTCATTTTTTTTGCCAAAATTGAGTTTGTTCCACCCTAATTTAAGTCGAATACCATGGTAAGAGCCTTTGGGTGAATTCCAGTCAGTATTGTTTTGGGTAAACAGCTTTATATCAGTGGTGAGGGCCGCAGCTATGTGGAATTCTCTAAATTTGAAGTAGTCATAATACTCAGGCAATGGGTCTTCATCTTCCTCCGGCTCCGTTGGCTTTAGAACACCAAATCCGCCTCCAATGCTGGGATATACCCTGATTTTAGGTCGGTTAATTACATCGTAACCAATTTGAAGGCCGAAGGTGGAAAAACTGGTTGGGTCTTCTTCTGGCCAGATCACATTTTTTACCGGAATATCTCTTCTGATAAATGGTCCACTAAAGCTTACATCAAATAAATAAGTCCAACGGCGCGACCAGTAATACAGGTCAAATTGCATGGCATAGGGCGCCCCTATGTTTCTTTCCAGTTGATCTGTCCAGTTGCCAGCCTGGAATCCGCCAGAAATTCCTAAAGCATGTTTGGAGGGCTTTTGAATGAAGGGCTTAATGCTCCGGATAAATGAATTGTAGGATGAAGAAGGGTAACGGGTTTCAAAGGCTTCCAAACGGGCAGCCCATTCTTCTTCTTCGTGGTTTAGTCTAAGCAGATATTCCAGCAAAAGCGTGGTAAATGCTTTTTCTTCTTCATTCAAAAAAGCATTACGGATGCTGCCAAACAAGTCGTATTTGCGTTCATTCAGGGTTATATCAATCCATTCAAATAAACTGTCTTTAGGTGGCTGTATTTTCCAGGATTGAATGGCTCGTTGCTGTTCATTAAACGTACTGACTTCAGCCAGCAGAGTGCCGTAGGATTCGGTCCAGTAATATAATAGCCATCGTTCATCCCAAATCAAACCAGCGTACAGATGGTCTTCCAGTCGGGATAGAGAGTCCATCCACAAACCGGCGCCAGCTGGATCTTCCAGCAAAAAAGAGCTAAGCAACTCTTTTCTGGAATTGATAATTTTATTTGCCCTGGATTCGGATTTGGACGCTGGAATGCTATCTGTTTGGGCAAATATTGTGCATGTAAAAAGCTGAAACAGCAGTAGGGTAATTGTTTTATTCATGGCTTATAAATGGATAGTGCCTTCAAATACACGCTCAGCCGGACCGCATAACCAAATGTTGGTAAAACTGCCGTCTGGATTCGCCGTAAATCGCACCGAAAGATCGCCTCCTTTGGCATGAACGGGTATTTCAAACTCGCCGAATGGCAGATTCTGAAGGATGAACGCTGAAATAGCTGCAGCTGTTACACCTGTGCCACATGCCAGGGTTTCATCTTCAACACCTCGTTCGTAGGTCCGGATATCTATGCCTTTATTATCTTTGTTCAAACCTGCCAGATTTACGTTTATACCTTCTTTTTCCCATCTTTTACTATATCTCACTGCTTGTCCTTCCCTGACCATATCACACTGTGCCAAATGATCCACAAACCTCACATAATGTGGCGAGCCGGTATTTAACACGAAGGCGCCTTCCGTTTGTTCGATCTGGTTTACATCCGTCATTTTTAGTTCAACCCAACTTGCATCGGTGGAGCTGGTCCGGATTTTAGCTTCATGTGGGCCGTCTATCGCCAAAAAAAGACAGGTGTCTCCAACAATACCCAAATGGTTGGCGAAGGCAGCGATGCAACGTCCTCCATTTCCACACATACTGCTTTCCCGACCATCAGCATTGAAGTAAACCATTTCAAAATCAAAGTCAGAATGGTTTTCCAACAGAATCAAGCCATCTGCACCAATTCCGAACCGGCGGTTACAAATTTTTTCAATTTTAAGCTGGTTACTTTTGTTCAGCCAACTTTCTGTACGTTGATCCACCATGACAAAATCATTGCCGGCGCCCTGATATTTCCAAAATTTCATGCTGCAAAAATAACGGAATCCGGACTGATTTTTGATCCAGTCCAAGTTGTTTGATATACTTTGTGTGCCTTATTCCAACAAAAAACAAGTTTACATCGTTCTAGTTCCCGGATCTAACATTGCGCTATGAGAAAATACGTTTTGCTTGCTTTAGTTTGTATCGGAAGCTCACTGCTTTCAGTGTTCATCTATAGCAGATGGCTGGCTCCAAGTCAGGTTATCTGGTCGAATCAGGGCGGTGAAACGCGTATGGCCGGCCTGGTGGATAAACTTTTTGAACAACGTTCAAACGCGGAATTCCGATCATCTTCTCCCACTGATTTTATTAAGGCGGCAGAGGTGGCAACACCTGGTGTTGTGAATATTCGGGCCTTAATTGAAACAGGAGGCAGTCTTTGGGGAACGGGTTCTCTTACTGGTTCATCAGGCTCCGGCGTGGTTGTATCACCGGAAGGATATATTGTTACAAACCACCATGTGGTGGAAAAAAGTAAAGATATTAAGGTTACGCTGGCCGACAAACGAACGTATCAGGCGAAATTAATTGGCTCTGATCCATCAACCGATATTGCTTTGTTGAAAATTGAGGAGTCGGATTTGCCGTTTGTCATTTTTGGCAATAGCGATTCTGTACGTGTTGGTGAATGGGTACTGGCAGTTGGCAATCCATTTAACCTGGAAAGCACGGTTACAGCAGGTATTGTGAGTGCTAAAGGGCGGAATATCAATATTCTTTCAGGAGCTGCCAGTATTGAATCTTTTATTCAAACAGATGCTGCCGTTAACCCCGGAAATTCAGGTGGCGCTTTAGTGAATACAGTTGGTGAGTTGATTGGCGTAAATACTGCAATTATTACAGAATCAGGAAGTTATGAGGGGTATTCATTTGCAGTTCCCTCCAATTTGGTCAAAAAAATCGTATCTGATTTGAGGGAGTTTGGTACCGTGCAACGCGCTTTTTTAGGCGTTGGGATCCAGGATCTGGATAGTGAAACAGCCCGTGATCTGGGTTTGCCAAACGCAGAGGGTGTACTCATCAACCGGGTTACCACTGAAGGTGCAGCCTCTGATGCTGGTTTAAAACCTGGAGATGTAGTTGTCGGAATTGATAATACCCACGTGCGAAGCACTTCAGAATTGCAGGAATATGTAGGTCGTTTCCGGCCTGGCGAAACAGTGCAAGTAGATTACTGGCGCGAAAACAAACGTTTGCGCACTAAAATCGTGTTAAAAGACGTCAATAATTCCACAAAAACTGCCCGTGCAATTGGAAACGAAATGGAGCCGGAGCTTGGGCTCGCACTGCGAAACCTCAGCAGAGAGGAACAGCGCAAACTGCGGTTGCAGGGGGTAATGGTTAGCAGCGTGCGACGGGGCAGTCTGGTTTACGAAACCAACATGCAGCCCGGATTTGTCATTACCAGCGTGAATGGCAAAAGGGTAGGGACGGTAAGCGAAGCTGTTGAGGCTATGCAAAGCGCTTATATAAACCTTTCCCTGGATGGCTATTATGAAGGTGAATCCGACTTGTATTCTTATCGTTTCAAAAAAGGCGGCTAAGCGTCGGCTGGAGATTACCAGATGGTTTCATCTTTGAGGTAACGCTGCACGTAATCAGCAATTCCTTCTTCCAATCCAATAAAAGGCTCCTTATATCCGGCTGCCCGAAGTTTACTCATGTCGGCCTGGGTATAATATTGATAGGTATCTCTGATGTCAACCGGCGTATCAACAAAAGAAATTTGTGGTTCAAGTCCCATAGCATGAAAGGTTCCTCTGGCTAAATCCAGGAAGGTGCGCGCCTGACCGGTACCAAGATTGTAGATACCCTTTTCAGGTTTTTGCTCCAGAAAGTGTAAGATTACATCGGTTACATCTTTCACATAAATGAAATCACGGCTCTGTTCTCCATCCTTAAAATCGGGCCGGTGAGAACGGAAGAGCTTCATCGCTCCGGTGGCTTTTATTTGTCGTGCGGTATGAAAAATAACCGACGCCATCCGCCCTTTATGGTATTCATTTGGACCATACACATTGAAAAACTTGAATCCGGCCCAATGTGGCGGCTGGCCATTTGCGGGTTTCCCAAAGGCTGTTTCCAGCACCCAAACATCAAAATCCTGTTTGCTTTGCCCGTAAGGGTTCAGGGGCTTCAGGCGGGGAATGAGGCTGTGGTCGTCAACATAACCATGTTCTCCAAGTCCATACGTGGCGGCGCTACTGGCATATAAAAAAGGTATGTCGTATCCGGCACAAATCATCCATAATGCCCTGGAATATTCCAGATTTAATTCGTTGAATATTTGAACATTCTGCTCTGTGGTGTCGGTTCTGGCGCCGAGATGAATCACAGCGTCTACATCGGTATGGTTACGTTCCAGCCAGCGAACAAAATTATTGCGGTGCATTTGTCCCCAAAGTTGTTTGCCTTCCAGATTTCGGTTTTTGTCAGACCTGGAAAATTCGTCAACGGCAAGTACGTCTTTATACCCAGCATCGTTGAGCCTTTTAATCATACAGGAGCCAATAAATCCTGCCGCACCGGTAACTACGAGCATATATGATCGAGTGGTTAATTATTGAGGTTGATTTTCAGTTTTGCGGTAAAAAAGCCGTGGTCGCGGGTGGTACGAAGTTCGTGGTGATCCGGGTAAATTAATGCGAGTTGACGTTGAACGTTGCGTAAACCAATTCCGCCTATTTCGCCACTGGCAGAAGCATTGAGATCAACTTCCGGATCCAGGGTATTTTGAACTACAAAAGAAAGTGTGTGTTCGTGCAAAGAAATCCGGATGGAAATAGCAACATCTCCGGTGGTACCGCCAGCGCCATGTTTGAAACTGTTTTCCACAAAAGGCAGTAGCAATAAGGGGGCTATGGAGGTATGTGGGTTATCTATCTCTTCCTGGTAATCTACTGTCAGTCGTTTGCTGTACCGCAGTTTTTCCAATTCAATGTAATCCTGAATGATTTTAGCCTCATCCTGCACTGAAATCCTGGGCGCTCTACATTCGTACAATACGAATCGCATGATTTTAGACAACATCATTATGGCGTCAGGTGTCTTGTCGCTTTTCTTACGGGCCAGCACGTAAAGATTGTTCAAGGTGTTGAACAGAAAATGCGGATTGGTTTGCGCCCGTAAAAAACTGAGCTCTGATTGAAGCTTTTCCCGCATAAGCTCCTGTTCAAATTCAAGGCTTTTATAGTGCACCCGAATCATTTTGATCGTTACGGCAGCTGCCAGGGTAATAAACAAATCGAATTCAGTTAATAATAAACCTTTCGGATTCAATAAGTTATAGGATTCGCCTGGCTTGAAAATCGGAAAATATATAAACGCAATTTCCAGTCGGTAGATCAAGGTAGAAACCCCAAAAGCGAAGAGTAACAACCCAACCAATTTCCAGATTTTACTCCGATCCAGGTATAGTGGGATCACATAGTAGAACACGAAATAGGTCAGGATAAGTTTAATGGGCAGGGAAAAGAATTCCCCGATAAGCGCATCTTTAAAATGTTCTTCCAGCGGAACCCGTTGAAGAAAACAGTTGAGCACCGCATTCAAAGGCACGTAAACGGCCCAGAATATAATATGGAGTGAGATTCTTTGCCAATTGAGTTTCATAAGGACGTATGAATAAGGTTATGATTAGCCAATACGAAGTCCATTCTCCACCGGTCGCTCAGGTTGTAACAAGGTTACTCCTTTTTCGGCGCCTACAACACCCAACACCAGACATTCGGAATAAAAGTTGGCGATTTGCTTGGGTGGAAAATTGACAACTGCAATCACTTGTTTTCCAAGGAGTGATTCAGGGGTATATAATG
This sequence comes from Saprospiraceae bacterium, assembly GCA_016787545.1. Classification (GTDB taxonomy): domain Bacteria; phylum Bacteroidota; class Bacteroidia; order Chitinophagales; family Saprospiraceae; genus M3007. The sequence goes on from JAEUUS010000638.1 coordinate 11,110, forward strand.
TGGTTATTTGGGCCGAGCTTTTTTTGACGCCCAATGGTCCAAAATCAATGAATAGTTTAAAGGCTGGCTTTCTGGCGCCATCAAATGGCTGGACTTCCAAAATGGTTCCAACGCGAATGTCAACTTTTTCAAATTCCTCCCAGGAAAGCATTTGAAGTGGTTTATCTTAACCTTCCCATTCAATTTTTTCAAACTGTGGTGAAAGGTTGAGGGTGTACAATGATCGGTCCCGAAGTTTGATTTCTTTGATGGGCATTTCCTTATCATCGACAACACATTTTTTAACAAACATCGGAAACCCCACGAGGTATATTTTTACACGATTGTAATCTGGTTGAAAACTGCCCTCTTTCCGTTGCCGGAGTGAAAAGGCGCTGTTTTTGCCTTCTGTTTCAAATATTTTTAAACTGAAATGGTCATTTTGGTGCTCAAAACCTTCCCCGGTGTCTTCGTATAAATGACTGGTTTCCAATCCATTTTTATAATAGACATACAGGGTTAACTCTTCAATAAATTCACCAGTATGCTGGCGAGCCGGATATACGGGTAATACCGCGCCTTCCCGAACAAAAAACGGAATTTGATCCGGCATGATGTTGACAAACACTTCCCCGGAACTTACCTGTCCGGTCCAGAAATAATACCAGTTTCCTTTCGGTAAATATATTCCCTGACGTTGTACCCGCGATTGTATCACCGGACTTACGAGGAGGTGTTCACCGAATAGGAAATCGCGTTCCTGTTCCCATAACTTTGGATCAGAGGCATCCGCAAAAGCCAGGTGCCGCAGTACCGGCCGGCCGTCCAAACTATGTAACCACATAGCTGAGTACAGGCAAGGTAACATGAAGTACCTCAGTTCAATGGCCTTTTTCGCCAAATCGGTCCATTTTTCCCCGAAAGACCAAGGTTCCTGGTCTAAAAGGTGCAGATTTGGATCAGCTAATTCGGCTTCTTCCGTCGGCAAAGCATCACCTGCACTATGTTTGCCAATGCTGTGCACACGCATGAGCGGGTGAAAAACACCGAGTTGCAACCACCGAACAAATAACTCTCCTTCCGCATTTCCGGCAAAGCCGCCAATATCTGTTCCACAAAAGGAGAAACCTGATACGGAAAGTCGCTGACATTGAATATTGGCTATTTGTAAATGCTCCCAGTCCGAACAATTATCCCCGGTCCAAACGGCAGCAAATCGTTGTCCGCCGCTGTAAGTTGCCCGGGTAAGTAAAAAGGGTCTTTTTTCTGGTTTCAATGCTAAAAACCCCTCCATAGATGCCCGATTCATTTGTTGTCCGTAAATATTATGGGCTTTTCTATGACTACAGGGGTACCCTTCGTAATGATGCATCACCTGATCTGGAAGGGTTTTGTGGTTCACGTGGAAGACGGCAGGTTCATTCATATCGTTCCAGAAACCTGAAATGCCCATATCCTGATACATTTCTTTATAAAGCTGTCCCCACCAGTCTCTCACAGAAGGTTTCGTAAAATCCGGAAAAGCGCAAAATCCCGGCCATACGGGCGCTTTCGCCAGTTCGCCGTCTGCTGTTTTTACAAACATATCTTGTTCCAAACCCTCCTGATAAACGGTATAATTCGGGTCGTCCTTGATTCCCGGATCTATCATAACCACTGTTTGGAATCCCTGCTCCCGAAGATCGTCTACTAATAGTTTAGGGTTAGGAAAGCCTTTTGAATCCCAGGTAAAGCAGCGATAACCATCCATATAGTCTATGTCAAGATAGATGGCATCACAAGGAATTTTTCGACTTCGAAAGCCTTCTGCAATTTCCCGAACATGGCTGTCCGGATAATAACTCCACCGGCATTGGTGATACCCGAGTGCCCAAACAGGAGGCAAAGCATGTACACCGGTTATTTGGGCGTAATGGCGGGCAACATCATCCAGTCCAGGGCCCATCAAAAAATAGTAGTTTAATTCACCTCCATCGGCTGAAAAAGTGGATACACCGTTGTTTTGACTGTCAAAATCAAAATGTGTTTTGAAACTATTGTCAAAAAAAATGCCGTAGGCAATGCCATTGTTGAGGGCATAATAAAAGGGAATTGCCCGGTAAAGCGGATCGGTTTCGCGTCCAAAGGCATAGGAATCAGAGCACCAGTTTTCAAAAGATTTTCCAGCCAGGTTCACACCGCATGATTTATCGCCAAGACCAAAAAAGACTTCTTTTTTGTGACAAATTTTTTCCATCCGGAGCTCACTCCAACCCTTCAGGATTGTTCTTTTGGCTGAAAAACCGCCCTCATCTTCGCATAAGGTGCGATCATCGAAATCGTAAAATTTGACTTTAAGATCCAGTTTTGACACTACTACCTGAAGGGCGCCGGAATCCAGCAGGTATTCGCCGTCTTTTTCTTCCAGACGCACGGTTACTTTTTCTGCTTCAAAAGCAGGGTCAAGGGCATAAGAAAAGTCGGGTTGAAAGATTCCTTCCGGAGCATAACGGAGTCGGAAAATTCCGGCTGCGAGCACGGAAATGCGAAGACTGACGCCATTGTGGCATACAAATTCATACGCCCCATCGCGCCAACGTACATTAGCTACTTCATTGGGATGAATCCATTGGAAAACGTCCTCGTATCGTTCGCTAATACTGGCTTCTGAAAAGTCTATTTCTTTAGGCGGGATGGTTTTTTCCGGTTGATCGGTCATGCTGCTTTGATTTCAGCGCCAAGGTACAAAGCAATGCTGCGTTCAAAGCGTAAAAAATGAGGAGGTCGTTTATCCACCACTGAGACGGAGAGACGCAGTGGTGGATATATTATATTTTTCGCTCAAAAAATGATGGTTCCATACAATCCCAATAAAGGTGTTCGCTGTGTTTTAAGGCGAATGCCATTATTGGTCAGGCTGCCATTTTCAGAAACCAGGTTCAGGTTAGAAAAGCGTTTGAAGGGTAGGGTACCCTGCAATCCCAGTTCAAATGCCGGACTTACACGCAAGCCTAATCCGAGCATAGCATTGGCATTCCAGATATTGTACACTTCTGCACTGAGATCGCTGATTTG
>JAEUUS010000674.1 GCA_016787545.1 Saprospiraceae bacterium
GGAAAGCAAAGCTGCCGCAGCCCTGCTGGGTATCCCGGCAACTATTTATCCCGCTGATTTACACGCGTTTAATCAATATTTTGAAAAGATGTTGCACGGACCGGTGTTGGGCGCCGCACCGGTATGCAGGGAAGTGGCTCAGGCCATATTACAACATCCCCGTACCCCTAAACGACTGGCCAACTGGCTGGCTTCTGCCGGAATGCCGCTCCCGCTGTGTACCAAACTGGGTATTCGGTTTCAACCCGATGCTGCCAGGCAGTGGTCGCAGTGGATGCCGCGCGTATACCCGGTTTATCAGCTATTGCCCACCATCCTGCGTTGGGCTCCGGCCTATCACCAGGCCATGTACCGTATCAGCGTGGAAGCAGGGCGTCGTCCGGGTTTTTCAGCCTGGTGCTGGCATCACATTACCCAACGACTGAACATCCCTTTGGCCCTGGATAACAGCCCTACTCCTCATTCCCCACCAACCACTTCTTGAATTCTGAAGAACGCTCGGTGCTTACCACCGTTTCCTGATCTGTGGCTGGCTCCAGGTCGATTTTTACCCTGCTTTTCGAATACGGGTGCATTTCCCTGATGGCCTGCACATGAATGATAAATTGCCGGTTGATCCGAAAAAAAACCGCCGGATCGAGCAGGGTTTCCAGCCTGTCCAATGGATAGTCAACCGGGTACCGCTTGCCGGAACTCCGCGATACCAGAAAGGTAATCTTGTCTTTAGTATAAAAATAGGCGGCATCGTTCATATCCACGAGCCGGAAACTGCTGCTGAAACGAATCAGCATCCGGCGCAGGTATTGCGGCTGCCCACCCTCCTGCTGCCGAAGGGTATTCAACAAACCGGAATAATCGGCCGTGGCCTGACCCTGAAATACCCGCTTAAACTTGTCAATGGCATCTGTTAATTCATTGACTTTGATAGGTTTGAGCAGATAATCCACGGCGTTCACCTTAAAGGCCTTCAGCGCATACTCGTCATAAGCCGTGGTGAAAATCACCGGACTTTTCACTTTCACATGCTGGAATATTTCAAAGCTGGCGCCATCCGCCAAATGGATGTCCAACAGAATCAAATCAGGCTGCGGATGCTCCTGGAACCACCCAATGGCAGCTTCCACACTATCCAGCCGACCAACGATTTCAGCCTCCGGAGCTACCTCCAAAAGCAACTTCTCCAGTCGCCGTGCAGCAGCGTTTTCGTCTTCAATAAGGAGAACTTTCATGAGCGGAAGTTTTTGAGTGTTTGAGTGTTTGAGTTTTTGAGTTTTTGAGTGTGTGAGTGTGCGAGTTGGCGTTCGGCTTGGGTTTATTTGGTGTTTCCATGCATCAATTGCCCCGCCCTTCTATGCATCAATTGTCCTCCAGGGCATCAATTGCCCTGCCCTTTAGGGCATGGACAATATGATTTGAAGGGGCTTTAGCCCCATATCATTAAAAGGCCCTGTCACACCGGCACCTTAACCATAAAATACGCGCTGGTTTCGGCCACGATGACGGGCTTGGCGCCAATGAGTTCGTACCGGTGAATCAGACTTTGCAGGCCAAAATGGGTGCTGGGCTCTGCTTTGATTTTCCGCTGGAGGTTGTTGCGCACTGTGATATACCCATCCTGTTCCGACAAAATCTCCACTACAAGGGGCTTGGAGGCAGATATGATATTATGCTTGACTGCATTTTCTACCAGAAGTTGCAAGCTCAGCGGCATGATCTGTCCTTTTGTATCTCCCAGGTTCACCTGAAGCTTAAATCCTGTTTCGTAGCGCTTTTCCAGCAAAAAACAGAAGTCTTTTACCAGCAGCATCTCCTCTTTCAAACTGATAAAATCGCGCTCCCGGTAGGCCATAATGTTCCGATAGAAATCCGACAGGTGCTCCACATACTGTACTGCCGTTTTGGGGTTTTCCTCTATGATGGTGATGAGCGTATTGAAACTATTAAACAGAAAATGCGGGTTGATCTGACTTTTCAGGGTCTCAAACTGCGCCTGCACCCGTTCGCGTTTCAAACCTGCCTCTTTTTGCAGCCGTGTTTCGCGGTTGTGAATCGTCCACCACAATAAACTGATTCCGGCCAGTAAACAAAGCAGCACAAACCACCATTGCTGCCAAAAAGGATGTTCAATGAAAAACGACCAGCTGGCTTCCGGAACCTCCTCAAAATGCCCATGCTCGCTGGTCTGAACCCGAAAGGTGTACTTGCCCGGCGGCAGATTGGGATAAGATGCCAGATGATCCTTGGAAACCTTCCAGTCTGGATCAAAACCTTCCAGTTTGTACCGGTAACTTACCACATCAGGATTGGTGAACCACAGGCCCGAAAAATTGAAAATGATATAGTTTTCGTTGTAGGGAAACCGGTTTTGTTGTTGAAAATCAACAGATTTCAACAAGACGGATACCGCGGTTATGCCCGGCTGGGGATCGTCCAGAAATGGCTCATCGTACGCCGCCGAACGTATAATGCCGTTGGGCATACCCATCCAGACATTGCCGGTGGCGTCAGTACAAAGTGCGTTCAGGTTGATACCCCCGGCGGCCGCAGCACAAAACATCACATGGTTTTTGCGCCTCGGATTCAACAGGTCAAACCCATCCTCATACGCAATGTGTACGAGCCCGTTTCCATCTACCGCCAAACCGGTAATTTGCTGACTATGCAACCCGTTTTCAATGGTAAAATGCTGATAATCAGTATTATTGAAGCTGAACAGGCCTTCCCGGTCGGTACTGAACCAGATCTGGCCGTCAGGGGCTTCCACAATGCTGTACACGGTTTTAATGACCGTGCCGTTGATCTCTGTGATGAACCTCAGAACACCGTTTTCCAGCACCGCCAGTCCTTTGCCATCCGTACCAAACCACACCCGACCCTGCCGGTCGGTGAGAACCTTGTACACATAACTGGTGCCCAGGGCCGTTTGTACCTGTACCTCGCCTTTGCCCTCGGCGCCAATGGCCATTACTCCTCCCAGGGTAGCCAGCCATACCTCCGTGCCCCGTCCGCCAATGTTCAGTACGCTGCCATTGATCAATCCGTTGCGTTCGTTCAGTTGCCGACGCACCCGCCCCTGATCGTCCAGCACGGCCACTCCGTTGCCAAAAGTGCCTGCCCAAACCTCCCCGGAAGCCGATTCCCATAAGGATATAACATTGTCTGCCAATACCTTGCGGAACGGGCCGCTTGGCTTATCCTGCAAATAAAGCCCGTCCTGACAACCCGCCCAGCAGCGTCGTTGCCGGTCTGACAGCAGTGTTTGTACCGCCGAAACGCCTGGTTGCCAGATCCCGAACCGCACTTCTGCCACATACAACTGGCCCTTATCCATCACACTCCACAGCAATCCCTCGCGGTCTTTCCACAGGGCATGGGTTTTGGTATGGCGCAGCGGATGGTTGTCGGGTAGCGGCATAGCGCCCTGGTGGTGCAGATCCACCCGAATCAACCCGTCACGGGTGGTGCCTACCCAGGCTTCTTTGCTGCCAAACACCGTCAGGGTGCTGATTTCCCCATATGCCCAGTTGGGTGTGGTAAACACCGGCCGGAGCGTTTGGGCGTCCATGCGGGCAATGCCCATTTCCTGTGTTCCAATCCAGATGTTGCCCTGCGGGTCTGTACTCAGGCAGGTAATGATTTCATCGGGTAGCCCGTTTTCGCTGCCGAGGTGTTGCACCTGTTTTTGGCCGTTGACGCTTATTTGGCAAAGGTTGATGCCGGCATCGGTGGCAGCCCAGATGCGCCCCTGCGTATCGCAGGCCAGCGCGTACAGGTCAAGGCTGCTCATGCCATCTTCCAGGCCAAACTGATAGAGTCGGTTGTTTTTCCATACATAGAGTCCCTCGCCGTAGGTAGCCATCCAGAGTGCGCCGGATGGATCGGCGGTAATGGCGCTGATTTCCTGTTGCGGGAGTCCTTCCTCTATTTGCCACAGACTCAGGCTGGGGGCGAATTTCTTTTCCGCTTCAGCATCGCCGGTGAGGGCTGGAATGAAATTGCCGGTGGTGGGAATCCGTCCGATGGCGCCATTGCTGAAGCCTGCCCAGATCATACCGTTCCACTCGTACAAGGCGCTAACGGCCGCTTGCCGGAAGGTGTCGGCCAGTTGGATGCGTTGAAAATGCAGGCCATCGTACCGGAACAAGCCATTTTGTGCGCCACACCAGATCCATCCTCGGGAATCCTGCATCACAGTAGTCATTTTGGCATTGCCCAGTTCGTGTCCCTGCTGAAGTCGGAACATAGGCGTTTGTGCCCCAAGCGGGCTGCCAAAGCATAACAAAAGGATCAGGATTCTATACACGGTGTATCAGTTTTGCAAAACGGCATCTATATTGACGGTTATTTCTTCAGCAATTTTTTGATGAACAATTTGTGGAATATGGATATCATGATCGGCAAGAAAAACAGTGAATTGGGCTTTAACGCGGATTTTATTGCCGGTAATTTCCACATCGCTGCGGATAATGCGTTCCTGTTCTACGCCGTGGATATTGAGTTTGCCTTTGGCCCGCACACTGTGTTTGCCGTTGGCGGAAAAATCCAGATTTTCAATAACTTTTCCGGTAAAATTGATGCGCGGGTATTTGCTGTTCTCCATGTAGTTTTCGTTGAAATGCTCTAATTGCAGCGGACTATTGAATCCGGTAAAGGAGGCTGTTTCTACCGACCAGGCAAAACTGCGGTTGGCGGGGTCGATGGCGCCGCGCAGATTGTTGCTGCTGGCTTCAATGGATTCCAGGGAGGCTTTGGAGTGAAAATAAACCTTGCCGTTGTTGCAGCGGTAGGGGCCATCGGCGGGGGAAAATAAGGGGGCCAAAAAGGCTATAATTTGGAAGAACAGAACCATGGCATGGAGTTGGTAGCGGGTAAAAGTACGAACGGGAGCGCGCTAGTGGCGTAAAAACAATGACTGAACGGGGAAAAAATAGGGCTGAATGGGAGAGGTAGAATAATTTCCATACATTGTTTATTACCTTTAATGTTAAATATATTTACCTGTTATTTTGCCCAAAATGATATCAAAACTACTTTTATTTTGCCTTTTGGCGCCAGACGTTGCAAGTCAGCATTTGCGTGATTTTCAAAACCAGTTGGGTAATTTAATTGATCAAAATCCCACCACAAAAATCAACGATTTGAATTTCTAAGACTATGAAATTTTACAGTATTGCCCTTTCCTTAGACCCAAAGGTCATTGGAATATATGATCAGGTTCAAAAATTTGTTCCAAATCCAGAGATTGGAGTAGGCCACCCGTTTCAATCCATTCCTCTAGAGGGAGAGCTTAATTCAAACAAAAGATTTCCAGTGCTTTTGTTGGAAAGAGAAGCAAAATGGACAGATTTGCTTGAACAAGTTCCCGGATCAGGGCGGTTGTTTCTAATAAGCAATCGTTTTTATGCACTGTTAAGCAAATTTAAATTGGCTGATTATCAAGCTTTTCCAGTTTTGGTACAACAAGGAAGTATGGTCCGTAATTACTTCTTTCTCTATTTTACCAAAAATAGTGCAGCGGAGTTTGTAGATTGGGAACACACTGAGGTGATGCATACTACAGATTTTGCCGCACAAGTCATTGAGATGGGCTTGAAATTCAGTAGCTACGAGGAGTTTTTGGCTAGGAAGATGGAATTGCTACACAAAAAAGAGAACCTGTATGTCAGAGTTCTCAAGATCTCCAAAGCAGCTGAAGGTACTGATATGTTCAGGTTTATTTTTGTGCCATCCGGTTTTTATGTTTCAGAACGGCTAAAAGATGCCATTGAAAAGGAAGGACTTGTTGGAATAAGGTTCATTCCAACAGAGGAGCTTGGAGAGCTAACGCCGGAAGAGAAGAAAGTTAAAATGCAGATGGCTGCTGCTGTGTATAATAACTAAGATAAGTAGGTACGGGATTTCAGGGCAATGGCTCTGGAATCCCGTTTTTGTGTAACGTAATTGCTTTCATTGGCTTATGAAATGGATTTTCTTACTATTTTTTGCAGTCTTTGGGTCCTGATGAGCGTAAAGGTTAGAAGCATTTTGTTTTAGGGGAAGACTATGAAAGGTCTAAATATGATAACGGGATGTATAATTTAAGTATGCTGTTTTTTGTTTTCAACAATTCTTGGAACTTAAAATAAAATCCTGCCGTTACCTAAGTGTGAAACATTCAAATGTAATGCCTACCCCGCTTGCTCAAAGCACCCGAATCCCAAGCCCAGCGCACGCTGGCGCGACATTCCAACGTCGTGACAGACTATCCCCGTCGGCTTTGCCGACAACTACCGCACAGATTTTACCGCTGTTCCAATTTTTTCATTGGCTTTTTGAGCTTAACTTTGAGCAACCAAACAACCCATGAATAGTGGGGCAAAAACAAATTTCGTGTCCAACAGCGTAATATTTGAACGGCCGGGCTGCTCGCTTCGTGTTGCCGGCAAAGCCGGCGGAAATAATGGGCACGATGTTGAAACATCGCGCCTGTGTGGGGTGATGCTGCTATCGACCCTGATCATCCAAAATTGCAAGCTATAAGAGCAATGAGCAAAACCCACGGTATTGAACTCAAAATCATCATCGGTTCATTAGAAGAACTAAAAAACGCCTTGAAATAATGGGAATTGGACTAGTGATATGGAGTAAAACTCCAGTACATCATAAAGAAGTTTTATTGGACATGGTAGAAGCTGCCTACGATGCTTGCCTTCAGTTCCAATTGCAAGGGTATATAAAGTATGTCATTAATGATAATAATTTATACAAACCCGGGCAATTTGTCTTGCAAAATGACAATCCAGAACACACCCCAATGATTTTCCATATTTGTGACCTGGAAAGTCAGCAACATGGAATATGTAAATGGGAAAATACAAAATTTGTCACTATTGAAAATAAGACAATAGTTGAGCCTTTGCTTTATCGAATGACCGTTTCTGAAGATTTAGACTTTGAAATGACATTTTATTTTTCATACCATTATTTAAAAAAACACAAGGATCAGATTATATCTGTGTCAGATTATTTAATTGATTGGCCGGTAATAAGTAAGGCTTTTGAAGAAGGCTATTCTGATAATTGGTACAATCTGCAAAAATGAATGCAGTAAAACGTGTTTTTGCAGCACCTGGCTTTTATGGTGCTATTGAGGCAGGAAGAACAGGCAGGGTTTAAAAGTCAGATTGCTCTAAAACCGGCAGAAATAACCGGACTTTCTTTTCATCTGCAGGATAAAACAGGAAATTACGCACATCCTTAACCATCTCCTCCATATCAAGAAGCTGGCAAACGACTTTTACCTGCTCCAACAACTGTTCCCGGTTAGTAACCCCCAATTTCATCTCCAAAAATGCATAGTTGGGTTTTACCGACTTGGATAGAAGGAAGACAATATCAAAAAAATCGCGCCCTTTGTTTTTTTTGCGCTGACAAAGTGCCGTAAACTTTTGAGCTAACAGAATATCCAAAGGGGTGGTGAGCACTTGGGTGGTTACATCAAATCGGTTTAGTATATAACTTTCAGGTTTGAAACTAAAATGCTGAGGTTCTGTATCCAACTGAATCAGGATTTTTTCCTCGCGATAACCACTAAGACCTTGCTGAAATAAAAGTCCCGGGAACTTGATATAACAATGATAGGCGCCTCTAATAATTTGTTTCATCTCTACCTGAAACCCCTGCAATTCCAGTCCAATCCTGATTGATGTTGAAACTTCGGTAAATTCAGCTTCCGTGACCTGGAAATTATCAAAATCTAAATCCTCAGAAAACCGGGTATTATTATGGACCAGTCGAAGGCAAGTGCCGCCCAGAAAGCAAAACCGGCTGGCATAGGGGCCATCAAATAATATTTCCAAAATCTTGCACTGCAAGTATTCACGCAGGATAAAAGACCGATGAACACGCAATACCTCCGGATAGGAGGCTAAAAGTTCAGAGAGATTCAACATGATCAAGATATTTGATAAAAGTTTTCACCCGTTTTGACAAGGAAGCAGATTCGAAGAGATTACTGTAGGAGGTGAGTTTTTCCTGATTAACATCCTCTCTTATTTGGTCAATATTAAATCGAAGTGACTCAAAATCCGCAAATGTTTGGATGTTAGGATTCAGATACAGGAAATCAAGCAGCGCTTTCTCGGGCTCAGCCATTTTTATACCGTACTCGTCTACTTTAATAAGTTGGTAGCCCCAAAAGAGCGACGGCTTGATACTTGAATAACGAAAGTTGCCCAAAGGGGTATCAAAAACCTTTGTTTTCAGGGTAGAAACAGATGTAATAGTGAAAACAGCCTCTGGTATCCAGTGGTAGTAGGCGAATGCCTTTTCCAAAGAAACATACGAAGGCCGGTAGATTTTATTGGCAACCCAGTACAGCTCCGCTTCCATGGTTATGCGGCCAGAGATACTGTACCAACCATTTCGGATGCGCAAAATATACCCTTTTTTTTGCCAGTTGAGTAAGTTGTCACGCTCAAAACCCGGGTAAAGCTGCTCTATCTCACGAATGGAAAATGCAGGTGTTTTTTTGAATCTGTTTAAAAAATCAATCAGTTTCATTTCCAAATTTCCTAAATATTTAGGATTTAAAGAAACAAAAATAATTACTTTTTACCAAAAAACCATAATCCAGTGATTTTTATGTCTTTCCGCTCTTGGAATACAGCAATTAGCACATCAGAAGAAGCGAAAATTAAACCTACCCCACAACCCATTGTATCTATCATCTTGTAACCCCCGAACTTCAGTCGGGGGACTAAGCATATCTACCCATCACATCTATTTTCTTTGCAGAAACATCACATCATCAAGACGTTATATATGTTGATGCTTTGCAAAGAAGATAGATGTGATGAATGGGCATTCCTGGCCGCTCGTTGAAACGCTCCCGATTACCCACAAGTTTAGTCTTTTTTAGGTATAGCATAAGAAAAGGGGAATTACAATGTGACGGGTTGTTTGACATTAGTTCAACTGTTTGGCATTGTTACTTTTCTTTTTGCTTGCCCAAAAAGAAAAGTAACCAAAAGAAAAAAGGTCCCGAGTAC
>JAEUUS010000702.1 GCA_016787545.1 Saprospiraceae bacterium
ACGCAGGTGTTCCCGGAAATAAGTGCCGGTACCTTCGTTGTTGTTGTCTACGTCGTAACGTTTGGCGCCCACCGGTTTTTTGCTCAGTTCATCGTATTCGGCCTGACTCAGGTGGTTGTTTTTCACCATTTGCAGCATCACTACGTTGCGGCGTTTTTTGGCATTTTCCGGGTTTCGGAGCGGGTTGTACAGCGTAGTGCCTTTCAACATACCCACGAGCGTGGAGGCCTGATCCACAGTGAGATCGTTGGGTTTTTTGCCAAAAAACTGTCGGGAAGCTACGTTGATACCGAAGGCGTTTTCGCCAAAAGGAACCGTATTCAGGTAAAGGCCCAGGAGTTGTTGTTTGTTATAGACCTTTTCCAGTTTTATGGAAATAAAGTTTTCGCGTATTTTGTTGATTAGCAGGCTGATCACATTGCTAACAACGGGAATTTTGTAGGTTTTATCTTTTGTTTTTATAGCCAGGTAATCTTTGCGGGGATAAAGGTTTTTGGCTAATTGCTGACTCAGGGTGGAGCCGCCGCCGCGTTGTTTTTGCCCGGCAGCAATGCCGTAAAATACGCGGAAATAGCTCATGATATCAATGCCACTATGATCCAGAAAACGCTTGTCTTCCGTAGCGATCAGGGCGTTGATGATGAAGGGAGAAACCTTGTCGAGGGTGATGGCTGTTCGGTTTTCAATGAAATATTTACCAATCAGTACACTGTCGGCCGTATAAATCTCGGTGGAATTAGCGGTTTCAATTTCGCGCAACTCATCAGTGGAAGGGAGACGGCCAAAGAGTCCGAACCAAACGCCGAAGATGAGGAACATCAGCAGGGCAAAGCCTGCGCGCATGCCATTTTTTGTCCACTGAATGGCGGTGGCCAGGCGTGGATTGGCTATTTTAAAGGCAGCCCAGCGAGTGGTAACAGGCGCAATGATTTGCGCCCAACGGGAGCTAATTGGAGCAAGGCGGGGTTGCACGGCATCCGAAAGCTTTTGGCGATAGTCCTTCATTCGGTTGAGAAATGGCAATGCCTGGTGGTAAACACCACCCCACAAAAGCCAGTCAATCAACCAGGTTACCGCCAAAACCAGAACCAACGCGAGCATAGACAGGATAAAATCGATCATGGTATGTTCCCAAAAAGTGGGCGAAGGTACGAAAGTTCCTGGATTATTGGACGGCCTACGGTAGACGGCCTACGGTGGACGGTAGACGGCTTACGGTGGACGGCCTACGGTGGCGTTGCTTTTGAGATTTGGGCTTAAGCACACCGTAAGCCGTAGGCCGTCAACCGTCCACCGTCAACCGTCCACCGTCTACACCTTCTGATACTTATTCCGGTATTCTATCGGGGTTAGGCCGGTGATTTTTTTAAAAACATCGCGGAATGCCTTTGTATCTGTATAGCCAACGTCCATCATAACTTCCTGTACGTTCAACCTGCTGTTTTCGAATTTGCGTTTGGCAGCTTCCATTTTCACGCGCTGGATGTATTCCAATACGGTATTGTTGGTAGCGTTTTTGAAACGGCGTTCAAAGCTGCGTTTACCGATGGCTGCGTGTTCAGCCAGTTGTTCCACGGTAATTTTTTCATTGACATGCTGTTCAATAAACTCCTGAGCATGCCGGATTTCGGGATCATTGTGGTCTTTTTGTCCCTGAAACATCATAAACGCAGATTGGCTGTTTCGGTCTATATCGATGGCAAAAAATTTTGAAGCCAGAATGGCCATATCGCGACTGGTATATTTTTCCACCAGATACAGCAACAGGTTCCAGTAGGAGCTGGCGCCGCCGCTGGAGTACAGGCGCGGGCCTTCGGTAATGATGCTTCCATCCACCAGTTCCACTTCCGGAAACATTTGGCGGAACTCCCGGGCGAAAAGCCAGTGTGTGGAGCATTGCCGGCCATTGAGCAGTCCGGTGGAAGCCAGTAAAAAAGCGCCTATGCACAGGGATGCCACCTCTGCGCCGCCCTCATATTGCTTTTTTACCCAGGGAATAAGCGCCTGATTGCGCTGCACAGCAGTAGGAATATCTCCGCTGATGGCAGGAATAAACACCAGATCGAATTGGGTACCGGCATCCAGGGTTTGGTCTGGGTGTATGGTAAAAAGGCCATCGTTCAGTGGTACAGTGGGGGTTGCTCCAACCAGCGAAACCTCAAAAAGTGCGGGTTTCCCGGTTGAAGTCAGGAATTGATTCACGGCTGTGAACATATAGCGTGGGTCTACAATGGCGGCGGGAACGGCGGTTTCCGGGGCCAGTATGGCTATTTTTTTCATGTGGCAAATATAAACAGAAAGTTTTGTCGCAAACAACCCTGCAAGTTGTCGTTTTTACCACTTACAGACTTTAATATAACCCCTGCACCTTTGTGGTATCAAAAATCAGCAGGAAAATGACACAGATCGTTTCGTATTTAAGCTTTTACGGGAATTGCCGGGAAGCCATGAGTTTTTACCGGGATTGT
>JAEUUS010000013.1 GCA_016787545.1 Saprospiraceae bacterium
TTGAAAATCAACCCAATAAATCCATAACCTCTCACTCATTCAATTTATAGAATGGCCGTAGAAGCATCCATTGCCGACAAACTCAGCATGCTGTGGAATTTACAGCAGATTGATTCACAACTCGATGAAATCCAGATTCTGAAAGGAGAACTTCCCATGGAAGTGGCAGACCTGGAAGACGAGGTAGCGGGTCTGGATACCCGCATTAAAAAAATGAAGGCTGTACTGAAGGAAAGCGAGCAGGATATTGCAAAAATGCAGGCACAGGCGAAGGATGCCGATGCCAACATTAAAAGGTACCAAAAGCAGCTTGACGAGGTCAAAAACAACCGCGAATATGAAGCGCTCCAGAAAGAAATTGAACTGGCCAAGCTTGATATTCAGTTATCGGAAAAGCGTGTACGTGAAGCCAAAGGCAGCCTCGAAAGCAAAAAAGAAAGCCTGATGGTAGCTGAGGCCAAGTTTGAAGCCAAACAAAAGGAATTGGAAGCCAAAAAGGTTGAGCTTCAGGGCGTTATCGAAAAAACGGAAGGCGAAGAAAAGCGCCTGCATAAACACAGCGAAAAAGCACGCGAGGGTATTGAAGCGCGTCTGCTGAATGCATACGACAAAACCCGTCGCACCTACCGCAATGGCGTTGCAGTAGCTACCGTTGAACGCAATTCCTGTGGCGGATGCTTCAATAACGTTCCGCCCCAGATTCAACTGGAGATAGGTCTTCACAAACGTGTTATTGCCTGCGAACACTGCGGTCGTATCCTGGTAGACCAAACCATCGTGTCGCCAGAATCTGCCGTTGAAGCATAAAAAACATCCGCTTACTCAAAAAAGCCTGCCGATCCTTAGCGATAGGCAGGCTTTTTTTGTTTAGCTTTTCACAAAATGAAAATAAAAATTAAAAATTTAACACATTAATTCATTGACAATCAATGGATTTAAATTTTAATAACAATTGAGCTTGGAGGAATGGCATGTGTTTTGGCATATAGCCGACATCTGCGGCATCTGAACATCCGCTGAAAACATCTGCCAAACACTATGATTATCTTCACCCTCCTCTGCCTTTGGGCAGCGCGTTCCGGGAGCAGTCTTCCGCGTTTTTTTCCAAAAACGATCTTTCAATACAATAAGCACATCGTGGTTCATCAGGACCCTCGATAATGTATTGTTAAAGCCTCTATTTAGCACATTCCAACCAGATTACAAAAAAAACAAAGCATTGTCAACCTCCGATTTTGCAACTTTAGCATGTTACCTCCGTCATAAATTCGACGGAAAAAATGTTAAAGCACTTGACGTTCTCGCAAATCGTCGTTCCTTGCATTGTCTTTTTTAATATCCAAGTCTCATGTTTCTCATGGAACGCCCGTTTCGCCTTTCCCTTGTAACCCTCCTATTCACAGGATTTCTCTGTGGATCCACTACCCTGCGGTCGCAGGATTTCGTCATATACGATAATCTGGATCAACTTCAGGCGCGTATTGATAGAGCCGGTGACACCACCCTCTTGCTCAATTTCTGGGCAACCTGGTGCAAACCCTGTGTAGAGGAGCTACCTTGTTTTGATGAACTCCGCGAGCTTTACGGCGAGCAAAATATACAGATCGTATTGATTAGTCTGGATTTTAAAAGTCAGTTGGAGAAAAAATTCATCCCTTTCCTCCTGCAACATCACCTCAAATCTGAGGTTGCGTTGATGGCTGATCAGGATCTCGACAAATGGATACCGGTAATTTATGAAGATTGGGACGGCGCCATCCCTGCTACCTTGATCATCAAAGGCAAAAAACGCCGTTTCAACCTGGGTAAATTTGAAAATCTTGAAGAATTAGAAACTTTTGTACGTCCTTTCGTCACAGATTCAGCTGCTGTTTTTAACCCGAATTCCGAATTGGAGCAAGGCCGTAAAAAATAAGCCAGTCTGCTTCACCCGACCCGATTTTTCGCATCAACCGAGCATATTCCTGTTTCACGCATCGTTTCAAATTTTTTAATATTTTTTTACTCATGAAAACTCCCCTCCTCCTCCCGCTGGCCCTGGCAGCTTTCCTGCTGCTATCTGTAAATGCTACTACCCCAAAAGGGTATTCCGTAGGCGACATTGCAGAAAATTTCACCCTGAAAAATGTTGATGGCGAATTCGTGTCGCTATCTGATTATCAGGATGCAAAAGGCATTATTGTCATTTTTACCTGCAATCACTGTCCATTTGCTCAATTATATGAGCAGAGGATCATCGAACTGCACAAAAACTTTGCGCCCAAAGGCTATCCTGTGGTAGCCATTAACCCTAATAGTCCGATTGTAGCGCCTGAAGACAGCTATGAAAAGATGCAGGAGCACGCAAAAGCCAAGAACTATCCCTTTGCTTATCTTTTTGATGAGCACCAGAGCGTTTATCCCAAGTTTGGCGCAACCCGGACACCACATGTGTTTCTGCTGGATGAAACCCGCGCTGTAAGGTATATAGGCGCTATCGATAACAATGCAGAAGCTCCCGGCCCAACTACACAACGTCATGTAGAAAATGCCATTCACGCCTTAATGAAAGGTGAAAATCCAAGTCCTGCAAGTACAAAATCTATTGGCTGTACCATCAAGAAAGCGCCTAAGGTGGTTACGCCTGTACCTGCAACGCCAACACCTGCTACTCAACCAGCCTCGTCCGCTCCTGTAGCTGAAAGGCACTAAGATTGAGCTAAGACACGAAGCGCTAAGACACGAAGACGCTAAGACACGAAGGCGCTAAGACACGAAGGCGCTAAGACACGAAGGCGCTAAGACACGAAGGCGCTAAGACACGAAGGGCCGGCTGAAAGCCGGCCCTTCGTGTCTTAGGTGGGAGAGTAGCGACCTTTGTCTTAGCGTCTTTGTGCCTTAGCGTCTTTGTGTCTTAGCGTCTTTGTGTCTTAGTGCCTTAGCGCCTTTGTGCCTTAGCGCCTTCGTGTCTTTGCGTCTTTGTGCCTATCTAATTGTCCCACACCTTTGTGTCTTCTTGCCTGACCCTTCGTGTCTTTCAATATTAAAATGGGCGCGCAGGTCCCACGCGGTCCACTTCATCCGGTGGATTGATGTAGTAGCGCACCGTAACCTCTACAGATCCATTGTGCTGCTTTCGAAGGCGTGTAAGACCAATATCATAAGACAAGCAAAAGAACAATTCGTCAATGGCCTGCAAGCCTAATGCCACATCTATGCTTTCGCCGGCAAAATTGATATCACCCCCGACACGATACGTGAGTCCAGCATAAAATTTGTTTCTCAAAAGTGCGCCAACATTCACTTCTGCATCAAATGGCGCTCCAAGGGCATAACGCAACAACACCTGAGGTGTAACCTTCAGATCTTCAGTTGGCGTCAACTGGAGTCCCCCCATCGCATTGAAGTGTTGTACTTCCCGGGACAATGTGTCACCAAATTCGGAAAAATCAATACTTGAACTAAAAATTCTGGGCAAGGCCACACCGGCATACCACTTGTCATGATAGGCCTGGTAATACAATCCAACGCCAAAATTGGGCACGAATTTGCTTTTGGGATCTAGCGGAATTCCAGGATCGCCCTGATCAATTGCTATAATCCTGGGATCATTCCAGTTTTGCCTAACATTTAACAGACTAAATTGCAGCCCGGTTGCCAGCACGCCCCGTTTCATTTGAATGCGATAGTTATAGGCAGCTTCAAAGGTGAGGTTGCTGTTGATCCCGATACTTTGCCTGGCAATATTTGCTCCGATGCCAACCCGTTTGTTCAGCAATGATTGGGCAAAAGAAAATGCAAGGGCCTTGGGAGCACCGTCTAACCCCATCCATTGATTGCGATAGACGGCAGTGAGGGTTGGCGCTACGAAGCTACCCGCGTAAGCCGGGTTATAAGCCTGTTTATTAAAGGCAAACTGGGTGTACATCTGCTGCTGCTGGGCTTGCGCCAAGCTGGCAAATGTCAAAAAAACAAAGGTTACAATTTGATTTCGCATGGTGAAGGGAGGGGTTAACGTTGAATAAGCAAAAAGCCGGTGCGAGGTTCTGTATTTGAATCCAGCTTAATCCGGAAAAAATAAGTACCCGCAGGAAGTTCTTCGTTATTATAGGTTCCTCCCCAATCGTTTAGGTAAGGTTTGGCATGAAATACCACATCACCCCATTGATTAAAGATGGTTACTTCCAGATTTGCAGCGCCTTCACCCAAGGTACATTGATCAGGAATTTTAAACAGGTCATTGAAACCATCCGAGTTGGGCGTTATAATGGTTGGAATGAAGCACTCAGGAGCACCACCTACAGAAAAATTCACATTGGCAATACTACAGGCGTCCGGACATTGCGTATTACAAATCCGGTAGGTCAGCACATCATTGCCCGTAAATCCTGAATTAGGGCGGTATACATAAACCCCCGTAGCAGGATTCTCAACTATGGTTCCATTCACCGGATGTGTGGTGATTACTACCGTAAAATTGTCCGGCAAATCATCATTGGATAACACGTTAAACTGCGCTGAAGATCCAAAATTTACACTTACATTATCCACAAACGCCGTTGGGAAAATCTCGTAATAAACTTCCAGCGTATCTTTATTGGAATTCAGATCGCAGGAGTCCCTATTAACTGTCCAAACGAAAATATTGGAACCTCCTACCAACCCACAAACGGTAGTAGTGTCATTAAAGCGATTGGTATACGTAACCATTGGATTATTCAGACAGGTCCATTCACCTGTTTCAAAGGGAGCCAAAGGAGAAACCGTCAGTACCGTGCAATCATCATTGCTGCAAATAAACTGGTTCGAACTGGTTTGAGGTTTTCCACTGTAAACATAAATGGTTACCGGATCAGAACTTACACCACATCCCGGATTGCTAATAACCCAATAAAACACAAAGTTTTGCCCAAGGCCGATATTTCCACTGATGGTTGAATTAGGATCCAAAACATTATCGATTTGTATACCTAACCCGGGCTGCCACTGGGTCCACGCACCCGGTGTATTTACACCTTGTGTGGCATGAAGTTGAATGTTTGACGGATCGCAAACATATTGATCTTCACCGGCATCGGCAACTTCAGGGAATTGTGCCATAATTTCCACAGTATCCCTGCTGAAGTTCCTGCATTCTCCATTGGACAAACTCCAAACAAAGGTGTAGGTAGTAGCGGTATCAGTGCTCAAAAAAGATGCAACAGGCGAACCGGCATTATCAATCGCCACCACAGGAGTACCGATCTGCGACCATAACCCATTCACCATTCCAGGCAATGGGTTTGGCAAAGCATTCAATACGATAGGCGTACTGTTACAGGCAGGGTGATTTAAACCGGCAAATGCGTTCACGCCTTCAGGTATGGTATCAAACCTAACCGTTACTACATTGGAATAAATGGACCTGCAATATGGTGTGTCTGGCGTACTGGCCACTACCCGGAATGAATGCGAGCCTGGACCCAATGCCAGCACCTGCGGCTCATTCAGGGAAAGGGTATTAATGGTTGAAGGGCCTTGAAGCACTATCCCGGAAGCAGCATCTTCCCAGGTGTATTCCATTCCACTTACAGGATTTGCAATATTCAGAAAAATACTAAAAGGCGCATCTACACAAATGGCCGGCGGAGGTGGAGCAATAACCGGGGTAACAGGCGTATGTACCACCGTTACCATCAGTGAGGTCTCTCCGGAGATGCATCCAAGTGCTTCTACGTGTAATTTGTATTCACCAGCCATATTTTGTGTCACCGGACTTCTGGTTGGGTCTTCCGCCATACTTATAAAACCAGCAGGCCCGGTCCAGAAATAACTGACCATAGGAATTGTATTACTGTACAGGTTAAGCACACCCCCTTCACAAACCGGAGAGCTTGAGCTAATGACCGGTGTTGGCGGAATGGGGTTAACTGTTACTGTAACACTATTGGATATACCTGATTGGCACAATGCATTGGCAGATATTGCCATGACAGTATAGTTACCTGAATGCCAGGTTTGGGCATTGGGTATAACCAGCGTGGGTACAAGCGTAGTGGTATCCGGCAGATTTCCCGGACGGTTCCACAAGTATGAAACGCCTGGTGTAGGGTTTCCAATGGTCAGCGTAATCGTAGCCCCTGCGCAAACAGGTTGCTGGGTTACGCTCAAGCTAGGTGTAACTGGCGGCGCCTGAATATTAATTTCAGTGGTGGCGGGCAATGACGGGCACCCGAAGGAGTCTTTTACTACCAGGGTATATTGACCATTAAAAGGCGTACAAACATCCGGGATCACCGGATTAGCCAATGTAGACGTTCCAAACGTCGGAGGACCAGTCCACAAATAGGTATACGGCGTGTTGGGCGATGTGATACTGGCCATCAGCACGGCATCAGTAGTACCGTCGCAACATACAGGGGCATTGTTGCTGATAGAGCCGATAGCCGGCGGCGTTACATTCGTAACCTGTACCGTAGAGGTATCAGCACAACCATAAGATGTTTTTCCAACCACCTGATAGATGCCGCTACTGCCGTTTGGCACAGTTATATTCTGTGTAAAATGCTGCGAACCATTTGGGAATGTCCAGCACCAGGTGAGTGGCACTTCAGAAGAAAATGTGGCGCTCAGTTGCAGAAGAGAATCTTTACAAATGGATGGACTCGCATTAGCCGTAACCATTGGGATGTCATGCACATCCAAACAAATCGGATCCGACTGGTTTGAAAAACAACCGTTTGCAAAAACTTCTACAGAATAACAACCCTCATTTTGGTTGGTAACTCCAGGTATAAGAAGACTATTGGTGGTGGTATTAATATTCACCGGGCCAGACGGCGTTGGAATGTTCCAAAGGTATTGGGCGGCATTGGGATGGTTGCTACATACCAATGTAACGTTTTGCCCGGCACAGGCATTGACGTTGCCCCCCAGAATTGGTTTGGCCGGTTTATTATTGATACTTACCATCACTGTATCAGGAACAGAAAAACACCCGTTTTGCTGTGTAACCAGAATATATTTCCCGGCATGTTGGCTGGCAATCATAATATTGGGCACCACCGGATTTTGATCTGTGCTGGTAAAACCCGACCCTGGAGGACCTGTCCAGAAATAGGTCAGCCCTCCTGTTGGAGGTGTCAATGATTGAAGTGATAAGGCATCTCCTTCGCACTTCAACTGCATCTCGGGCACAGCATCTGCCGGTGGCGTGGGATGCATGGTTATGGTAATGGAATTGGACAATGCCGTAGCACAACCGTTAGCAAAAACCTTGACGTAAAATGTATGGGTGCCTGGCGCCAGGTTATTAACCGTGAAGTTATTGACGAAGGTTTCACTAATTTCTGTTGGAGTACCATTTACATCCTGTAGCCATTGGTAGCTAACATTCTGCCCCAGATAGGTACCTGTAGATAATTGTACGTTTTGGCCGGGGCAATAAGATGTCGGGATAGCATTCAGTGTTGGTGTAACTGACAATATGGCCAACTGTACCTGGATACAAGCAGAAGAAGTACACCCTCCAGCGCCAGTAATGGTCACACAATAGGTATCATTGTGAATGGCCATTGCAGTAGAATCCACTACCGGATTGGCATTTAGACCGCTATAAAAGAAATTATTATTTAAGCCTTTCCAGGTATAAAAATAAGGACCTGGAGAGGGTGGATTTGTAAAAACTTGCAGGATGCCGTTTTCGCAAACAGGCGTAAAACTGGGCGACGGGGGTTCATTAAAGATCCCTATTACAGTTTTGCAGGTTGATGAATTCTCGGAGGTGTCGGTAACGGAAAGGGTTACCATAGGACTCATTCCCGCCTGACTGCACGTGAAAATATTGGGGGATACAGAATACGTCAGATTGGGTGTTGGCGTACAATTGTCAAAACTACCGTTGTTAATCTGAAAAGGCTTTATGGTATCCGGAGCGCCAGATGGATCAACCTGTAAAATGTAAGCAGACAGACACAATGCTTTAGGCTTCACCGTATCTCTCACTGTAACTGAAAAACTGGTCATACCTACCAAACCAGCATTGTCTGTGGCTTGGTACATCACGTTATAATTGCCCGCTGAGAGCGTGTCTTTGGTGATATTTCCTGTGATGGATCCGGTAGAGACGACTTGATTTGCTGCATTTTTGATGGAATAGTTCACAATGGCGTAGCTGTATTCCAACACTACCTGCACCTGACTCACACCATCGGTTCCGTTTGGCAGCAACGGGCCGCAACTCCCAATCGAGTTCGTATCCCGGTTGGTTTCCAAATAAAAGGATGTACTTCCAAAAGGCGGATTTGACGCCCAGGCATTGATATTTGCAGCAGAGACCGGAATAGCAGTTTCCCAAAATCCAATGCATTCATTTGCCATGGCTCCCTGGGTGGTAGAGCCCAGCGGATTGCCTTGTTCATCATACACATTGAAGAATTCTCCCGCCCCTGCGTTGTCACCTTTATGTCTGATCCGCAAAATACCATTGCCCACCGCATTGGGAATTAATCCAGAAAGTTGCACGGTGATATCTGATGCAATGATGCCCAAATCAGGGTCATTGGCAAAATGTAAAGGCAGCACTGCAGAAGCCAGACTGAAACTGGCCGACATAGCACAGTTTTCCGTAATAGCAGGAAAAGGCAGCATAACTACCCCATCACAATTGTTTTGACCAGTAAATACCGTAATATTGGCAGGAGCCGCAAGGCTTGGTGGCTCTGTATCATTCACGGTGATTTGCATCGAAGCCGTGGAGGAGTTCCCAACACAATCTGTAGCTGTGTACACGATGGTATGAACACCGGTACCCAGCAGTTCCGGCAAAGAGGGTGGATAATTCTGTTGTGGCCCTCCATCAACGGAATATTGCAATAAAATGGGCACATCAGAACTTTCTCTTGCATAAGAAAGTTGGGCCGTAACCTTGCCATTGGGGCAGATTGGGTTGCAAGCCGTTGGCCCTGAGCCATTGGGCACCATAGAAAAGGTGGCCGTGCCGTCAGTCAGCCACTTGTTGACCTGAATAGGACTCAACACAAAGTTGGTTGTTTTGTCACCACACTGCGAGTCTGTATCTGCCGTCCCCAGCAGATTCCCGTTTTCATCAAACACATTAAAATCCTCCGTAGCACCTTCTGCATCTGCATTCTCAATGATAGCTTTCAAAGTTACTGCGCCTACTGCCGGAGAAAACGGCGGTGTTTTGGTTGTCGACAGACTGAAAGTCATGGCCGCAACCGGAACCACGAAAGGCGACCCCGGACCTGATGCTACCAAGGGCTTCAGGTCAGACAATAGCACAAATTCTCCCTGGCTACTACAAACATCCGTAACCGACATCGGGCCGGGAATCAGGATTTCTGCCCCACAGATCCCCGGATCGTTTTCCAAAACCAAAGGCTGTTGAGGGATGATTTCAGGAGGAGTTGTATCTTCAATCTGAATAAGTTGTGTATACGTTCTGGCATTTCCACATTGATCCGTTGCCGTCCATTCGCGTTTTACGATGTAATCCGTCCAATGTTCGCAGGAAGTGGTATCCGGATTTCTGATTTCGGTTTCTGTTAGTATAATACTCACCGGTCCCAGACAATTATCCTGCGCATTTAAGGCCGCATTGGCCGGTGGTGCAGGTATAGCATTACATTCCACCGTAATATTTGCCGGCACACTCAGCAGTTGAGGCGCTACGGTGTCCACCACATGCACCAACTGATCAAAGGGGGTTTTGTTACCACACACATCCTCCGCACTCCAATGTACCCGAATGGTATATTGATCTGCACATGGTCCTGGGTCAATGGTTTGACCAGAACTCACTGGTGGATCAGTTGGGCCGCTACAGGCATCAACAGCCAACGGTGCGGGCGCCGGGAATGGCGTTAGTGCGCTACACAGCGCTGTAGTATCCAGCACACCTCCTGGCACCGGCCCGAGGTTGTCGATAACAGAAATTACTTGTGTGGCAGTTTGTGTATTGCCGCATTCATCTGTTGCTGTGAAAGTACGTACAATGTTGTAGGTGTAATGCCCGCAAACGCCAGGATCCGGATTCTGAAAAGATTGAGTAGTGGTAGTAATAGAAACAACCGGGCTGCACACGTCTGTTGCCATGATGTTTATGCCCATCACCGGAACAAGCGGTAACATAAAGGTATCGCAGCGGAAGGTTAGTGGACCCGGAACCAGCGTAAATACCGGTTTGGTGGTGTCGCGTACAAAAATGTTTTGTACCATATTGGTTACGTTCCCGCAATCATCGGTAGCCGTCCAGGTCGTTTCCACCGTATAGGAGCCATCACAAATACTGTCTTTATACACCCTGGCAAAGGTAATGGCTACGTTAGCATCACAATTATCTGTCACAGTTGCTGCCGGCACATTAGGCAATGGGTTTGGGCAATACACGGTGATATCCGGTTGGAGTCCGGTAAACACCGGCTTTAGTGTATCAAAAATACTCCAGCGAAGCGTAATGGTATTGGAATTATTACAGTCATCCGTTGCTTTAAAAGTTATGTCTGTGTACCAGCTGCAATTATTTGCCTGAACGGTTGGGTATGGCCCTGAGTTGAAGATACCATCGCCGGTTTGCCCGGTGGAGGTAACAAAAGTAAAGTTGGTCCAGGTGAACCCTGAGCAATCATCCGTTACTATAGCATTACCGTGTGCATTGATCCAGGATTGCAAGGAGGTTTGATCATTACCTCCACCGCATTGTTCGGCTACATTGATACCCGTAATGGTTGGCGCAAGTGTATCGATTGCCCCAAAGTCGGCATCTCCCATGGCCGTTTCATTCCCACAGGCATCTTTCACAAAGAAATTGACGGTAATTTTGGCATGAACTTTCTGGTAGCTTTTGGTGCCAATAAACCGGGTGTTGCAACCACTCGCAAAATTAGCCTGAAAGGCGGCTACTACCTGAGCTGAGTCCACAACTGTGGTTCCGATTTTCATCGAATAGGACAGCGGTCCCGAGCAGGTATCCTTTGCCTGGGTATATCCTTTTTTGTTGATCCACTCGCCTAATTTGACAAACTCATTATCGGTCTTGGAGCAATAGGCTACCGTATCCTTAGGTGGGATAATCACGACCGGACCAGCATTATCGGAGGTAGTGAAGACTACGTCAACATTCAGCTGGAACATGCAGTTGTCAACAGCCTTAAACCGCACCGTCAGCGGCGCCTTACATCCTGGCGGGAAAGTCGCTGGACCGTTATTACTCAGCGAAAATATCCCGGAAGGGTCTGTAGCACTAAAAATGGCAGTCTGGGCGGCAAGCCAGGCCGGATAAGCCGAAGCTAATTGTTCACAAGGAGCCGAACCATCCTGAGGATAACCCGTAATTAAAGGAGGAAGTGAATCCTTGTAAATGATGATGGTTTGGGTAAAAACAGAAGTGTTGTTGTTGGCATCAGTTGCCTTCCAGGTTCTGGTAAAGGTTCCAGATTGGCATAAAGGTGGCGGAGTGGTCTGGTAAAAAGTATCATTCACCACAGGCGTACAATTGTCCATCACAGGCAGAGCCACTTGCGGTGGAACCGCTGCGCTGGAACTGAACTCAAGGGTATCCAGCACGCCGGTCAGGTCGAAAGCAGGAGGCAGGTTATCCACGAAATTGATGAAATACTCGTAGGTATTAGAATGTCCCTGATCATCTGCTACATCCCAGAAAACATGGGCTACGGAGCCGGCCGTGAACAATCCGTTGTACGTAAAGCCCGATAAAACGGGATTGAACTGCGACAGGATGATATTGGCGCCAACGGTTGAGGATACTACCGGATTGGGCACATTGCCTTGCAGCATGGATGTGCAACCCTGATCAACATAAAGGGTGGTAGGACCGTTGTAGCTGAAATTAAAAAACGCCGGCTGTGCCAGAAGCCATGCCGTTGGGAGTAAAAAAAGACAAAGACCTGCAATCCAAGACTTTGCCCGCATAGGGTTGCGTAACCGGTTTGTCATACGGACGGGTTGGGTTTCATAGGGCGGCATGCACCCTATTTAGTTCTAATTAGTTTCAATGGCAACAGTATTGGGGAACTGCAACCAAAGGGGATTATTGGGATTAAAAAACGAGTTATCTGCCAGATTGCAAGGCTTTGAGCCTTGTTACAGTTTCTTCCCTGCCAAGGAGCTCTGCCATCTCAAATACAGCAGGACCTTTCATGGTTCCTGCCAGCGCTATACGGAGCAACGGCAGGATATCGCCAGGCTTAAGTTGCTTTTCCTGAATAAATAGTTTCACCGATTCTTCTAATGCCGGCGCATTAAAGTGTTCAAAAGTAGCAACTTTCCTAGTCAACTCAGCAAAAACTGATGGTATGTCGCCATTCCATCGTTTTTGCAGGGTTTCTTCATCATAAGTTTTTACCGGTTCAAAGAGGTAGTACCCTGTTTCGACAAAATCTTGCAAAAAGGTAACACGTTCCTTCATTAAGCCAACTGCTTTGCTCAGGTATTCATCGGATACCTGATATCCTTTTGCAGCCGCTATTGGTCTGACCATTGACGCCAACGAAACATTATCTTTTGCGTGTATGTATTTCTGATTGAACGACTTAGCTTTTTCATAGTCAAATCGAGCGCCACTTTTTCCGATATGTTCAATGGAGAATGACTTTATCAATTCTTCTCTGGAAAAAATTTCCTGATCACCACCAGGATGCCATCCCAGCAGGGCTAAAAAGTTAACAACCGCCTCAGGCAAAAAACCGGCCTCTCTGAAGCCTTCAAAGCTGTCGTCTTCCGTTTCACCTTTCCAGCTAAGCGGAAATACCGGCATACCAAACTTCGCACCATCGCGTTTGCTTAGCTTGCCGTTTCCAACCGGCTTCATAATCAGTGGCAGGTGACTGAACTTGGGCATGGTATCCTGCCAGCCAAATCCCTCGTACAACAACACGTGGTGGGCAGTACTGGGTAACCATTCCTCCCCACGAATGACGTGGGTGATCCGCATCAAATGATCGTCAACAATATTTGCCAGGTGATACGTTGGCATTCCGTCTGCCTTTAAGAGTACTTTGTCGTCCAATTCGCTGCTCTCGAATACGACTTCCCCCCGGATCAAATCCTGGATGATTATGCTTCGACCTGGCATCACTTTCAATCTGACCACAAAAGGATCGCCCTGGCTGATGCGTTGCTGAACAACAGCATGCTCCAGCACAAGGCCATTATTCAATCCATCACGCGTGAGGTGGTTATAGGTAAAATGTTCTTCGGCCTGCCTGCGTTCTTCCAATTCGATCGGTGTATCAAAGGCGTAGTAGGCATGGCCGCGCGCTACCAGATCATGTGCATATTTCTGGTAAATCTCCTTGCGGTCGCTTTGCCGGTATGGTCCATCATTGCCACCAAATCCTACCCCCTCATCCGGAACAAGACCTACCCATTTGAGGGCTTCAATGATATAATCTTCTGCGCCTGGCACATACCGCCCCTGGTCTGTGTCTTCAATACGAAGAATAAACGTTCCGCCTTGCTGGCGGGCAAAGAGATAATTGTATAATGCCGTGCGCACGCCTCCAATATGAAGCGCACCGGTTGGGGAAGGAGCAAAACGTACCCTGACTGCCATTAATGTGTAAGCTGTATAATCGGAAATGGCTCTTTACCATTCTCCGTGGTTCAAATGAAAAAATACTTTAAAGCGCACAAATCAGATTGTGAAACAGTTCAGTCCAGAATGTCTGGACCGCTCAGCCTGTGAACAGGGCGCAAAAATAACAGTTTTCTGTCAGGAAAAACCCAGAGTTGCCAACATGTCGGATTCTGGCACTAAAAAGTGCAAATTTTCGCAATATTACCCTAACTTTGCCTGCAGAAACTCCAACACCCTACCACTCAGCGCATGTTTTTTGCCAAAACCCCATTGGTTGTTAAAGCGTTGTTGCCACAATATGTCTGGCACATTCCCACTGAAGATAAGGTACTCTATCTTACTTTCGACGATGGCCCAGTGCCCGAAGCTACCCCCTGGGTACTTGATTTACTGTTACATTATGGTGCTAAAGCCACTTTTTTTTGTGTGGGTGATAATGTCCGCAAGCATCCGGAGATATTTGAGCGTATTTTGCAGGACGGCCACGCGGTGGGCAATCATACCTACAACCATTTGAATGGCTGGAAAACACAAACCTTTGATTACCTTAAAAATGTTCAGCGTTGCCGGCAAATGGTATCGAGTCCGCTTTTCCGGCCGCCGTATGGCGCTTTGCGCCCCTCGCAAACCAGAACGCTCAAATCCAGATATCGCATCGTTATGTGGGATGTGTTAAGCGGCGATTACGACCCTGAAATCACACCTGAACAATGCCTGGAAAACGTTTTAGTGAATATTCAACCTGGTTCAATTGTGCTGTTTCACGACAGTCTGAAAGCGGAAACCCGGATGCGATATGCCCTTCCTAAAGTATTGGAACAACTCGGGCGGGAAGGCTGGACCTTCAGGGCATTGGAAAACTAAGGCCTTTAACGCATTTCCAGCAACAATTTTTTGACTGTATCCGGCTGGGTCCAAAGCACAAAATGATCTCCTTTTTCAAAGGTTTTATCCCGCAAATCCGGACAATTTATCAGCATCCGGTGCGCAAAATCCACATTGGCGTATGGCACCAATCGGTCGTTTCGGGCATGAATCAGCATGACCGGACAACGAATTTGTTGCCAGCCAGGCTCCATCAGTTCCAGTTCTTTTTCCAACGGAATAATTTCCGCATTACTAGTCCATAATGCCTTGGGAGTCAGCCATTTTAAAGGCGCCTTATCCACTGCCTTTTGCCACCAGGGATGTTCTTCCTGTTCCGGATCAATAGACCCGCCAAGAAAAATTAAACCAGCGGTTTGATCAGGAAAATCCATGGCAAAACGCGCTACTACCGGCGCCCCAAGCGAATGCCCGGCCAATATTACTTTCTGGTCAGGTGCAAAAGCATCCACAATTGCCTTCACTGCAAGTGCCTGCTCCTGCATGGAAGGTTCTGGCCGTCCAAAGCCTTCTGTGTAGCCAAAGCCCGGTCGATCCAGTGCCACCATTCGGAAGGCAGAAGCCATACTTATATCAGCCAGGTATTCCAGAAAAGCATCCGACGAGCCTGGCGAGCCATGCACCAGCACTAAACAGGGTAATGAATCTGATGTGGATACTCCAACGGCATGAATCCGTCTGCCAGACGGAACATTTACATCCAAAAAAAGTGGCTCAAGTGCGGGCGATTTTTCCCGCATTTTTCGTTTCCAACCCGCATCTGAAGTACACATTGACAAGCATCCAAGCTGGACTGCAGTGAGCCAGATGAATAATAATATGGCAAAGATGTACCACATTCGACGCATGACGGAAAATTGAGTGTTAAACCTTACCCAAGGTTTCCTTCACAAAACCGGTGAGCGCTTCACCACGCAACATCCCTTGTTGGAGGAGCGCGAGGTTGAGCAAATATTTGGCAAGACCTTGTTTTTCGGTTTCGTCTGTAGCTTTAAGCAACTTATGGATAAAAAGCGGATGGTTGGAATTAACCACTACCTCATAGGAGTCAGGCATATCACCCAGGCCGCCCATCCCGTGCATAGCCTGCATTTCCTTCATACGGCGCATAAATTCAGGCTTCACAATTTGAACCGGTTGTTCATCCGGGGAGAGCGCAGAAAGTTTCACGCTGGCTCCAGCCTGGCCATTAATGACTGTTTCAAAGACTCCTTTCAAGTCGCCCTGCTCAGTTTCTGAAAGTACAGATTCACGTTGTTCGTCCTTTTGTACCAACTGGTCGGCAGTAGCAGAATCTACCCGAACAAAGGTAAGTCCCAGTTCAGAGCGGTATTCTGCGTGTTGCATCCAATGGTTGTCTAAAACCGTGTCGAGTTTCAGTACATCATATCCACGGGCTTCTGCCGCAACAATTTGTGCGTGCTGCCCTTCCGGGTCGTTCGTATAAATGACCACCACTTTTTGGTGCTTGTCGGTCTGGTTCTCTTTGATTTTTTCCTTGTAATCGCTCAGCAAGGAAAACTCCGAACGCGTATTTTCCACCAACACAAAATTTTTGGCCCTTTCTTCAAATTTTTGATCGGAGATGATGCCATATTTGACAAAAATGCCAAGGTCACGCCATTTTTGTTCAAATCCGGGTCTGTCGTTTTTAAATAATTCGTGGAGTTTGTCCGCTACTTTTTTGGTGATATGCTCACTGATCTTTTTTACATTTCCATCTGCCTGCAGATAAGATCTGGACACATTCAACGGAATATCCGGGGAGTCAATCACGCCGTGGAGCAGCTGTAACCATTCCGGTACTATATCGCGCACATCATCCGTTACAAAAACCTGATTGGAGTACAGGTGGATTTTGTTGCGTTGCAGCTCCATTGCGCTACCTCCTAGTTTGGGGAAATACAGCACCCCGGTCAGGTTAAACGGGAAGTCAATATTCAAATGGATCCAGAACATTGGATCGCCGGCCATGGGGAAAAGCTGGCGATAGAAATTTTTATAATCGGTCTCATTCAGATCCGAAGGTTGTCTTTTCCAGATCGGGCGTGTTTCGTTGATAATATTGGGTACTTCTACCGCTTCTTCCTTTTTTTCTTCTCCATCTCCGGTTTCCACATATTCTGTTCTGGCGCCGAATTGAATTGGAATGGGCAGGAAACGACAATATTTTTCAAGCAACCCTTCCAGCTTGTATTTTTCCAGAAAATCCTTGTTCTCCTCGTTGATATAAAGGATAATATCAGTGCCACGCCCGGTTTTTTCCGGGGCAGGCTCAAGGGTGTAAGAAGGGTCGCCGGCGCAGCTCCAGCGAACAGCCGCAGCGCCTTCCTGCCAGGATTTGGTAACTACCTCCACTTTATCTGCCACCATAAAAGCAGAATAAAAGCCCAGTCCGAAATGACCTATAATCCCGCTGTCTTTGTACTTCTCCAGAAATTCTGTGGCACTGGAAAACGCTATTTGATTGAGGTATTTTAACACTTCCTCTTCGGTCATGCCAATTCCCTTGTCGCGAATAATGAGCCGATTTTGATCGGCTTCCTGTATGATTTCAATAGTTGTATCACCAATTTCGTGTTTCACCTCACCGCGTTGGGCAAGTACCTGAAGTTTGGTGGTGGCATCAACGGCGTTGGATACGAGTTCCCGCAGAAAAATTTCATGATCTGAGTAGAGAAACTTTTTGATGATGGGAAAGATGTTCTCTGTTTGGACAGAAATAGTTCCGGTTTGCATGGACATAATTAAGTATGGATGGTTAATGTAATCCGCTTTTTCAAAGTGTGTGCCATTGCCTTCATGCTGCCAAAATGTCTGAATCTGACATTCAGCCATCTAAACAATTGATTATCAGTTAAATAACCATGAAATTGACCCCGGATGGCAATGGCCCTGAAGGAAATCAACCCAAAAAAATGTTGCACAATTGTTAATTATGGCACAGAAGTTGCCTTTAGAAAGATACGAACGCTGCTGCCGCTGATTGAACGGAAGCGGTTCTGGAAAACGAGAACAAACGCTACAGAGATTAAGATCCTTGTGGTCTTAAGCCCGTGGGCGAGGGACCAGTCCATCTGGGGGGTAGGGCTGGTCTCCTCACCACAATTATCCTTCGGGGTGACGAGAGGCTGAATGTAAGTTCCCCCTTTATGCTTTTCGGTTCTTTTTTTCAAAACTCGGTTCTATAATCCATTCATCATCATCAGTGCAGCAGCAGGTGGCCTCCTTCTTGGCCTCCTGCTTTTTTTTTGGAACATTCCTCGTTCCTTTGCAGCATGTCCAACACTTTCGGCCAACTTTTCAAAGTGACGACTTTCGGGGAATCCCATGGCGAAGCCATTGGATGCGTTGTAGATGGCTGCCCTGCCGGTTTGGTCCTTGACCTGAATTTTATTCAACAGGAACTGGATCGTCGCCGACCCGGACAGAGTGCTATTGTAACCCAGCGAAAGGAGTCGGATACCGTTCAGGTTTTAAGTGGCCTGTTTGAAGGTAAAACCACAGGTACACCCATAGCCTTGATCATTCCGAATGAGGATCAAAAAAGCAAGGATTACGATCATCTGGCCCATGCCTTTCGGCCAAGCCATGCCGATTACACCTGGCAAGTAAAATTTGGCCACAGAGATTTCCGGGGAGGGGGCCGGAGCAGCGCCAGAGAAACGGCTGCGAGAGTGGCTGCAGGCGCTATCGCTAAATTATTATTAAAGCAGTTTGGTGTTGACATTCAGGCTTTTGTAAGTCAGGTAGGGCATTTAGAGCTCAAAAAAAACTACACGGCACTGAGTCTATCGCAAACAGAGCAAAATGATGTTCGTTGTCCGGATCCGGAAATGGCCCAAAAAATGATCAATCTGATCAAAAAAATCCGGAAAGCCGGAGATACCATTGGCGGTGTGGTGAGCTGCGTGGTAAAAGGCTGCCCGGCTGGATTAGGAGAACCGGTATTTGATAAACTTCATGCAGATTTGGGTAAAGCCATGTTGAGTATCAATGCAGCCAAGGGATTTGAATATGGATCCGGATTTGCGGGGGTCGCCATGCGTGGCAGCGAGCATAATGATTTATTTGTACAGCCTCATCCCAATGCCCCACCCACTACCCTATCCAATCATTCAGGTGGCATACAGGGAGGCATTTCCAATGGCATGGATATTTATTTCCGGGTTGCCTTCAAACCAGTTGCCACGATTATGCAAGACCAGGAAACCATTAATGCACAGGCTGAAAAAGTGGTACTTAAAGGAAAAGGACGCCATGATCCCTGCGTAGTTCCCAGAGCAGTTCCCATTGTTGAAGCAATGGCAGCCCTGGTACTGGCAGACCACCTGCTTCGCAGCAGAGCTAACAAGGTGTAGATTTGCGATTTGCGATTTACGATTTGGGATGTACGATTTGGGATTTGCGACTGCTCCTTCAGGTTCATCACATTGCCCACATTCATCACATTCACCACATTTCCCACATTCACCACATTTCCCACATTCACCACATTTCCCACATTCACCACATTTCCCACATTCAACACATTTCCCACATTCACCACATTTCCCACATTCACCACATTTCCCACATTCAACACATTTCCCACATTCAATTATGGTTAACCTGATTTCGGATACTGTTACCAAGCCTACTCCTGGTATGTTGCAGGCTATGTGGGCCGCAGAAGTTGGAGATGATGTTTTTAAGGAGGATCCCACGGCAATAGCACTGGAGCATTTATGCGCGGAAAGGTTTGGTATGGAGGCGGCATTGTTTTGTCCAAGTGGAACTATGGCCAATCAAATCGCGCTGAAGGTGCATACGCGCCCCTTGGACGAAGTAATTTGCGATGAAATGAGCCATATTTACCAATACGAAGTAGGAGGTTATGCCTTTCACTCCGGTATTGGCGTAAATCTGCTAAAAGGCGAAAATGGAATATTAACCGCCGAAATGGTGGAAAATGCCATCAAACCACCCTTCGACTGGCTACCCAAAAGCACATTGGTGGTCATTGAAAACACCTGCAATAAAGGTGGTGGAAGTATGTATGATTTGGAAACCATCCGGCAGATAGGCGCAGTATGCAGGAAGCATGGTATGGCCTATCACATGGATGGCGCCCGATTATTTAATGCGCTGGTAGAAACAGGCAATACTCCGGAGGAAATCGGTGCAGAGATGGACAGCATAAGCATTTGTCTTTCCAAAGGACTTGGCGCACCGGTAGGCTCTGTGCTATTAGGCACTCAGACTTTTATTAAAGAAGCCAGAAGGGTTAGAAAAGCTATGGGCGGCGGGATGCGGCAGGTAGGATATTTAGCTGCTGCAGGTATTTATGCGCTCAATCATCACGTAACCAGGCTAAGGGAAGATCATCAGAATGCACGAACGCTTGCCACCATTCTGGAGACATTACCCTGGGTATGCAATATCCGGCCGGTTCAAACCAATATTTTGATTTTTGACCTGAAGCCTCCACTAACGCCAGCCATATATCTGGAAAAACTCAAACAAAATGGTATTCTGGCATCTGCTTTTGGTCCCCAAACCATCCGGTTTGTTACCCATCTGGATATTACGCAACCCATGATGGATCATGTAGGCCGGATATTGCATCAGATAAAATGAAGGGATTAATTCCCGCTATTCATGGCTTTGATCTTTTCCTGCATTTCCTGCATGGTCTTATTATAGCGTTCAATGGATTCCGAGTAATCTTTTAATACAGAAGGATTAATCGGATTGGAAGGAACATCTTCCGATGCGCCAAGAACCTTTTCTGCAGGAGTCACCGTTGCCTTCATTTCGCCCATCATCATGCCTTCTTTTTCAACCATGCCTTCCAGTTCACCATAAAAAGCAGCAATCTGGTCTTTATTTTTACTTTTTACGGGTTCCGGCAATTTATCCAACTGATCCCGGAGGGATAATGCCAACTCCCGGCTGCTTGCAGCTACGGTAATGGCAGCCTGCAAAGCCTCCGGAGAAGCGCTACTTTCCGTTCCCGCAGGCTGTGGTGCTTCCGCAGCACTTTTTGGTGTGTTTTGACAGGCCATAAACAATAGGCCAAGAAAAATGGAGAAGATAATTTTTCGCATTTTTTACGTTAATTTGATCATTAATTGAGCCCTCAAAAGCCGCAAAATGAAACGATACAGCCTCTTACATGCTCATCCGGCACAAAAATATGGTGAAAAATTGGATTGCTGATTTTAACCTATCGCCAGCAATGGTAATTTACGCAGAAATCAACACCTTTGTTGAGTCGTCTTTTTCTGACGGAACTTTAAAGCATGTTAGCTTCTTATTCATTTATCGCGGGCTGATCTACCAATCATGAACACAAAAACAATTTCCCCCCTTTTTTCAAGCGGATTTTTTTCCACCTTGCTCTTTGTAAGCCTGCTTTTTGCAGCAGCTTGCAGCTATACTTTAAAGGTAAAAGATGGTCGCACAGCTTATGATCGTAAGCAGTTTGCCCATGCGATTCCGATGCTGGAAAAAGAATACGCAAAAGCAAAAATCCGAAAAGAAAAAGGCCAGTTGGCCTTTATGCTGGGCGATGCCTTGAGGAGAACCGGAGAGGATGAAAAAGCGCTTCCATGGTTTGAAGCGGCCTATAACAACAACTATGGGCCGGAAGCCCTGAAAGCTCAGGCACTGACGCTTAAAAAACTGGAAAAATATACAGCAGCCGGAGAGGCTTTTAAAAACCTTGGCATTGAGATAGGGTCCCCCTACGAATACCGCAAGGAAATAACCGCCTGTACCGTTTCAGATGGTTGGCTGCGGGAACAGCCCAATAATGGCTGGTCCGTTCAACCTGTTCCATTCAACAGTGCGCAAAATGATTTTGCCCCGGTTTGGTATTTTGACAACCGATTAGTTTTTACCAGCGACCGGAATATGGGCGCCGGCAAAGAAAATTATCTGTGGACCGGCAACAAGTTTATGGATATTTTCATTTCTGAAAGCAACAGCGCCAGCCCACAAACATTTGACAGTCAATGGAATACATCGGGAAATGAAGGCACACCCTGCTTCAATAAAAGTGGTACCGAAGCTTTTTTCGTGCGTGCTGTTGGCGCTTACAAGGGCGACGATGCCTTTTGTAAGATATATTTCACTGAAAAAGGTCGTACCGATGCGCTTTGGTCAGTGCCTGTTCCACTTCCTTTTCAAAAGGAAAAAATCAATTATTTCCATCCCATGTTAAGCCCCGATGGGAATACCTTATTTTATTCCTGTAATGATCCGGAAGGTTGGGGCGGTTTTGACCTTTGGTCGGTACAGCGCAATGCTAAATCTGAGACCGGCTGGGATGAACCCAAAGTGTTGCCAAGAAGCATCAATACATCCCAAAACGAACTATTTCCGGTATTCGACGCCGATACCCTGTATTTTGCTTCAGATGGTCATACCGGTATGGGAGGATTAGATATTTTCCGTACTTACCGCTTTGATAAAAGCACCTGGTCGCCACCATACAATCTAAAGTCGCCTATAAACAGTGGCGCCGATGATTTTACGTTTCTGGTTGACCCCAAAAGTGTTGCTGAAGGCAAAAAAGCATCCAGGCCGGGAGAATTGATCCGGGCAGGATACTTTACCAGCAATCGAAAAGCAGCAGATGCCAAAGGGGGCGATGATATTTTCAGATTTGAACAAAGAATACCGCCACCAAAACCTCCCAAGACAGACACCCTTCCCGCCAAACCTCTGGCGTACAAGTTTATACTGGATGTCTATGTCCTGGAAAAAATATTCTCGGAACCCAATAACCCAAACAGCAAAATCCTGGGCAGAAAACCGCTTGCCGGAGCGCTTGTAAAAGCCGAAGGTGGCGGGAAAAAGCCAACTTTCACGGTAAAGGAGGATGGCCTTTTTAGACTGGAATTGGCAGAGAACACAGATTATCTTTTTAACGCCGGACTGGAAGGGTACTTGTCTAATACAGCTAAATTCAGTACCAAAGGCATTGCCAAAGATCCCGCCAATCCGGTTCAGACGTTTGAAATTGAAATTGTGCTTGACCAGATTTACCGAAACCGGGAAATTGTGCTTGAAAATATATATTATGATTACGACAAATGGGACATCAGACCTGATGCGGAACCTACCCTGAATCGTTTGGCAGAAGTATTAAAAGAAAATGCCCGGATCAACATCCAATTGGGAAGCCATACCGACTGTCGCGGCAATGACGCGTACAACCAAACGCTTTCCCAGCGACGGGCGCAAAGTGCCGTTAATTATCTGATTTCCAAAGGAATAGACCCTGCCCGCTTGTCTGCCAAGGGCTATGGCGAGAGTCAACCAGCAGCTTTATGTGCCTGCTCCTCCTGTACAGAGGCCGAGCATCAGACCAACCGGCGAACCACTTTCAAAATTGTGGAATAGGGGTGCCCAGATTCAAAACTTCAATTCATACCTAAAGGCCGGCAATACCGGAAGCAGGGTGTATTGAATTGCTTTCCCTTTGATGCTGCTGCCAGCATCTACATATAAATAAAAGGGATTGGAGCGGTTATACACGTTATACACGCCTATTTGAAGCCCGTGTTTCCATTTGTGACTGCTCCAATGCGCATTCAATGCCGCATCAAGCCGGTGATAGGTTGGCAGGCGATATCCGTTTACCTCGGTATAAAAATATACCTGGCGCTCTACTTCGCCTTCTACGGATTCGTGCTGGAATTTTACGCCGGCTAATGTAATCGGATTGCCGGATGCAACCGCCCAAATCAGGTCGGCTTCCAGCCAATCGAATATCTGTTGCCGCAGGGTGACTTTCAGGTCGTGTCGCCTGTCAAACCTGAACGGGAATGGACGTCCGGCATTTAAATCCGGAAAATATCGGTTCGTTTTTGAAACGGTATAGGCCAATGCACCTCTGAACCGTCCTTTTGTTTTCTCCAGGTTAACTTCCAGACCCTTGCTGGAGCCTGTTCCTATGGCTATCCGATCTTCCCAGCCACTCGCATCCACAGCGCCACCCGCAAACAAGGCATCATTGGAAGAGATAAAAGTAAGTACACGGGGCATCTCCTTTACATAACCTTCCACCTGAAAAGCCCATTGCCCACCCTGCCAGCCAAAACCGGCAGAAGTTTGCCACACAATTTCGGGCGGTACGCGCCGGGTACTGGGCACCCAAAGTTCAAAAGGCAAACTCACATTAAAAGTGCCGATTTGGTGCAGATTTTGCGCCATTTTATGCCAGCCCAACCATTGACTCCAGCCGGAAGGGCCATCCCGCCTGATTCTTATACGAGGTTGCAGTAGTCGGTAATTTGTGTTTTTCGTTTGAAATACAGAAGCATTCATACCAACTTCAAGTCTGTAATATTTGCCGAAATCCCATTCACCATCAAAGTAGCCTTCCACCTCATCAGCATTCAATCGCTCGTTGTTTAACAGGATATTGGCCAATGAATCAACGTTTTCCTGGGTTTGACCAGGTTGCAAAAAGTTAGCCGACAAAGCGCCTGGCTGGAAATCATGCGCCGTTATCGAAGCTCCCCAACGCAGGGTCAGGTCTTTTTTTACATAAAAAGTAAAATCAGTTTTGCCGGACCAGTCGCGAATCAAGGTTTGATAAGATTGACCATAATTGGCTAACACAAATTGCTTGCCGTTGGGATAAAGGATGTTGGACTTAAATGCCAGGGTGCTTTGATAAAAAAAGCGACTATACCGAAGTGTGGTATTGGTAAACAAATTCTCCCTGAGCAAATGATTCCATCGCAAAGCTGCAATACTATTGCCCCAATCTGTTTTCAAGTCTGACTGATCCGTGATATACCCTTTGGGGTCGTCATAGTTTTGAAGCAAAGCATTTTTGAATTGGTCTCCTCCTTGGTAAAAGGAGAAAAACACCCGATCCCGGTCGCTCAGGGAATAATTCAACTTCAGATTGAGGTCGAAAAAACGATACTTTATATCATCTCCTGAAAAGTTAAGCAAATTGCCTCTTTTACTAAAAAAGTCAACCCAGGGTTCAAAATAGGTTATCCGTCCTCCTAACAAAAACGAACTTTTTTCCTTCTTCAAGGGCCCTTCCACCAAAGCTGAAGAGGCAAACAAACCACTGGAAACCTCACTTCGGAACCGCCTGGAATCGCCATCCCGGGTTCGAACGTCTAAAACCGAGGAAGCCCTGCCGCTGTAACGGGCCGGAAAATCTCCTTTCCACAATCGAACGCTGCTCACGGTAGAGGGATTGTATATGGAAAATAAGCCCAGTGCATGACTCGGGCTATACACCGGTACATCGTCGAGCAGGAAAAGGTTTTGATCGGCATTGCCGCCCCGAACGTGAAGCCCGCCCAGCCCATCGGCGCCGGTTTGTATCCCGGATTGAAGGGCTGTCTGTCGCAACAAATCTGCCTCCCCACCCGGCATTGGCAAGGCGCTCAGACCCTTCAAATCCAGGTATACCGGACTGCCTCCTTTATGCTCCTTGGCTTCACTGCCCGACATCCCGCTTACCAGTACTTCCTTTAATACCGAAGAGGATGGCAGGCGGACACGGATTATTTTATCCACGGAGACTTCCACCGGGTACTGAATAGCCTGGTACCCAACGTATGAAATCAACAATGTATGTGCGCCTTCTTCAAGCTTCAGGCTAAAAAAACCGAATTCGTTGGTGATTGTCCGGACGCCCTGCTCCTTGTTTTCGCCCGCTATTTTGATGCTTGCACCAATCAGGCGTTCTCCGGATTCCGCATCCTGGACATAGCCACTCAGGGTATATTTACCGGATTTTCGGTATACGACTATTTGATCGTCCAACTGTTTATACTGCACCTTTCCACAACGAACAATTTTATCCAGCACAGTGGCAACGGTTTGTTGCCGTGCCTCAATCCGAACCACAGGACATTGTTCAAAGAAGCGGTCGCTGAATACAATATTGATTCCTGATTGATTACTCAACGCAACCAAGGCTTCCGCAGGGCTGCAATCCTGACAGGTAAAATCTACTTTTCGGGAAAGCAGCGATTGTGCCCCAACCAGTTGAGTCAGGCCCAATAGTAATCCCATTAAAGCAGCTTTTATACGTGTCATTGATCTGGCCACAATGTCGGTGCAATGTACTGCGATTGAAAAATGAATTGAATGGTTTAACAGAAGCTTGTGTGCGGAAAGCGGAAAGAAGTTGTCTGGATGATCCAGTTAGCGCTACTTTTGTCGTGTACATTCAAAATTGCTTCTTACTTTGAAACCCACTGGCGCCACACCACATCCATCTTTTCCCCGGGTAGGCATTACCGGTGGTATTGGGAGTGGGAAAAGTACCGTTTGCCGTATTTTCCAGGAGACATTTGGCATTCCGGTTTTCAATGCAGACAGCTGGGCCAAAAACCTGATCGAATCCGATCCTGAGCTAAAACGGGGAATTATTTCCATTTTTGGTGAAGAGGCTTATGACGACAGCGGACGTTACAACCGGCCTTTTGTAGCTACCGCGGCTTTTTCCAGTCCGGAAAAACTGTCGGCCCTGAATGCCCTTGTTCACCCTGCTGTAGAAAAAGCGGCGATTGCATGGCATCTTGATCAGGTTCAATCAGGTGCAGCTTACACCATCAAAGAAGCGGCATTGATGGTTGAAAGCGGAAGTTACCGCCAACTGGATTACCTGATTGTTGTAAGCGCCCCGGAAGATCTCCGCCTGCAACGGGTGATGGATCGGGATGGTTTGAGTGAGACGCAGGTGCGCGCACGTATGAAGGGCCAGTGGCCGGAGTCGGAAAAACTGGCGCTTGCCGATTTTGTTATTTACAACGACGGGAGCCAGCTGCTTTTGCCACAAATCTGGCAGGCACACAGGCAGATTCTGGTTATATCACAAAATTGACAGGTTCATCAAAAGGACGGGTACGCACTTTGACCTGACTTTGGTGCAGTACCACGGAAAAGGGCGGAACACTTTCCGTGAGCCAGGAGTTGCCCCCAATAACAGAGTCGTGTCCGATTACGGTTTTCCCTCCTAAAATGGTACAGTTGGCATAAAGCACACAGTTGTCTTCAATGGTTGGATGGCGTTTTACATTGGCCAAAGATTTATCCACCTGCAAGGCTCCGAGGGTAACGCCCTGATAAATTTTAACTTTATTTCCGATGGTAGCCGTCGCGCCTATCACCACACCTGTACCGTGATCGATGAAAAAAGAGCGGCCAATAGTTGCGCCAGGATGGATATCAATACCCGTTTTGCCATGCACATATTCGGCAAAGAATCTGGGCAACATTGGAGCGCCCAATCTGTACAAAAGGTTGGAAATGCGATAGTTGGCGATGGCGTAAAATCCCGGATAAGCGGCTATTACCTCTTCCGTACAAGTGGCCGCAGGATCAAAGGCATAAAAAGCCTGGGCATCCTCCATCAGCATCTCGTAAACCGATGGCAATTCATCAAAAAATCCATTGGCGATGTTGGCCACAGATTCACCGCCGTCTTTGGTAAGCGGATACAACAACTTCATCAAGTCATGACGAAGCAAGGCATATTGTACCCGTGCCGGCTTAGGATCTTCACTCAGCATGGGAAACAAAAAATAAAAAAGAGCGTCTGCCAATCGCTGCGCTTCAGCCTTGGGTGGAATCTGCACATTTTGCGACAAGGACTGATGTTCCAGTGTTTGGAAAAAATTTTCGAGATGTAGTTTCATGATTATTCCGTTAAACGTGCCTTTTCTCCAAGCAGGCATCCAATTATTAAGCCAAAGAAAAGGTTTTCATTAAATTCTTCAGACATATTTTTGAGTCTTTCGACCTTTGCCTGCGATTCAGGGTTTCTGCCTGAAAATACCAGGCAAATACGCCCCTTTCTTTTTTCAACACACATAGCATGTTACAACTGCCACAATTAAAATATACAGATTCAGGCCATTTTTTCCTGATTGCCGGCCCTTGTGCCATTGAAGGCGAGCAAATGGCCATGGATATTGCCGGTCAGGTAAATGAAATCTGTACCCGTTTGCAAATTCCCTATATTTTCAAAGGCTCTTACCGCAAAGCCAATCGAAGTAAAAAAGACTCGTTTACCGGCATAGGAGATGAAAAGGCCCTCAATATCCTCCGGAAAATCGGAGAACACTATCAGATCCCTACCACTACGGATATTCATACCGAGCCTGAAGCGGCAATGGCTGCGGCATACGTTGATATACTTCAAATCCCGGCGTTCCTATGTCGACAAACCAGTTTGTTGGTTGCGGCAGCACAAACCGGCAAAGTAGTAAACATCAAAAAAGGGCAATTTGTTAGTCCGGAGTCCATGCGTTTTGCAGCAGAAAAGGTTCAGGAAGAAGGCAATCCGCATGTCATGCTCACGGAACGTGGTACCACATTCGGCTATCAGGATTTGATTGTTGATTTCAGAGGCATCCCCACCATGCGGGCTATTGGCGTTCCGGTGGTGCTGGACTGTACCCACTCACTTCAGCAACCCAACCAATCCAGCGGCGTAACCGGTGGTCGGCCGGCGCTGATTGAAACCATTGCCCGCGCAGGTATTGCTACCGGCGCCGATGGTTTATTCATCGAAACACATCCACGTCCGGCTGAAGCAAAATCGGACGGTGCTAATATGTTGCCGCTGAGCGAGTTGGAACGTATCCTGGAAAAACTTGTAAGGATCAGAAAAGCGATCCAATAACCCAACAAGTATTGCAAGCATAAACATTATCATGAACACTAATATATTTCTTGAAAAAGCCATTGCCCTGGGCTGGGAATACGGTCCAAAAACCTTGGCTGCGCTGGCCCTGTTGTTTGGCGGTTTATGGATTATCAGGCGTTTGAGCAATGGTTTTGAACTCTTTTTGAAGGCAAGGAAAGTAGACGAGGGACTAAGACCTTTTTTTACGTCTTTAGTGGATACCGGATTAAAAATCGCCTTAATCCTGATGGTTGCCGGGATGGTAGGTATTGCCACCACGTCGTTTATAGCCATATTTTCTGCCATTGCTTTTTCGGTAGGTCTTGCCTTGCAGGGAAGTTTGGGCAATTTTGCCAGCGGGGTATTGATTCTGTTGTTTCGGCCATTCAAGGTGGGCGATTTTTTAACGGTTGCGGACAAATCCGGCAAGGTGGCAGAAATTCAAATCTTCAGCACCATTCTTAAAACTCCATCCGGCAAAAAAATCATCATTCCAAACGGAAAAATGACGGAAGGCCCTATAGAAAACATTGCCGACAGCACAGAGGTTCAAGCCGAAATAACACTCTTGCTGCACGGTAGCACGGCATTGGATAAAGTGCAGGTGGCAGCCCAGGAAGCCGCAGCTAAATGCCCCTTTGCCTTGCCCGACAGAGCTGTTGAGGTGAAAGTTGCCGGAATTACCCGCGATGACATGAAAACGCAAGTGGCCGTGTGGACCATGGGGCAGCATTACGAAGACACGCTTAATCATTTTTACGAGGCATTGAGAAGCTCTTTTCAGGAAGCCGGCATTGAATTAGCCAAGGAACGACGAAAGGAAACGGTCTGACCGGATAAGTTGT
Source organism: Saprospiraceae bacterium (assembly GCA_016787545.1). Lineage (GTDB taxonomy): Bacteria > Bacteroidota > Bacteroidia > Chitinophagales > Saprospiraceae > M3007. The sequence continues at coordinate 28,967 of JAEUUS010000013.1, forward strand.
TAACCTTTTTTTAAGCGCTTCTGCAAAACGAGGGCAATGCCTGAACTTTCGTGACGTTTGTATAAAGAAAGGTCTAAGAGCATGTTGATGCTCTAAACCATTGTCCTTTCACAAAATCAACTGTAGCCATCACCTTTTTCATTATTGAGGAATCCATGCAAAACAAGTTAATCCTGCTGTGCACTCTGCTTTTGTTGTCCATTTCCCTGTCAGCCCAGGGATCAGGTTCTTCCAAAAGCAAATCCAAAGACCGGTTTCGGGAAAAGGATGATCGTCGTTACCCAGTACAGATTGTGAATGCCAAAGAACTCAATCAACCAGGCACGGATTATGCTCCGATGTATTACGACAATGGCATTCTGTTCGTTTCGGCGCGCGGCAAAAAAGGGCCTCGCAATGAGCGCACCGGAGAAGCTTTTGAAGCGCATTATTTATCCACTTTCGACAGGCTTGGTGCTTTGGTCGTTCCGGAGGTATTTGAATTCAATGCTGGCAAAAAATCGGATTTCCATGAAGGCCCGGTTGCTTTTACCCGTGATTTCAAAATGGCATTTGTGACTCGTAACAACAACGACAATGGCATATTACGTGGCGGGAAAGGCGGCAGAGCTTCCATGAAAATTTACCAGATGGAATACGGGTTTCCAGACTGGACGCCGCCCATTGATTTGCCTTTCAATAGCGATGACTACTCTTGTATGCATCCCAGTCTCAGTGTAGATGAAAAATGGTTATTTTTTGCTTCCGATATGCCCGGTGGCAGCGGAGGTTTTGATTTGTATGCTGTGGAGCGTCTGGGTAACAATAAATGGGGAGAACCGGTGAACCTTGGGCCGGCAATCAATACTGAAAAACAGGATTTATTCCCCTTCATGAGTGAATATGGCTCCTTGTTTTTTGCATCCAATGGCCGTTCCAACAGCATGGGTGGCATGGACATCTATTTTGTAAACAATCCGCTCAAAAAGGAAGATGAAAAGGAAGTCGTAAACCTTGGAGAACCATTTAATACGCCTGAGGATGACTACAGTTTCATCACCGATCCGGATGGGCACAACGGTTATTTTGCCAGTACGCGCAAGGAAAAAAACTATGGCAAAACGGACATTTATTCATTTGTTGCACCAAGGGGGCTGGAAGGCACCGGAAAACCGGAAACCAACACAGCCCGGATAACGGTGATTGATGACAAAACCGGACTCCCCTTACAAGGTGCAGAAATCCGCATTTTCCAACCAACGGATGATGGATTCATTTCCGGCAATAACGACTTTTACGACTTTGATTATGAGCCAGATCCGGACAGGCCGGACGTTTTTTCCTTTAAATTAGTGCGAAAAGATGCCAAAGACATGGGCAAACCGGATTTATACTCCAATGCCGAGGGCGGGGCACAAACAGATTTTACCCGTTATCGCAATTACCTGATTATGGTTAGCGCCAAAGGATACACTTCCCGTGATCGTTTTATGGTGGTTGATTCTGATGATGAATTAACCCTTTACTTTAAAATGAAAGAATCGCCTCCCTGTCTGCGTGCCGGAGGTATCGTGCTAACCACAGAACACAATACGCGTATTGCCAATGCGAGTGTCAGGTTTGAGCACCGTTCGAGCGGGGCGGTTGAAACTGCCCGCACCACACGCAACGGCGAATTTGATGTTTGCCTCTCACGGGAAGGTGAGTGGATTGCCAAGGTGGAAAAGAACGGTTTCCGTGCTGAAACTTTCCGTGTAAATGCCTCAAAAGGCGGCAACTCCAACGATGAAGTGCGACTAAAACCGCTAACAGAGGGTCTGACGGTGGCAGAAACAATGCCGCTGGCAAACGGATTGCTGGAAGGCTCCATGTTCATCCTTGACAAGATATTTTATGAAAAAGACAAAGCGACTTTGAATCAGGGCGCTGTTAGGCACCTGGAAGCCTGGTTGGAACATATGCGCAATTATCCGGAAATGGAAATTGAGATTACAGCGCATACGGATGTACGTGGCGATGAACGCATGAACATGGAACTGACAGAACAACGCGCTAAAAATGCCAAGATATTTCTGGTTGCCAAAGGCATTGAAGAAACCCGCATCAAAGCCACGGGCAAAGGCGAGTTACAGCCGCGCAATCATTGCGTAGAAAGTGCAGAATGTTCTGATGAGGAACATGAGCAAAACAACCGTTTGGAAATCAAGATCAAACGACTCGGTCCGCCAAGAACGTGATCGGGGACGTTGGACTATTGGACGTTGGACTATTGGACGTTGGACTATTGGCCATACAGTCCAATGTCCAAAAGTCTAACATCTAATGTCCAACAGTCCAATAGTCCAACGTCCTCACTCCGTCTCCGTTTTGTCAAATAATGCAGTTGAGGCGAACGAAATGAGCCTTTTTGGGTTTAATAGGCTATCTTTGCCTGCTATTCGAACAAAAACGCTCCGTCCAATCATGCTTTTGCGTCTCTTTCCCTTTTTATTATTGGGTATACCGGCATCTCTCATGGCGTTCAACGTTGAACCCAATGATGCTTCCCGGGCGGATACCGATGGCCCGCATGTATTTTATCGAGGCAATAAAATACAGGTTAAATACGTGTTTCGCAGAGACACCGGAGTAGTCAGCAAAACCCTGGAATATACCAACAAAAAAGAGATTTCTCTTACTTGTCAGGTACCCAAAACAGGGGATTCTTTTTCTTTTTTGTTAAAGGAGGAGCTTCAAAACGAAGCCTGTTTTTACCCGGCCGCGCCTCGTATGCTGGCCCTTTCAGACATCGAAGGTGATTTCAAAGCTTTCAAAACGATCTTACAGGGAGGGGGTGTAATTGATGAATCCCTTAACTGGCAATTTGGGAACGGACATGTTGTGCTGCTGGGCGATTTTTTTGACCGTGGTTTGCAGGTTACGGAATGTTTATGGCTGATTTACAAATTGGAATCGGAAGCCGAAGCGGCCGGCGGTAAAATCCACTTTATTCTGGGCAACCATGAAATCATGAATCTTCAGGGAAATACAGCGTATGTGCGGCGAAAATACCTGGAAAATGCCCGGTTGATAGGTGAGGATTTCACAACATGGTTCGACCGAAATTCAGAATTGGGCAGGTGGCTGCGGACGAAAAATGCCGTAGAAAAAATAGGCGACTATGTTTTTTGCCATGGAGGAATCAGCCCTGAGCTGGCTCAAACTCGCCTGAGTCTCACCGAAATTAACAAGATTAGTCGGCAACACCTGGGCAAGCCCCAGGATGAGATTTTAAGTGATGCTGCAAAAGCTATTTTTGATCTCCAAACCGGCATTTTTTGGTATCGCGCTGCGGCCAAAAATCTTGCCTCCGATGCAGAAATCACCTATGTCCTGCAGTTTGCAGGCGCCAAACGAATGGTGGTTGGGCATACGCTCCAACCGGATCTCACTGCGTTATACAATGGAAGGGTTATCTGCATCGATCTTTATCACGAGCAGAATTTGAGGGAGGGGTTCATGAAAACCTTGTTTATTGAAGATGGGTTTTGCTATGTGATCAATCATCTGGGGGAAAAGTCGTCTTTGTTTAGCGTTTCTTTCCCCAGAAAATCAGAATAAGTTATCTCCCATTGCTTCAAACAGTTGCAACTGATTTCTGGCGCGCACGAGGTTATGTTCCGGGTAAACTATTTTGTAATAAACATCTCCCGCAATCCAGTCGGTGAGAAAACGAAGCGCCTGCTCTCCAATGATCCAGGCGCCGCCGGCCAGCAAATGTTTTCGTTCGATTGGGGTAATGAAATCACCCGTCTGGGATAAAAAACCATCCAGGAGGGCTTGGAGCATCTCCACCCTGATGGCGGGTTCTTCAGTTGCATCTTCTGTCAAATTTGGTACAAATGTGCGCACCATATCACCAAAATCCGAGAGTAGGGTACCCGGCATAACTGTGTCGAGATCAATGACCGCCAGGGCTTTGTGGGTGTTTTTACAAAACAAAACATTGCCAGCTTTGGTGTCATTGTGCGCTACCCTTAACGGCAAGTCTCCGGATCGTTTTAACTGACTGATCAGATCAAATAAGGGTTTTGCCCTAAAAAGGGCGTCTACCTCCCTTTTAACCCCTCCTACCCTGCTCACAGGATCTTTTTTTACAACTTCCAGAAATACCTGCCAGCGTTGATCGGTATCGTGAAATCCAGGTATGGTTTCAGCAAGTGTGTCTGCCGGAAAATGTCTCAACGCGCGCGCAAACGCCCCATATGCACTTGCCGCCTCCTTTGCCAATTCAGGCGAAACCAGCCCCTCCGTTGTATAGGAATTTTGAATAAAAGGGAATGCCCTCCAATAATTTCCTTGATTATCCTGTACCAGATATCTGCCATCCCTGTCTGGTATTGGTTGCGGAACCTGTAAGGGATAATCCGGTTGATTAGCCAGATAGGTGCATACTTTTACGGTATTCTCCATCACCCATTCCGGTTTTTTAAACACCTGGTGATTCAAACGTTGCAAAAGGATACTCCCGGGATGATTATCTTTCTGGTAGTCAACCCGATAGGTATCATTGATATTCCCCTGACCAATGGGAATTGGCAAAGTAATTGATTCGTAATCAATGAATTGCGCAGCGATTCGATCAAGCATACGATTATTTTATTCGAATCAGGTCCACCCCTGAATTGCGCACCATTTGATTGAGTGCCGGCAGTTCTTTTTCTTTTATAGCTTGCCAAATACGGAGCTGTTCATCCGTTAACCGGAACAATAAATCACGCACTTCTATGGCTTGCTGGGTTGGAGGGAAATCTCCCTCAACGGTTTGTCCCATGAGATTTGCTAATTTATCATTCAGCCGAACCGGGAAATTTAACGGATCCTGGCTGCTCCGGCTTTTGGTTTGATACAGCGCTTCTTCCACACGGGTCATACTGGAATCCATTTTTGCTGCCATTGCTTTAATGGCCTTGAACGTCTCTCCTTTGGGCAAATCAGAGGTGATAGCCTGTATTTGTGTCCGAACTTTCCGAATTTCCTTGATCGCACGGTGTGCTTCAGTCAATTTGGCGCTTACGGATTGAACAAAGGCAAATTGCTCCTGAAAAACCTGACTGCTTACACCAGACCGGGGGTCTGGTAATATAGTAAAGGGTTGTTCCTCGGTTTTTCCGGCTGCAGTAATCCGTACCTGATAAGCGCCCGGAACAGCCTTTGGCCCCTCCAGATCATAACTCCAAAGAATCATTCCTTCAAACTTTTCTGCATCCGGGTACCGGTGATTCCAGGTAAACACATTGCCGCCAGCTTTCAAATCAGCTAACTTCCCACCTTTATGCTCCCAATTGGACGGCAGATTTTGATTGGAAAACAATTTGATCGTGTCGCCATCTGCTTCTAAAATAGCAATGGTCACGGTATCCTTCTCTGAAGGTTTTTGTTGCAAAAAATAGTGAACCACTGCTCCATTCGCATGATTTTCTCCACTGGTTTTGGAGCCTTTCATGGCGCCGCCCCTCATTCGGTAGGATGCAGCTGGTTGAAAAACATGCAGGGCTTTTTTTGAAAGATCACCCTTGGACAAAAAATCCGGGGCGGCCTGAATCTGATGTAAAGGCGTTAGATCATCGATCATCCAGAAAGAGCGCCCCTGGGTAGCTACAATCAGGTGATTTTCTTTGATCGTCAGGTCAGTAACCGGCACCACAGGCAGGTTGAGTTGAAATTTTTGCCAACTTTTCCCGTCTGTAAAACTCAGGTACATCCCCTGTTCGGTACCGGCGTACAACAAACCAGGACGGACGGGATCCACCCGCACCACACGGGTAAAATCTTCAGAACCAATGCCTTCAGTGATACGCACCCAAGTTTTGCCAAAATCTTTGGTTTGGAAAATATAAGGCTGATAATCTCCCTGTTTATAACCGGTACAGGCCAGATAGCAGCCTCCATCTGTGTGTGGATCAGGTTCCAGGGAGTTGATCATCGTCCATTTGGGCAAACCTGTAGGTGTGACATTTTCCCAGGTTTTTCCGCCATTCCGGGTCAGGTGTACCAGACCGTCATCGCTTCCGGTCCAAATCAAATCTTTCACACGCGGACTTTCCGCAGCGGCGAAAATGGTGCAATAATATTCCACGCTGGTATTGTCCTGCGTAATAGGCCCGCCGGAAGACTTTTGCCTGGTTTTATCATTTGTGGTGAGATCGGGCGAGATGGTCTCCCAACTTTGGCCTTCGTTTTTGCTTACGTGTAAATGGTTGGAAGCAGCGTAAAGTTTATTCGGATCATGGGGACTGAAAAACAGTGGATAGTTCCATTGAAAACGATATTTAGCATCTTCAGCGCCATGGCCCATATTATCCTCCGGCCAAACGTTGATGGGGCGACTTGTTCTGTTTCGATGGTCCACTCTGCTCATAAAACCATGATACTCACCCCCATAAATGATGTCATTGTTTTCCGGATCCACAGCAATATGTCCGCTTTCTCCTCCTGCTGTGGATTCATAATCCTTGTCTCCAATAGATCCACCATCGGTCCGGTGAAAAATACGCACGCTGCTATTGTCCTGCTGCGCGCCATAAATGCGAAACGGGAAATGATTGTCGGTGGTTACACGGTAAAACTGGGCAGTAGGTTGGTTATGGTAGGTACTCCAGGTTTCGCCGCCATCATAACTCACCTGTGCCCCGCCATCATCGCCAATGATCATACGTTTGGGGTCTTCCGGCGCTACCCAAAAATCGTGGTGATCGCCATGTGGGGCATATTTGGATTGGAAGGTTTTGCCGCCGTCCTTGGATTTGTGGTAGGCAACATTCATTACGTAAACCACCTCTTCATCTTTGGAATCTGCATAGATACGCGTGTAATACCAGGCTCTTTGTCGTAAATTCCGGTCGTCATTCACTTTTATCCATTTTTTCCCACCATCGTCTGACCGGAAAACACCACCTGTCTGACTTTCCATAATAGCCCAAACCCGGTCTGGGCGAACAGGACTTACTGCCACACCAATGATCCCAAGGGTGTCTTTCGGCAGGCCTTCATTTGCGGTAAGGTCCACCCAGGTATCGCCGCCGTCGGTACTTTTCCAGAGGCTGGATCCTGCGCCACCGCTCGATAAGTCGTAGGGGGTTCGGCGAACTTTCCAAAAGGAGGCATACACGATACGGGGATTGCTTGGATCAAGGCACACATCTACAGCGCCTACATGTCCATTGATAAAATGGATTCGCTGCCAGGTTTTGCCACCATCACGGGTCCGGTATAGTCCGCGTTCTTCTGATGGTTTGAACAAATCGCCCAACACTGCTGCATACGCTATATCTGCATTGGTAGGATGGACCCGGATACGCGGGATGTGACGGCTGTTTTTCAAGCCCGAAAACTTCCAGGTTCGACCAGCATCTTCACTTCTCCACAGACCGGAGCCGGCACTTACATTCCCTCTAACGGTACATTCTCCGCCTCCCACATAAATCACATTATGATCAGACGGGGCCACTTCTATAGCCCCAATGCTGCCACCAAAGAATCCGTCGGAAATATTTTCCCAGGTACGGCCGCCGTCTGTGGTACGCCAGACACCGCCACCTGTGGCGCCGAAATAAAACAAGTTCGGCTTGCCCGCCACACCCGTTACTGCCGCCGACCGACCTCCCCGAAAGGGTCCAACGTTTCGATATTGCAGGGAGGAAAAAAGCTGCTCATTAACCAGTGTCGGTTCGGAAGGCTGGTTGGCTTTAGTTTTTTGCGCAATGGATGTGGTAAGGGCGCAAAAAAGTGCGATTAGCAGGGTAAAAGTCCTCATAATGTAGTAGTAAAAATTACAGCTGCAAGAATAATACAATTGAGGAGCATGTGGATGAAATCCCGACAAAGCTTTTGATTTCTGCTCGCAAGGGTTCAGAAAACCTATAGGACTTAAAAATTCAGTAGGAAATAGTAACAGCAGAGGTGTCGCCTCTGGTTACAAAAACGGAATCTCGAAATGCATCTGCCAGGTTGATAGGTTTGAAATCCCAATATATAGTGAGCATTTCGTTGGATGCAACAGGAAGAAATTGTGCATAGGTCTGTCCTTCTGTAAGCTCCAGTTCATCCTCCATTAACGCGACCTTACCAAGGGAGATTCCTATTTCACTCTTGAGTATTGGAGAATAAACGCTTAAATAAATTTTAGATTTGCCTGATGAAACTTTATCAACTTGAAGATTGAGCCAACAATCATTTGGGAAAAGCGGTATTACTGCCTCATTCACTGCCCCTTTTTGATAATTATCAAACGAATCATATATTATATTGTCTTTGTATACATAACCCAATTTTCGCATATCTCCAATTCGGAAATCAGGGTTTTCTGCATCCCCAAACTCAAAATATCCATTTGAATCACTATATATCGTTGTATAATAACGATACGAAAGGTAATCTTTGTGCCACTTATAAATCGTAATTTCTACCCCTTCCAGAGGCTCCTGTGTATAATAATCTACTACCTTCCCTTTCACTATAGTTGGTGATGGTTCCTTACAATCAGAAAATGTCTGGGAAATAACTATTGCTAAAAAACAAATGATAAAAAATCGGGCTTTCATATCAGACGCAATTTTGATGTTAAAATACGGATTATACTTTGAAAGGGTACACATTTTTAATTTGCTTAACACCATTTTTTACACTACGTGTTAAAATGACCAGCGACCGAGAAAAAGACCTCGCAAGAGGTCCAACCTTTGTAGCACATTAAACGCAATTTACATCCAGGACCTCGCAAGAGGTCCAACCTTTGTAGCGAGGTCCTAAAATCTTCTAACCCATGGTGCTACAAAGGTTAGACCTCTGCCGAGGTCTACTGCACAAAGCCAAAAACAAAACATGAGTCACCCCAAAAAAATCGGGATGACTCATGTTTGTGGTTCACTAATTTGTAGTATCCGAAATGCTTAAATCTTAGCAATCTTCAGTGTCTTCACCTCGCCGTTTCCAAACCGGATTTTAGCCATATACATGCCGGATGGCAAATCTTCCACCGGAAGATCTTCCAGATGCATTTTTCCGGCCGGTATGGTGATGGTGTGCAGCACAGCGCCGTTAGTAGCCGTGATCTGGATGGTCACATCTGAATCATACTGTATTGCGTTCATGATGCGCAGGGTTTTGCCCACCGGATTCGGTGCAATCAATACACCGTTGGATGGTGAGAACTGCACTTCAATGGAACGGATTTCAGTAAATGCCTGCTGCCCCATGCTGCTCAGGCGACGAATACGGTAGAAGTTCCTGCCAATTGACGGGGTTTCGTGCATAAAGCTGTATTCGTTAGGATTCACCGCATCCTGTTTGCCCATCAGCGTGGTAACATTTGTCCAGGTTTGCATATCCATGGAATGTTGCACGGTGTAGGAGTATTCTGTAGCTTCGGGCAAGGTGGTCCAGTTGATCAGCACACCGGTCTGACCCGTTTGTTGCAGGTTGAAATTCAAGTTGAAGCCATCACATCCAGGTGATCCTGCTGGCAATACCTCAATAGTAACAATATTGGATTCCAGGAATGGACAACCTTCCCGACGAGCGCAACGCATGAACTTGGCGGTTTCAAACAATGGTCCAGGAGCATAAGCCGAGCCGGTTGCGCCTGGTATGGCCACCCAGGAAGGAGGCGCCTGGCCAATCTGAATAAACTGCATCCACAGATATTGGATCTGTCCACTGCCACCAATTGGTGCAATGGTTTCTACTATAGGAGCAGGGGCTTCGCCTTCACAAATGGTCTGATTGCAACAAATGGCGCCAGCATTGGTGATGTTTTCGCAAATAGTATGGATGCCGGCGTCAAAACAGAGATCGTCTGGTTGACCGGCAACGATGGTAAACGGATCCGTTCTGCCATTTGTTTTGACATCACTATCCTTACAGTCGTTATTCACCCAGTCTTTTTTGGTCCACTCATATCCAAGTGGCTTATTGCTGAAGGCCAGGATATAGGTACCGGGCACCACACAATTGAAGAAATAAAAACCGGCATTGTTGGTGGTAGTTGTTTCCACTACCACATCGTCTGGTGTGCCGAATGCCCCGTCAGGTCCCGGTTTGATCAGTTTTACTTCGATGTTAGGCACTCCGGTTTCCAGTGTTGGATGCTGGAAGCCATTTTGATCGTCATCATACCAAACCCAATCACCAATTTTGATGCCGTTGTTGGTGGAGCCAATGGTAACTGTAGCCGTTGCAGTACAGTTATTGGCATCTTTTACCGTTACAGTATAGGTTCCCGCTTGCAGATTAACCGCTGTTGCGTTGGTTTCGCCGTTGCTCCAGTTGTACATATATGGAGGTGTTCCACCGGATACACTGGCGGTAGCACTTCCCGGAGTAGAGCAGTTGGCATTGGAAGAAGCTACTATCACTACATTAGGGGCTTGTGAAGCGCCTATGGTTACAGAAGTGGTCGCTGTACATCCGGCAGCATCCGTAACGGTCACCGTATAGGTTCCGGCGCCGAGGTTACTTATCGTAGCGGTGGAGGTCATACCCGGGTTACTCCACTTATACGTGTAGTTTGGGGTGCCTCCGGATACAGAAACAGTAGCCGAGCCGGTATTATTTGCGCAGGCAGATGGTGTGCTGCTTGAAATAACCGCTACAGGGGCATTAGGCACTGTAATGGTAACCATACCAACAACGGCGCATCCACTATTGTCGGTTACTGTTACACTGTGGGTACCTGGTGCAAGGTTTGTAGCGGAAGAGGAAGTTTGGTTCCCTGCCGAAGCCGACCAAAGGTAGGTGTAAGGCTGAGTTCCTCCTGTTGCGATGGCTGTTGCGGTGCCGCCGGTAATACAGGTTGCCTGGTTATTGACAACCACAGAAACATCCGGTCCCTGAGATTGAACGATGGTGACTGTTGCAACAGCTGTACATCCGGAAGCATCTGTAACCGTTACATTATGCTGGCCGGCAATGAGGTTTGTGGCAGTAGGGGTAGTTTGCAGGTTATCCCACTTATACGTATAAGGAGGAATACCGCCAGAGGCTGTAACCATCGCAGAACCACCCGTCAGGCAGGTGGCCGGAGCGGTTGGAGTTGCTACAGGAATAATGGGTGTAGCAGGTTGAATCGTTCCTGAGCCTAATCCCTGGCAACCGGTTGTTATATCCACTACGGTTACCTGGTGCGTTCCGGCAGACAAGTTGGTTGCTGTAGCCGTGGTTTGTCCGTTATCCCAGTGATAGGCATAGTTGGAGGTACCGCCCGTTGCGGTCGCGGTTGCGCTTCCTCCTACCAAACATCCGGCAGGCAGGGTAGGCAATACTGTAACGGTAAGGGCAATACTATTGCTACCTACTTCGATGGAACTACTACAGGTACATCCATGAGCATCTGTGACGGTTACGGTATAAGTGCCAGCCGGAACAGCGATACTTGGCGTAGTTTGAAGATTGCTCCATAAAATGCTGTATGGCGCTGTTCCTCCGGTTGCTGAAATAGTAGCGGTACCATTCAGTCCGCAGTTGGCGGGAATGGAAGAAGGTGTGCAAATCAATGCGGCAGGCTCTTCCAGGGTAACAGAGGCAACATTGGAACAGCCTGTAGCTAAATCAGTTACCGTAACCGTGTAAGTGCCCTCAGACAAATTGGTGATATCCGAGGTGGTACCACCGTTGCTCCAGATATAGGTGTAAGGGCCAATGCCCGACATGGTGCTTACGTGCGCCCAGCCATCGTTTGCGCCAAAGCAGGTTATTTCCTGGTACACGGTATCCATGAGCCAGATACCTTCGTTCCAGAAACCTACTTCAAAGCTTCCGGAGGCGGTACAACCATTCACATCAGTAACCGTTACGGTGTAAACACCCGCAGCAAGGTTATTGATTTGTGGCGTAACACCTCCATTACTCCAAAGGTAAGTGTAAGGCGGAGTGCCGCCATTCGGGGTTACCGCTGCAAATCCGTCAGGCGCATTCCCGCAAATCTGGCTTTGACCAAATACGGTAACGCCCACGGGTGTAGGCTCGGAAATCGTGATACTTCCAGTGCCTGTACCCAGGTCGATATCAACTACGGTGACGGAATAATTGCCGGGTCCGAGGTTGGTAATGGTTTGAGTGGTAGCGCCATTACTCCACAAAAAAGTGTATGGCGCCCAGCCTCCTGAAGGATTGGCTGTTGCGGTACCATTATGGTCGCCATGACAGGTAATGTTGGTTCCGGTAACCGTCACCTGAACTTGTGCCTGAACAAAAGTGGCAGAAGCCGAGGCAAGCAGGAGTGCGAAGACGGGAATAAAACGAAAAACGGATTTTGTAAACTTTTGTCCCATGGGAATCAAGGTTTGTATGTAATCGGAATGGTTTTGTTGTATGCTATTTACAGCAAAAGAAAGGCCACTTTTAAGTGTAACCACAATCTTTCCAGTAAAACATTAGTACGGACGGGGGAGCGAAAAAATAGGCGAGCGATTAAACCGGGGACATCTTATGCTCGACAAAAGTAGGCTTTAATTACGGTAGTACACAAGGTCAGGCCAGTAATTTTTTCCGCTAAATGGGAATCTGTCGGGTAGACTACTCATTTGCCTGCCGGATTCTCAAGGAATTCACCAGATTATAAAACTGACTTTAACAAATAAGTATTGTTTTTCATGGGTATTTTTTTTCTGGAACAGGACTTTACATCCGGTTATTTTATAAAAATATCCATTGCGGTGTTCAAACAAGCGGCCGTTGTTAGTCCGCCTTTTCGGGCCAACATGACCCCAAAACGGGTATGCAGGATACCATCTTTACTATGGGCATCCGGGTTGATACTGATTTTAATCCCCATGGACATAGCTTTGGGTATCAGCGCCCAGTCAATGTCCAGGCGCCGTGGGTGCGCATTGAGTTCAATGGCTACATTGTGTTTTAAGCAGGCTTCCATGATGGCATCCCAATCCAAAGGGTACCCTTCCCTACTCAACAAGAGTCGACCCGTTGGGTGGCCCAAAATAGTGGTGGAGGGATGTTCAATGGCTCTCAAAATACGTTCCGTGGCTTTTTCCTGCGTCATACGCAAATTGGAGTGCACAGATGCAATAACGAAATCAAATCGCTCCAGCAGGGCATCATCGTAATCCAGGGAGCCGTCGTTCAGGATATCGCTTTCAATGCCTTTGTAAATTTTAAAGGGCGCCAATTCCTCATTCAGGCGGTCAATTTCCTCCATTTGAGCCAAAACGCGGTCTGGCTTCAATCCGTTGGCATAAAAGGCAGATTGGCTGTGATCCGTCATGCCAATGTACGCATAGCCCAGCGAACGGGTGTACTCGCACATTTCACGCAGGGAATGCAGGCCATCACTCCAGGTGCTGTGTACGTGAAGGATTCCGCGAATATCGGCGTCTGTAATCAAGTTTGCAGGCGTGCCTGAGTGCAAAAACGAAGCAGATTCCCGCAATTCCGGCACAACAAAAGCAGCATTTGCTTTATCAAACACCTGGGTTTCCTGCTCCAGTCCTTTGAAATCCAGTCCCGGGTGTGCCTGAACAAAATTTTCCAGAAATTCGGGTGAACCCGTGTATCGGAACAGTTTGGAGCCCCATTCTCCGGGCTGGCAACTGATCACGCGTATACGCGCGCCTTCGCCCCTGCGCAGGAAAACTTCGCCATTCTCGCCTGTTTCCCGACTGAATTCGCCTCCTTCAGCCAGTATAAGTTGTGCAGGATCAGCAGTGGTGAGTACGTCAATGGACTCCACCACCTGGCTTCTGCGGCGCACTTCGCCAACAGGTTCTGCCAAAACGCCGGGAAAACCATTGAGCAACAATTGGCAGGCCGCTTCTGCTTCAGCCAGGGCGGCATCCAGGTGCATTTTACCCCTGCTGCGGAAGAAATAATCCAGCTTATGCTTCAGGTCTTCCTGGGTTTTCAGTCCAAATCCTTTGTATTCAATCAACCTGTTTTCATTACAGGCATACCAGAGCTCGCCCGGGTTTTCAATGCCCATTTCCTGCCAAACCTGCCGCACTTTCTTGGGTCCGAAGCCACCTATTTCCAGCATTTCCCGCACTCCGGAGGGCGTTTTTTCCCTGAATTTTTCCAACGTATCCATTTTCCCTGTTTCCAGCAACTCACGGATTTTAGCCGCAATGGCCGGACCAACTCCTTTAATGGCTTTAATCTCGGCATCGCTCAATTCCGCCAAAGAGCTATCGAGTTTGCGCAAGGTGAGATAGGCGCTTGCATAAGACTTAATGCGGAAGGAATCCTCCTCATGCAGTTCCATCAGATTGGCAAGCTCGTCAAAAGAAAGGGCGATTTGTTTGTTGGTCATGGTGGGTGAGGATGGGGGTGAGGGGTTTGAAGGGTTAGAGGGGTTTGAAGGGTTTGAGGGGTTTGAGGGGGCAGGGGGCGGCGGGCACAAAACTAATCATTGAGTGGGGTAAGCACCTAATAAAAACAGCCATCTCGCAGATCACGGGATGGCTGTTGGGTATTCAACTAAGGTTTTTATCCTTCTGTGGGAGCAGGCTCGTTGGCCAGACTAATGATGTTTGGATTTTGAATATCTGATTCAATCAGTCCATCGCGCAATCGGACAATTCGGTGGGCGTGTTGGGCAATATCTTGTTCGTGTGTAACAAGGATTACTGTGTTGCCAGCCTTGTGGATTTGCTCAAAGAGTCCCATAATCTCGTAACTGGTTTTGGTATCAAGGTTACCGGTAGGTTCATCGGCCAGGATAATCGCTGGGTTATTCACCAGGGCACGCGCTACAGCAACACGTTGGCGCTGACCACCGGAAAGTTCGTTGGGTTTATGCATTACGCGATCACCAAGGCCTACCGACTCCAGTGTTTTTCGGGCGCGTTCGAGTCGCTCTTCTTTTCCAACGCCGGCATATACCAGAGGCAGGGCTACATTTTCCAAAGCGCTCAATCGGGGCATAAGGTTAAAGGTTTGGAACACAAACCCAATTTCCTTATTGCGTACTTCCGCCAAATCACTGTCATCCATGGTACTAACTTCCGTGCCATTCAACCAATATTCCCCTTTTGTTGGGGAGTCGAGACACCCGATGAGGTTCATGAGTGTGGATTTACCGCTACCGGAAGGCCCCATGAGCGCTACATATTCGTTCTTCCGAATATCCAAACTTACATCCTTAAGGGCCTCTACTTTTTCGTGGCCCATGATGTAGGTTTTGTTCAAATTTTTGATGGATATGAGCATAAATGTGGGGAATGGGGTTAATGTGGGGAATGGGGTTAATGTGGGGAATGGGGTTAATGTGGGGAATGTGGGGAATGGGGGAATGTGAGGAATGGGGGTGTTATTTCTTTTTACGGAAAATAAGTCCGAAAAGGAATACGAATAATGCGATTGTTGCGGTAACCATTTGTTTCAGGATTTGTGGAAAAAAGAACCACACAACGACCAATGCTGCCAGGGTTGCAATGACTGCGATGGTGATCCAGGAAAATTTCGAGGTATTTGCCATATCAATGAAATATTAAGTTGAGTCGGCAATGTACACACCTTTCAAAAAACCTGTGGTGAAGGTCAGTTTGATGTCCGAACTATAAAAAAAGGATAGATGATTGACGGAGCTTGTTCGTTGAACGTATCTGGTTTCTCGGTAAACGTTCCAGCTAATGCCCGGGATCCCCGCGAGTGCAAGGCAGTCACCCCGGCAATATCCACCTGCATGGAGCTGAGCCGAATACCGTTAAAAATTTCTTAGCAGTGTTTGTAATTCCAATGATACGTCTACTTTTGCCAACACTTAACTCTCTAAATTACTCATTCATCTAACAAAAAAAATCCATGAAGAAACTTCTGACTCTGGCTTTTTGCGCTTTGCTGGGTGGCGTTATGTGGGCGGCTTCGTCCAATAACACTCCGGCAAATCCTTTCCAGGATGACCTCAGCCGTCTGGAAAATGAATTCGCAGGTATGTCGCAGCTTGAGCAGTTGGTGGAAGAGCGCAATGCTACTTACTCCGAACTCGCAGCTGAAAACAACACACTGCTTCAAAATGTAAACAGCGATACCGACATCGCTTCTTCACTGATGGGCTCTGTAGCTCCGGACGGTGAGCGTTTGCTGGGTATCCCTGGCTTCTGGTGGGGCTTCTGCCTGGGTGTGCTGGGTATTATCCTGGTTTATGTTGCCGTTGAAGGCGACGCCAAAAAACGTGAAGGTAAAAAGGCTATTATTGGCTGTGCTATTTGGACAGTTGTTTGGCTGGTATTGTACCTCGGATTCTTTGCTTCTGCTGCATGGTTTGCTGCAGGAGGATAACCCCCTTCCTTGACTAACAAACCGGGTTGTTCCGCTACAGCGAAGCAACCCGGTTTATTTTTGAGGCGTCGTTTGTCTACACAAAAACACAATAACCATGAAAAAACTGTTTCGATCCCTCATTTTACTATTTCTGATCACCCCTACCCTGCTCTCCGCAGGTACAAGGGCCTCCAATAATCCCTTTACCGACAATCCAATCTGTTGGGAGCAAGAATGCACTGAATTGTCGCAACTGGAAGCCCTGACCGAATCTACCGGACTCAGTCTGAGCCAGTTGCAGGCCGCCGGAAACCCTCTTGCCGAATCTGTTTTGGCCGGCGACAACCTGTTTAACTCCCTGATCGGCGCCACAGCTCCTGAAGAAGAACGACTGATGGGTATCCCAGGATTTCTCTGGGGCTTTTGCTGTTCCTTTGTGGGAGCGTTCCTCGTTTACTTGTCGATAGACGACCCCGTAGCGAAAAAGCGTGAAGGTTCTCAGTCAATTATTGGTTGTGCAGCCGGCACAATCTTATGGGTCGGCTTGTATATCTGGCTGGTGGTGTCTTTGAGTTTTCAGTGATTGAGTGTGTGTGTGAACTCCATTACCTTTGTTGAACTACTATGAGCTTTTCAAAATATTTTTTCGGCTGGATATTGGTTTGTTGCTGGGTATTCCCAGCTCAGGGTCAATCCGATTTCTACCGCTTTAAATCCGATTTTTCCATCAAGGAGAAGGAGTCCGGCAAAGACCAGGGCCGCTTGATTACCGGAAACATATATTACGACAAAAACCTGCACAAAACGGTGTACAATATCCGTTTTCCAGAGCCGGAACAATGGCTGGTACGAGATACTTTTATGTACCGGAAAAAAGCCGACACTCTGGTTTCTAAGCAGGTGGTGCCACCGGTGGGAGAGTTTTCCATTTTCAACATGATTTTGAGCCAACAGCTCACGGATTTTGGGCTCGCCAAAGTGGGATATACCCCCGGCGATGTGCAACAGGATGGGAATCAAGTCATTGCCCAATGGCTTCCACCTGAGCAATTTAAAGCATATTTAGGCCCTGTGTCCCTGGCTTCAGAGCAGAAACGCCTGACAGCTGCAGCTTTTTACGATACGGAACAAAAGCTGGTTTCCAAATTCTATTTCCAGGACTATACCATGGAAAACGGACTGGCTATTCCCGGTAAAATCTACCAGATTTATTATCGCGAATCTGGTGAATTTATTCGGATCATGGCCCTCAAAAATATTATTATCAATCAAACCGATGAAGATCAATATTACGATTTTGAGTTGCCTGCTGGCGGTTAAACTCAGCGCGCAGGCGCCTCCTTCCCTGCCACCCTCCCTTGGCTCCGATTTTACGGTATTGCATCAGGCATTCAGCAACCCTGGCAAAACCCGGCTCTCCGACAAATTCAGTCTGAGTCGGGAAAATACCAACGAATTACAGGCTGTGTTATCCGGACTTTTTCTGGTCTACAAATCATTCTTTTCCTCGCAGGACAACCAGCGTTGCAGCTTCCACCCTTCCTGCTCGGAATACGGACTGGAGGCTGTGAAAAAACTGGGAGTCATCAAAGGGGTTATTTGCACCTGCGACCGGCTTACCCGCTGCAATGGTTTTAGTCCGGAGCAATATGAGGTTGATTTTAAGATGAGGCGGTTAATAGACCCGGTCTCCTGGTAATATAACAGCCTCATTCCCAAGCATTTTTGCATGAAATTTCTGATACCCGTTCTTTTCTTTTTTCTACCTGCATTATCCGCACAGGACTTGTATGACTACCCACATTCGCGGTCTTATGCCCGCTATTTATTGCAATCCCAGCAATACAAACTGGCGGCAGAAGAATACGAACGCCTGATTTTTCTACGCCCTGAAAACGACACATTGCGCTCGGATCTGTTGCGCGCCTACCGTCGGGGCAATACCCCGGAAAAAGGATTGGAACAATGGGCCAAATGGCAACAGGAGTCCAGACCCAAAACCCGGCTTCTGGAAACAGAATACAGCAAACTCCTGCTCCGAGGCGGCTTTCCGGCCGAGGCGCGCACAGTTGCTGCACAATCTGACCTATTCGACAGCCTACAGATACGGCGTACCATGTTGTATGCCGATTTGCTGGAACAAAAATGGAAACAGGCCGGTGTTTCGCTGGCGCAAATTCCCGCTTCCGACAAACTTGCGCGGCGTTCGGAAATTGAAACGCTGATCAAAAAAGGGCAGCAGCAAAAAAGGAAAAAGCCCTGGGTAGCCACCGCATTATCCGTACCAGTGCCAGGCCTGGGCAAGGTGTATGCCGGCGAATGGAAAGACGGGATCATAAGTCTGTTGTTCGTAGGCGTAAACACCTGGCAGGCCGTGCGCAGATTTGATAAAGAAGGACTTGACACCTTCTGGGGATGGATACACGGCGGATTTGCGTTAGGTTTTTATTCCGGCAACCTGTACGGGGCGCACAAAGCAGTTCGTCGTTATAACCAAAAGAAATTCAACAAATTAAAGCATGAAACGGAGGCTATTGTTTTTCCTGTGCTGGATTAGTGCCTCCGGCTGGCTGATGGGTCAGACGCTGGAACAAAGCCTGGCTTTTGCCCGAACCCAAAGTGCAGAAGGGCATACAGAACTGGCACTCAAGACCTATCAGCGGGTATTGTTTTTTGGTGGCAGCGCTCATCGTGATGAGTGTTACAGTGAACTGGCCGCTCTGCATGCAAATTTGGGTGAATTTGAGCGGGCAGCGTTTTACTACGACCTGATTTACCAAAGTGCGGGAACGGACAGTCTGCGGTATGAAGCTTTGTTTCACAAAACGGCAGCGCTGATGCTGCAGCAGCAACCCAAAAAAGCGATATTGGAACTGCTTTCGCTGCCCAAAAACCTTCCCGAGCCCTGGTTGTCCCGCAAACGCTTGTATTTGGGCGCCGCGCATTTTTCCATTCGGGAATTTGATTTAGCGAGGCAGGATTTATTGCCTTTGTTTGGTCCGGAAGCCACGAAAGAAAAGGCGGAATTTGAGCGGTTATTCAGGCAGGCAGAAAAAGTGGCGCGGAAAAGTCCCAAAACAGCCAGAATATTGAGCATGATCATACCGGGCGCCGGACAATTTTATGCCGGGGATATCAAAAACGGTTTGAATTCACTGCTATTGAATGCCTTGCTGGGGTATTGGTTTGTGGTTACCGGCATCAATTATTCCTTCATCGATGCTGGCGCCACAGTTACTCCCTGGTTGTTCCGGTATTACGGTGGAGGCATACGCAGGGCGGGCGAAATCCTGGAAAAGAAAAAGGAAGAAAGGCTGCGTAAAATTTTTCAAAAGGTCTTGACCACAATCGAGGTGGAACGATAGTCTGGTTTTTCTACCTTCGCTGCCGCTTTTATTTGGCGCGTCACTGATTTCAGATAAACAAATCAACCAACAATGGCCTCTTCATTGCCTTCAGAGAAGAAAACGATTAAATACATTGCCATTGCCGGCAATATCGGAGCCGGGAAAACCACCCTGACCGAGATGTTATCCAAGCACTTCGGCTGGGATGTTCATTATGAAAATACCGAGAACAACCCCTATTTGTCTGATTTTTATCTCGACATGAAGCGCTGGTCGTTTAACCTTCAGGTATTCTTTTTATCCAGTCGGTACCAGCAAGTGTTGCGTATATTGCAAGGCAACCGTACTGTTATTCAAGACCGGACGATTTATGAAGATGCCTTCATTTTTGCTCCCAACCTCGCAGACATGGGTTTGATGGAGCGCCGCGACTTTGAAAACTACCTCACCCTGTTTCAGTCGATTGTATCACAGGTAAAAGCGCCGGATTTGCTGATTTACCTGAAAGGCAGCATCCCCACCCTGGTGGAACACATACAAATGCGCGGCAGAGATTACGAAGGCAGCATCAGTATTGATTACCTCAAACGGCTCAACGACCGTTATGACAATTGGATCAACGGCTATAGGGAGGGTAAATTGCTGGTTATCAATGTAGACAACCTCGATTTTTCCAGCAACAAGGAACATGCTGCCAAAGTGCTGGAAATGGTACAGGCAGAACTGCACGGGTTGTTTTGACCTCACCCCCTGGCCCCCTCTCCTGAAGGAAAGGGGGGGACTTCGTCCCTGCGTTTTTTTTGATTTCCAGGAAATCAAAAAAGGGGCGTAGCCCCGACATTCTAGTAGCCCCGAAAATGTTAAATTATTATGGATAAAAAAATCACGATTATTTCAGGTGCATCCAGAGGGATTGGCCGCGCGGTATCGTTGCGTTTGGCGCATGAGGGTCATTTTGTGATTGTGCTGGCTCGGAATGCAGAAGAAATTGGCGAATTAGAGCACGAAATCGACGAAGCTGGCGGCAAAGCCCTTGCGATCGCTTGCGATATCTCTGATGAGAAACAGGTTGCGGAAGCGGTGAATCAGGTAATGCGCGATTTCAAACGCATTGATTGTGTGGTAAACAACGCTGGAATAGGCGTATTTAAACACGCAGATCTATTGGAAGCCGACGATTGGGATCGGGTGATGGATATTAATGTAAAAGGTTCCTTTTTACTGACCAAGGCAGTGCTCCCGCACATGAAAGCGGTCGGGAAAGGCCATATTTTGGGTATTGCCTCTGATGTTTCCAAACGCACTTTTGCCGGAGGCAGTCTGTATACGGCCAGCAAATATGCGCAACATGCCTTTTTTGAAAGCTTGCGCCGGGAGGTGCGTTCACTGGGTATTAAAGTCAGCGTAGTATATCCCGGACTGGTGGACACCTATTTCCACGGAGAAGCCCAGGGAGAAGAAAAACAGGCAGAATACCTGCATGCCGATGACATCGCCCAGGCTGTTTCCTACATACTTAACACTCCGCCGCATGTGCTGGTAGACGAGATCATGCTCCACCCGATGTGTCAGGAGTGGTAAGGTTGGGATATTTAGGTCATTGGGGAGGTCATTGGGGTCATTTTGGTCATTTGGGGTCATTTTGGTCATTTGGGGTCATTTGGGGTCATTTTGGTCATTTGGGTCATTTGGGTCATTTGGGGTCATTTTATCAAAATGGGTTGTCATCTCACGTGGATTGTCATCCAGAGCGCAGCGAAGGACCTACACAAGCCCGGTTTCCGAAATGCCCTGGCCAAATTTACCCGAATAGCCTGGCTTGTGTAGGTCCCGGTTCCCGGGATGACAACCCACGTTGATTAAACGACATTAATGACCCAAATAATGACAATCCTAATGACCCCCAAATGACATAAAATGACCTAAAATGACCCCTAAATGACCCCTAAATGCCCCCTAAATAACCTCAATGACTAGTAACCCATGAAATCTCCCTCGCTCACAACCAGATCCCATCTTGTTATTGGATATATGATCCTGGCTTTTGGCTGGTGGTCGTTTCATTTGTGGCGTCAAAATGACCGGGTTTTTGAGAAGGAGAAAAAGATTCTGGAGTTGAAATATCCCAATGTGGACTACACATATGCTACTGAGTATGCTATAGCGGAAAACACCTGGGAAAGTGGTCGCCGCATGGTGATAGCGGAGGGATTATTTTTCACGGCTTGTTTGATTTGGGGATTGTGGGTCATCCGGCGGAGTGCATTCCGTGAGGTTGGATTGGCTCGACAGCGGAGGAATTTTCTCTTGAGCATTACGCATGAATTAAAATCACCCATAGCCGGGATGCGTTTGGTGTTGGAAACCCTGGGAAAGCGGGAGCTCAGCAAGGAGCAACGTACACCATTGATTTCCAACGGCTTAAAGGATGCGGACCGGCTGCAAAATCTGGTAGAAAGTTTGTTGCTAGCCGCCAGATTGGAAGACAATTGGCGACCCTTGCAGGAACCGCTTGATTTCAAAAAGTTGGTTCAGGAGGCGGCAGACAGCTTGCTGATACGTTTTCCGGAGGCCTCCTTTAAACTAAATATTCCCGAGCATCTGCCGCCTGTTCAGGCAGACCAAATGGGTTTGCGCGCCATCGTGCAGAACCTGTTGGAGAATGCCTTGAAATATTCGCCTGAAGGCGCTCCGGTGACTGTTTCAGCCGAGCAATCCAATGGAAAATTCCGATTCCAGGTGGCTGATCTGGGTCAGGGCATCCCGGATGATGAAAAGCAATCGGTTTTTGAAAAGTTTTACCGCATGGGGAATGAAGAAACCCGGCATTCCACCGGCACCGGATTGGGGCTGTATATCGTGAAACA
>JAEUUS010000028.1 GCA_016787545.1 Saprospiraceae bacterium
CCTCCCTGCACTCACCGTCCATGGCCAGCACCCAAATGGCTGAAACACAACCCAATTGCTCTGCTGCCTGCTTCAAATCCAGCAGCGGCGCCGTTTTCAATAACACCCTGGGCGCCAGCCTCAACATAGATTCCTTAAGCGCCAGCACATCCGGAGTACAGTCCGACAACTGAAACACCTTTCCTTTTTGCTCGTGCCTGCGCGCAGGGTCCAGGTAAATCAAATCCAGTTTGCCGGCAAATCCGGCCATGAACGATTCCGCAGTACCCGTATACCATTGTACATTGGTTACGCCCAGGCGGTCAAAATTGTGCTGAACCGACTGCTGCAGCTGCTCATTTTGCTCAATATGGATCAGCGATTGCACCTTTTGCGCAAAAAAGAAAGCATCAACGCCCATACCACCAGTCAAATCAGCCATGCGCTGGGCCTGCATCAATCCGGCTTTATACTTAGCCGTTTGCTCCGACGATGCTTGTTCTACAGATAAAGAAAAAGGGAAATACAGTCCCTGGCGATACCAGGAAGGGATTTTTTGCCGGATTTTTTGCAATGCCTGCACCTGGGATGCCGCCTCTGCAACAGGCATGTCCGGGTGCTTTTTACCGGAAAGCGCCAGGCGGGCGGGATCATCTTCCCGGTGCTGCCAGATAAATTCCAACATATCAGGACTCAGCATGGGCAAAAATAGAAAAGGTGATTTTCTGCTGGCAATTCACGCCACCGTGGTTGTTGGCGAAATTGCATTGAATGCTTAATCAACGTGAGTTGTCATCCCGCGCAGCGGGATGACAACCCACGTTGGACTTAATCCACCCATCTCAGTTTAAAGCAATTAGCTAATGCTATAATATCAATTGGGTTCTTGATTTTTTAGTGACGGGGTGACTGCCAGTCACCCCGTCACTAAAAAATCAAGAACCCAATCGACATCTATTTCATAAAACCGGACCTCAACTGTCCACCAGTTTAACGTCCCCTTACAGCTCAATGCTCTTGAAATCCCAGGTATTCAGGAATCCGGTGTGGAAATTCCCTTCCAGGAAGTCTTTATTGCGCATCAAACGCTGGTGGAACGGAACGGTTGTTTTCACGCCTTCTACCACAAATTCATCCAGGGCGCGTTCCATCTTTTTGATGGCCTCGTCGCGGGTGCGCGCGCGGCAGATGAGCTTGGCAATCATGGAATCGTAGTATGGTGGGATGGTATATCCGGCATATACATGGGTATCTACCCGTACGCCATGACCTTTGGGCGAGTGGAAAGAAGTGATTTTGCCCGGGCTCGGGCGGAAGTCGTTGAACGGATCTT
Source organism: Saprospiraceae bacterium (assembly GCA_016787545.1). Lineage (GTDB taxonomy): Bacteria > Bacteroidota > Bacteroidia > Chitinophagales > Saprospiraceae > M3007. Next base: position 1,313 of record JAEUUS010000028.1, read on the forward strand.
CCGCATTGATACGGCATTCGATGGCGTGCATTTCCGGGAAGTAATTTTTACCCGAAATAGGCAATCCTGCGGCAATTTTGATTTGCTCCTTAATCAGGTCAAAATCAATTACTTCCTCAGTTACCGTGTGTTCCACCTGAATACGCGTATTCATCTCCATGAAGTAGAAATTCCGGTATTTATCCACCAGGAATTCTATGGTACCCACCCCTTCGTAGCTGATGGCATTGCAGGCTTTAATAGCCGCTTCACCCATTTTTTCGCGAAGTTCGGGCGTCATGAAAGGCGAGGGGCTTTCCTCTACGAGCTTTTGGTGACGGCGTTGAATGGAGCAATCACGTTCGGATAGGTGACAAGCTTTGCCAAACTGGTCGCCGGCCACCTGAATTTCAATGTGGCGTGGTTCCTCAATGTATTTCTCCATATAAATACCGTCGTTGGAGAAAGAAGCTTTGGCTTCCCTTCGGGCGGTATCCCATTGATTTTCAAACTCTTCCGGTTTCCAAACGATACGCATCCCTTTACCGCCTCCACCAGCTGTGGCTTTGAGGATAACGGGATAACCAATATCCGCAGCTAATTTCAATCCTGCTTTGACATCAGTAAGCAAACCCTCAGTGCCAGGCACACAAGGAACACCGGCTTTCACCATGGTGTCTTTAGCGGTAATTTTATCGCCCATCTTCCGAATTTGATCCGGTGTTGGGCCAATAAATTTCACGCCGTATTGTTTACAAACTTCTGCGAAAGCGGCATTTTCCGACAAAAAGCCATAGCCCGGGTGAATGGCGTCAGCGTTGGTAATTTCCACAGCAGCCATAATCCGGGGCACATTCAGGTAGCTTTCGGCGGATGCGGCCGGACCGATGCAAACGGCTTCGTCGGCAAAACGCACGTGCAGACTGTCGCGGTCGGCAGTGGAATAGATCGCCACCGTTTTGATGCCCATCTCTTTACAGGTCCGGATCACGCGCAGGGCAATTTCCCCCCGGTTGGCAATGAGTATTTTTTTAAACATTGTATTTATCAGGCTGGTTCAACCAGGAAAAGTGGCTGTTCGTATTCTACCGGAGAGGCATCCTCTACCAGTATTTTAACCACTTTACCTTTTACTTCCGATTCGATTTCGTTGAAGAGTTTCATGGCTTCGATGATGCACACTTTTGAGCCTGCATCTACGGTGTCTCCAATTTTAATGAATGGTGGTTTATCCGGGCCTGAGCTGCGGTAAAAGGTACCAACCATTGGCGATTTGATAGCAATGAGTTTGGAATCATCTGAAGCCGCTGCTGCAGGTGTTTCAGCTTTTGGCGCTGGTGCGGCTGCAGGTGCAGCAACAGGCGTCGGCGCAGCTACCGGCATTGTCATAACCGGTTGCGGTGCAGCAACTACTACAGGAGCGACCTCTGCTGAGGTTCCCTGATTGCGAATAACAAGCTTGAAATCGCCCTCTTTGAGGCTGAATTCAGAGATCTTGTGCTTACTCACCATTCGGATGAGTTCTTGAATCTGGTTAAAATCCATATGACTGGCAAGTTGAAAATATGCAATTTCCGATTAATTAGGGGGCATAAAGGAACAAAGATTTTAACAATCTGAATGATCTTTCATTAAACCCCCACGCATTTAAGCACTACACGCCCGGTTCTACGAACGGAAGCTTGGTCACTATCGCATCCAGTTTTTTGCCGCCTGCTACGATGGAAATTTTGGATCCGGGTTCTGCATATTTGGCTTTTACATAACCGGTACCAATCGGCTTATCCAGGCTCGGAGCATGAGTGCCAGAGGTAACTACTCCAATTTTTGCACCACGACGGGATTCAATTTCGTAGCCATGACGAGGCACCCGGCGTTCGCCATCCAGGATAAATCCGACTAAGCGACGTTTAACCCCTTCGGCTTTTTGCTTCTGGAATTTGGCTTTAGATGGAAAATCTGAGGCTTTATTCAACTTTGTAATCCAGGAAAGACCAGCTTCAATCGGGCTGGTTTTATCATCGATATCATTTCCGTACAGGCAATATCCCATTTCCAAACGCAGGGTATCGCGGGCGCCAAGTCCACATGGCTTGATACCATGTTTTTCGCCGACCTTGAAAATTTTATCCCAGATTTTGGCAATATCCTTGTTGCGGGCATAAATCTCGAAACCTCCT
>JAEUUS010000049.1 GCA_016787545.1 Saprospiraceae bacterium
CTTGCTTCCCGGATTGTTTTTTGAGTTATAAAATTAGGTGGTGCGGTTTGTTTTGTGCCTACTGACGGGGTGACTCCAAAGACACCCCGTCAGTAGGAACAACACTAACCGCACAAAAGCATTCGCCCCCAATGATTTCCCCTCTGCCTACTCACGGGGTGACTCCAAAGTCACCCCGTGAGTAGGCAGAGGGGAAATCAAACCAAATCCGTACAAAAACCCTCAACCCCAATGACCCAAGCACACGCATCCACTCAAGCATCCTCCATGGACTTCAAACCTGTATTCCATCCGCAAAACCGCCCCATACTCATCGCCGGACCCTGCTCTGCCGAAACCGAGGAACAAGTGCTCAACACTGCCCGCGGACTGGCCGATAAAGGCATTGACCTCTACCGGGCTGGTATCTGGAAACCTCGCACACGCCCGGGCGCATTCGAGGGTATTGGCGTAACAGGTTTGTCCTGGCTTCGCAAAGTCAAGGAGGAAACCGGCTTAAAGGTTACTACCGAAGTAGCCACCGCCCAACACGTGTACGAATGCCTAAAATATGGCGTAGATGTGCTCTGGATCGGCGCACGCACTACCGTAAATCCTTTTTCCGTACAGGAAATCGCAGATGCACTCGCTGGCACTGACATACCTGTTATTGTCAAAAATCCGGTTAACCCGGACTATAAACTCTGGGTTGGCGCCATGGAGCGCCTCCACAAGGCCGGGCTTCGCCGAATTGCCGCCATACACCGGGGCTTTTCTACCTACGGCGATTCCAAATATCGCAATGTGCCGCGCTGGCAAATGGCGCTCAACCTGATGGAGGAATTCCCTGGTCTGGAGGTGATTTGCGATATCTCCCATATTTGTGGCCGCCGGGATATTTTGGCCGAAACCGCCCAAAAAGCTTACGACCTGAATTTCGATGGCCTTATGGTGGAAGTGCACCCTGATCCGGACAATGCCTGGAGCGATGCTTCCCAGCAGATTACACCTGAACGCTTCGGGGAAATGACCAGTTCTTTGGTCCTCCGTTCTGCTACTTCTGAAGATCCAGGTTATCGGGAACAAATTGAGCATTACCGTCAGCAAATTGACGAATATGATGAGGAAATCATACACCTCATTGCCCAGCGCATGCATTTGGTTCGGGAAATCGGGTACATTAAAAAAGACAAAAACGTAGCCATTTTCCAACCCGAACGATTCCGCGCACTGGCAGATGCCTGTCGGCTACGCGCTGAAAAAGGAGATCTGAGCCGGGAATTCATCAGTCTTTTCCTCGAAGCCATCCATCAGGAAGGCATCAATCAGCAGGAACGGATTATGAACGATGGACTGACGGAGAGCACCACAAAGGGTGATTTGTGGATGAATGATTAATGGGCTGACATTGGTTCGTACTTTTGCCGAACCAACGATAACCCATGAAGAACAAACACCTCGTTTTACTTTTTATCCTTACCGTGATCATTGGCCTGGCGCTGCGCAATGCGCCCTGGCGGGACACAGACTATTTTCAAAAAAAATTACTCAAGGCAGATAGCACGGATATCGTTCGGCTCCAATTTTCCGGTCTAACCCTAATACGCACAGAAACAGGTTTTGTTGCTGAGCAAAACAACCGCAGTACCAGAGTGCCATCTTCGGAAATGACGCCTATATTGGCTGCACTCAATGATCTGACCTCCATCCGAATTGTGCAAACCCAACAGCCAGACACCTGCTGGCTGAACAACAAGCAGGGCATTGCAGTCGTTGTATTTTACGGTAGCCATAAAACAGAAGGCATCATACTCGGTAAAGAAATTCTGGAACAGGGTAGGCCGGCAACCTATCTGTCGCTGTCTAACAACAAAGGCGTTTACCTGGTGGAAAACGCCCTGCGTGGTATTTTTTCCAAATCGCTGGACGATTTTAGAAAGTCGGCTTTGGTAAAATACCACACCTTCGATGCGTATAGCTTTACTATCGAAACCGCAAAGGCTGATACCCTATCCGCCACATACTCCAAAGAAAGTTCCCGCTGGCAACTGGACAACAGCCATCGTTCCATCTCCAACGACAGTGTGATGGTCTGGCTGAAAAAAATGGAGAAATTGCCTCAATTGCCTTTTGCCGATCTGTTTGATGAAACCCATGAAGGCAAACAATTGTACGCGCGCATCCGTCTGGATATGAATTGCCAACCGGATCCGCTTTGGGTGTACATTTACCGACTTCATACCCCGTCATTGCCGGAAGAATTGCCAGACCTCAAACCCAATGATCCCCGACTGGCGCCTTACGCCCTGTATTTTTCTCCCTATCCAACCAATTATCACGCGCTTTCCGATACCACCTTTTTGCGACAGATATGTCAACCCTTTTAACAAAACAAACCCGGCATGTGGCCGGTTGGGCCAATTACCCTGGCATCACGGCAACCGTTTACGAACCCCAAAATGCCGCAGCACTGAGTGCGTTGGTAAGGGAACAGGAACAATTGATTGCCCGCGGAAATGGCAAAAGCTACGGTGATGCCTCGCTGGCGCCGGTGATGGTTTCAACACTTTCCCTGACCAATATCCTGCATTTTGACACAGAAAACGGCATTGTTACCTGCGAATCCGGCGTTTTGCTCCGGGATTTGCTCCGTGTGATAATTCCGGCAGGCTGGTTTTTTCCTGTCACCCCGGGCATAAAAGCCATCACGGTGGGTGGCGCTATTGCCTCAGATGTACATGGCAAAAACCACCCAGTAGCCGGCTGTTTTTCCCAACACCTGCATTCTTTTACCCTGGTTACAGCCGATGGCAGCCAGGTACGTTGTTCCCGGACTGAAAACCCGGATTTGTTCTGGCAAACCTGCGGAGGGATGGGCTGGACCGGCGTCATCCTTTCTGCCAGTTTCCAACTCATGCGTATTCAATCCACCCAAATGTGGCAAAAAACCGTGCGCGCTTCCGACCTGTCTGGCCTGTTCCGGGCATTCGAAGCCCATCAGGACTGGCCTTACGCGGCTGCCTGGGTGGATTGCACACATGCACGCCGGCGCGGGGCAGTGTATTTTGCCCGCCACATGGAAACGCAGGACGGTCCGCTCGTTTTTGAAGAAAAAAAGGTGAAAAACATCCCGCTTTTCGCACCATCCTGGTTCCTTAATCCCCTTAGCATCCGGGCACACAACTATTTTTACCACCGAAAAAGCATGGATGGCGAACGCGCCGTTGACCTCGATCATTATTTCTACCCGCTGGATTCTTTGCAAAACTGGAATCGCTTTTATGGCCGACGCGGATTGGTACAGTACCAGTTTTGCCTGCCAGAAGCAAAGGCAGAAGAGGGTATGCATAACATGCTGGAAATCATCGGGAAAAGCGGTGAAACGCCCTTCCTCAGTGTGTTGAAACGCCATGGAGCACGTCCGCCGGAGGCCATTCATTCCTTCCCCATCAAAGGGTATTCTCTGGCGCTGGATTTTCCGCGCACCGCCGGAATGCCTGCCCTCGTGAAACAACTGGATGAATGCCTGCTCCGGTATGAAGGCAAAATTTACCTCACCAAAGACGCCCTATCCAGACCGGAAATGGGCAGGGTAAATCCGGCT
>JAEUUS010000094.1 GCA_016787545.1 Saprospiraceae bacterium
ACTATCGGCGCTCACCATCAAACCGGTGCCGGGTGTACTCAATACCAGACCACGCGCCCGCGGAGCTGTTGGCGCATTGAATAGCTCTGGAGAATACAAATTAGGGGCTGATTCCTCATCAGTCAACCCATCCCAGTTCACCTCCCGGAAACCATCCACACCTTGTGTACCGGGCACACCACCACGGTCAGGGCCCAACATCGATTTGTATTGGGCAATGGCATCCGCTACATTGCTGCTTGTGGAAATAACGGTTGGCGCAGGATTGGTTTTATCTTTTTTACAAGCTGGGAAAATGGATAGGAATGCCAAGCAAAGGAGCAGGCCAATGGTTAATTTGCTCATGATGTTACTGAGGTTGAATGGTTCATTATCGTATTACCTTAGTGTCGTTAATTACTTATACCTAATCAAGGGTGTCTTTTTTATTCCTAAACAATGCTTTATTTTGTCGTTTAATTCCCAACCGATGATGATGAAAAAACTTTTGTGTCTGGCTCTTTTTTGCTTTTTAGCCCAACCTTGGATCGTTTTAGGACAAAATCCTTGCGATAGTATACAAATACAAGGCTTACTTAAGGAATCGGCCAATCTGCTCGACCGCGATGAAAACCAGGCAGGCCTTTCTGCCGCGCTGAAAGCCTGGGAGTTGCTGAGCGGCTGTCCCGGCGATTCCGTTTTATGGCGAAAGGCATATCTGCAAACAGACCACAGTTACCGATCCCTTGCCACAGAAACGGTTCAAAAAGGACTATTTAACCGAACGATTGACCTGGCTGAACGGGATATTGCACTCCATTTGCGCATGCCTAATCCGGTAACCGACCATTTATCGACCGGATATATGCTGTTAGCCAATGCCCACAACCTGAATGGAAACCAGCAACTCGCCATAGAAGCCTTGCGAAAAGGGCTCCAGGTACGACATAACGCTAATTCGTTCGACCCCAAAATTTCAGCCTTTTATGAACAACTGACCAACAATTACATAGCCCTGGAAGATTCCGCGGGCGTGAAGAAGGTTTTACTGGAATGGGAGGCTTTTTACCGCAAAATCGGAAAAAGAGGCGGATTACAGGCGCCTGTTGGACTGGCCGTTCAATGGGCCATGTATTACGAAATGATTGGTCGGCCGGATTTGGGGGCGCAAAAATTGGAAGATACGCTTTCGGTTTACGCAGAAGCACTTAAAACAAAGGCCACCTTTTTAGGACTCGCTGAATTTCAGTTGTGCGAATTATATGCGCAAACACGTAATTTTAAAAAATCGCTGTTTTATTCCGAAAAGAACGTCAAACTGCAGGAAACGCGCTTGCGAGAGCAAAAAGGCAAACTTTTTACCCGCTCTCACTACGCCTGGTACCTGGCACAATCAGCTCGAACAGCCTGGAATCTTTACCTCGAAACGGGCGATACGGCCTTTTATCAGCTGGCCCTCCAGCGAACGGAAACCTCCGAAAAGGAGTTGCGCGCGATGCGCGATCGCACACCTGATGATGGTTTTCGCGACTGGATAGGCAACCGGGTGGGTATTGTAGCCAATTTGATGGAAGTGCGCCACGGGTTATACCGGCAAACCGGAGATCTGCGCCATGCAGCTCTTTCCTTTGAATCGGTGGAAGCCAGCAAAATGTTTGCTATTCAGGAGTTTTTGCATGAAACCTACGCCCTGCAATGGGGTGGTGTGCCGGATTCTTTATACCAACAGGAAGATGCTTACCGACAGGAAATCAACGCCCTGGAAAGTAATTTTTTCTTCAAAAGAGGGCATCCAAAGGCCGATAGTCTGCTGGCTGCCAACGACCGTGAGCTGTTTATCAAACGCGATCTGTACCGCGTATTTTTAAAAAAACTGGAGCAACAATATCCGGATTACTTTCAACTCAAATACCGGCAGTCTGCGGTAAGGCTTCAGGATGTACAAACCCAAATGCTACACCCGGATGAGTGCCTGCTCGACATGAGTCTGGAAAACAATAACATTTTTTTGTTGCTGATTCGCACAGACACCGTGATTTGGTTAGCATTACCGTTCTCAGATTCCCTCGAACAGGCATTGCGACTGGTGGAAAAGGGGTCGAGGCAGTTTTTGGAATGGCAACAATTGCCGGAGCCCCAATACCTGAAACAAATGCAGGCCTACACCACAGCCGCTCACCGGGCATATCTGGAATTGATTGCTCCTGTGCGCGCACAACTGAAAGAAAAGGTCCTGCTGGTTCCGCGCGACCGATTGGCCGGATTTCCATTCGGAGCATTGCTAACCCAGCCAAATGCACATCCGGCAAAGCCTTTTCAGTGGCATTTTATGGATCAGGAGTTTGTGTTGAGTGAAATATATTCTGCCAGCCTGTTTCGCTTTTTACAAACACGAAACCCTCGTCAAAAACTACCTGGAACCGTGTTGGCTATGGCGCCATTTGATCAATCCGCGCCGGAAGGTGGCACAACCTTGCCTGCCGGTGATGTAGCGGATTTGACGCGGACACAGGTATTCAGCGCCTTGCCTGCTACCGGTTTGGAGGCGCAAAAAGTAGCCCGGATGGGAAAAGGAAAGGCATTGCTGGGTAGAGATGCCTCTAAGTTGGCCTTTCAGGAACAATGTGGCCGGTATGAAGTGTTGCATATGGCCACCCATAGTGTTGCCAACGAAGTTTTAGGAGAATATTCCTTTGTGGCATTACAAACAGCAGAAAAACAAAACCAGGTGGATTTGTTGTTTGCGAGGGACATTTACGGTTTGCGACTTTCCGCAGAATTAGTGGTGCTTTCTGCCTGTGAAACAGCGCTCGGACAGTACAGAGAAAATGAAGGTGTGGTTGGACTCACTCGGGCATTTCAGTGTGCCGGCGCCCGCAATGTGGCATCCTCCCTTTGGACAGTAAACGATGCAAGTACGTCCACACTGATGGTGTTTTTTCACGAAGAAATCCAAAAAGGGCAATCGTACAACGTGGCCCTGGCCAAGGCCAAACGCCGGTTTATACAGACCAAGCGGCAGCAAGCACATCCCTATTATTGGGCCGGTTTTGTGCTACATGGCCGGTAATGCGTTTAGTGCCCGAAGCAGTTTGGAGGCTTCCTGCTGGTAAGCATGTCCGGATTCCCCTGCGATGTTTTGAAGGTTTTTTTGTACCCTTTTAACAGACAATGAATCGGCTGCCAGCTGTGCAAGCTGTAAATACCAAACAGCCGCTTCACCGTAGCGCACACTGTTTTGAAGTGCCTCAAACTGTTGGGCAGCCTGACGGTATTGCCTCAATTCAAAAAGGGCATGGCCACGGAGGTAACGGGCATCAGACTGATATTCCGGAGGCGCCTGATCGAGTAGTGACAGCGCTTCTGCGTATTGACGTGCGGCGATTGCTTTTTGGGCTTGTTGCAATACCTGAACATTTGCATCAGGGCGGCTGCCTCGAATTTGGTTGGCAAAATCAGGGGTTTGGTAGGCCTGGCGTGCCAGGGCTGCGTAGTTGCGTGTTGGGGCGGGCGGTGGTGTTTCTACCGGAGTTTCCTGTTTTGCGATGGGCTCAGGCGCCTGAACAGGTGCGGGGGCAGGGGCAGGCCTCGGTTGAGGGCTGGGCCAAAACAGCCATGCTACTCCTCCGCAGACGAGCAGCATGACCAGCAACCGCAAAAACCATTTGCCGTTGCGGCGTGGAGGAGGCTGGTTTTGAGCGCGCCAATGCTTCATTTTGGCGCTCAGTTCATTGGCTACGAGCGATTCCAGCGCTTCGTGTTCGAGCCGTTCTTGATTGTTGTTAGGCATGACTTCATTGCAGCGGGGATTAAATCTTGAAAAATTCCTTGAGTTCTACATTGTTTTCTATCAGTATTTTGAGTTTTTTACGACATTCCGAGCATTGGTTCATGGCTACCTGATCAGATCCATAACCCATTTCTGCGGCGATTTCTTTCATATTGAAACTCTGCTGGTACAGCGTAAGCAGTTTTTTACACTTGTCGCCCAATGTCGTCAACAGTTGTTCCATCAATTTTTGCCGTTCCCGATCGTACATTTCTTCGTCAGTAAACGTTTTCCAGGTGCTGAAATCCGTTTCCGAGAGGGTTTGGGTGCGTCCGGTCTTGCGTTGGTGGTTGAGCCAGAGCCATTTGGCAATACTACAAAAAAAGGTGCGTAATGAGGCCTCTTCACGGAATTTCCCCTCCCGTAACAACCTGTCGAATGTGATGAACGTGTCGTGATACAGGTCTTCCCCATCGGCATCTGTACCTCCATGCTGACAAGCATACTGACTAACCCAACGATGCAGGCTTTCATCGGCAAACCATTGTTCCAGTGCTAATTCACGCGCTCGTCCACCGCCTGCGATGGCAGTAGCAATGGCCTGATCGGTCCTGGAATAACTGGCTGACATAAGAGATATCTGTATATGCTCTTAGAGCATTTTGATTTTCAAAATTAAGGATAAATGATGAATGAACTCCGAATATCGATATTTCATCAAAAATCCGTTTTCACCAGTTTCATCACCTGCTTTTGCTCCGCACCACGAAGGCTAATCCAGTAGATGCCGGCCGGCAAGTGGGCAATGTCCAGCGACCAGGTATTCAGCCCTTTTTGTGCCACCCGATGCTGCGTGATTACGCTCGCTTTTCCGTCGATTATTTCGAGAGTCAGCGGCGCTTCCTGTACCGATTCAAACACCACGGAAACAGTATTGCTGGCCGGATTAGGGAACAAACGCGCCTGCCCTGCCCCCAGGGAGGATTCAGACCGGCGACTCACCATCGGGCGCTCGCAGGGTGCGTTGAGGCCGCAGTTTTCCCGGAAAAGGTTGAGGTTGTTCAAGGCATCATTGAGCAGTGCAGGCAAATCGGAGTGATGGCCCTGGAACCCCTGCAAATAGCTGTTGGTGAGGCTGAGTAAATCGTTTACCGTGGCAAATTGCCCCAAATCCTTCAACAATGCATATTCCACCAGGCAAGGCGGCAGATTGCTCAGCCATTGGTTCCCAAGATCGCGCTGGTTTACGGATGCATTGTACCAGATATTTAATTGCAAGGCCATTGCGTTGGCGGCAAGCTGGTTGTTCAATGAACCATCGGTATTGGCCAGGCCGGCCGGTAGCGGACAGGTAAAATGACCTGCAGGCAAAAAGCCGCAATGTCCGCTGCCAAACAGCATTTCCTGCACACAATCCGGATCTGCCGCCGAAACAATATGGTTTCCGCCGCCCACCTTTACCGGACCGTATTCGCTTAGCAATTGCTCCAGCACCTCGGTTACCGGGGTGGCGCCAATCATCCCTCCCGGATCGCCCCAGGAAGCCTGGGAAGCCGTGCAAAATTGGGCGCAGGCGCCCGTGGCCTTAAATACCACCTGACAGGCGCCGGTATAGAGGCCGCAACGGTTGCGGGCGCTCATCTGGTAACTGTGCCAATTGCTGCCTCCCTGCTCTGACAACACCTGCACCGAGGTAAATCCGCCCGGACAATCGCCGCTCAGCTGCGGCGCCAGGTAATGGAACAACTGTGCCGGAGAAGGAATATCGTCTACACACACTACATAAAGGGTATCCGGACAAACCAAAGCCGGGGTGCTGGTTTCGCGTACATAAAAAGCGCGTTCACAGACAGCGGTGTTTTGGCAGGCATCCGTAGCAATATAACGGTGTGCCACCGTCATAGGGAAGCCCGGGCAGCCTGTGCCCACGCTCCAGGTATCCTGCAGGGTGGTAGTGACGCCGCTGCAATCCCAGGCGTTCAGGGCCGCGGGGTTTGGGGCAGGCACTTCGGAGGCACAAGACAGGTAAACATTATCGTTTGGCGGACAAATCAGTGTAGGCGGGGTGTGGTCTTCCAGGGCAAAGGTGGCCGTGGTTTTGTTCCAGTTGCCGCAGGCGTCTTTTATCCGGAACTCATAGGTTTTGCGCCAGGTATTACCGCAACCCTGTTGTTCCTGCAGCAGTATTTTTTCCAGCCACACGGCTCCGCCGCAGGCGTCTTCAGTTGCCAGTCCTGCGTTCTGATCCAGCCAGTCGTACAGGGCCGATTCTCCGTTATCCGGCGTTGCATCGCATTCCAGAACCAGGTTTTGCGGTGGAGTGGTAAACTGCGGCGGGGTTTGGTCAACGACCCGGAAAGTGGCATCCCGGTATGCGGTGTTGCCACACTGATCGGTGGCCACAAACCTTATTTCTTTGGTAAAAGTGTTGCCGCATTGGTCAATATGCGCCAGTTCCAGCGCCTCAAAGGTTAATTGGCTGCAATCTTCTGCTATGGCGCCGCCCTGTTGATCAAGATAGTTCTGGAGGGCTGCCAAACTCTGGTCGTCACATTCCACGGCCAGATCCTGAGGCAAACTCAGGAATTGCGGCGGCTGGTTGTCGGTTACGGTAATCAACTGGGTGGCTGTAGCACTGTTGCCGCAGGCATCGGTGGCGCGCCAGATGCGGGTAAGGGTGAATACCACCGGACAAACGCCGGGCGTCTGTACCTCGCCCAAGTACTGGATTTGAACGGAGCCGTTACAATTGTCGGTGGCTGCAGGGTTGCCTGGGGCCGGAATTTGGTAGCAATCAACCGTTACAGGCGGCGGCACAGCGCTGAATACCGGCGCGGTTTGGTCGTTGACGATGATAGATTGCAGGCAATTGGCGGAATTGCCGCAGGCATCCACGGCGAAATAGCTGCGCTGGACGGTAAAACGATTTGGACAGCTCTGATTGAGGATCAAATCGCCCGGAAAATTAAACACATTGACGCTTCCTGAACAGTTATCGGAGGCCGTTACCTGATTGATGTTGGCGGCGGGAACGTTGGC
>JAEUUS010000152.1 GCA_016787545.1 Saprospiraceae bacterium
ATAAGCACACGGCGCTGGTGCTGAGCAGAGGCAGCCAGGGTGCAAGCGAGGATGAAAACCAGGATGGATAATCTTTTCATCATGTTTAGCAATGTTATAGTTGGTGAAAAATGCGAGCAAATGTAACTAAAGGAGAATCCACCGCAATACTTTTGGTCGAATTTGTCATTGAATGGCAAAGTGTTTGACCAAAAAAAGGCTGGCCGGATACTGTGACACTGAGCCTCTCAGTTTGAGTGAGACTCTCAGTGTCACAGTATCCGGCCAGCCTTTTTCCCCCGCTACCCTACTTCGTCTGGATCATCTTTCTGGTAGCGCTACCCGCATTTGTATCCAGCTTGTAGTACAACACGCCACTGGTGTTCAAAAGCGCACGATCCAACACAATGGAATTGTCTCCCTGTGCAAATTGTCCTTTTTGCTGATAAACCAATCGGCCACTCTCGTCCAAAACTGAAAGCGTAGCTTCTGCAGCCTCCGGCAGGAAGAAACCAATCATGGTTTTCTGTGTAAAAGGGTTTGGCTGATTTTGGTACAATTCAAAATCCAAACCAGCTACCGTTTTGCCGTCAAAGCGAAGCGCAACATTCAATCGAGCGGGCTTTACCAAAGTTTCATCCAACAAATAGGCTTCTGCACGGGTGATTTCACCGGATACTCGCAGCAAATCGCTTAACTTTCCAGGTTTGTCCGCACGGAAACGCAGGACAAATCCCAAGGCGTCGTTCACGGATACCGTGGTTTTGCCAACAAACCTTCCGAAGTTCTGTGCCGTCACCTGAGAAGCATCCATTACATCCAAAAGCTCAAGCTCCGGATGCAGCAAGGTGAACTGGAATCCAGCCAACTCCTGAGCAGCTGTAAAGGCAACTTCAATGATCTCTCCGGCCACCACTGTACGATCGTTCAAGTCAAAAATAGCTGTACCCTGATTCCGCTCTTCCACCTGTGCGGTTACATTGGCAATAGCCGAATTGTTGACATCGCCCACCTTTATACCCATAAAATGCTCTTGCATCATATTGGAGAAAGCATTCGACACAGAAATGGACTCTGGGAAGGGCGACTCAAACGGATTCTGTGGATTTGGGAACACGAAACTATTGTCCACAAAACGCCAGGAATCGTTGTTTGGCAACTCCGTATAAATACCCAGGATCAGTTTGCGAAGCTCCAGAATGTCAAACGTCGTAATTGAGCCCGACTTATTGGCATCTGCTGCAATCATTTTGTACGGAGAATCCAATAGTTGCAATCCCAGAATATGCTGAGAAATCAGCACAAGGTCATAGGTTGTAACCCCATTCAACGGATTGTCAGTTTTCTCCGGTGCAATGGTAAAGGATGCATCCAGCGGAATGTTATTCATGATTTCATAATGCCCGGTGGCATCAGTCAAATCAAAGAAGGAATAAGGCGGAGTGAAGGTGCTGGTACCGTCAATTTTCACCATAGCCTCTTCAACACCCTCTGCCATTTCGGTATGCAATTCACCTGCCACATTGATGAAGTCCGTTGAACAGCCACCTTGATTATCCTGTACAATCACATAGGTTTCGCAGTAATCAGCGTTTCCAGCCGCATCCACCGACCAAAGTTCTACGCACTGGGTACCCAAATCGGCGCAGGTGAAGACAACCGAAGTCTGAAGTGAACCATCAGGATTCGTTGGGATACCTGTGCCTTCGCCGCATTTGCGAATGGCAATTTTCAACAACCCGGGAGGAGTGCAATTATCTTCCGTGTACTGCAGGAAATCAGATGCCCAGAGCTGAATCATTCCTGTAGGCATAATATTAGCGCTCAAACCATTCAGGCAAACCACCGTAGGCGCCTTACAATCCCGAACAGTGAAGTTATATTCACAGGCAGTTTCATTTCCGCAACCATCCGAAATAAACCATTTGATCTTATGGGTGCCATAAGGGAATTCAGCCGGTGTGTAAACATTCGGGAATTGCTGGGTATTCCAACGCACTGAGAACATTTTTTTGGTTCCCGTGGTATTAAAGCGATTCAGGATAGAGAACTGATAGTTTTGATTCAACGGTAATCCCCGGTTGTCAAACTGACGAATCGTTCCTCCTCCAAAATTTGGGGTGTTAGCATTGCCATAATAAACCACTCCGGGAGGTGGCGGGTTAAGGCTGTTAATCACAGTTTCCATGGTTCCGTCGTTGTCCAAATCCAGGAACAA
>JAEUUS010000154.1 GCA_016787545.1 Saprospiraceae bacterium
GCTCCGGTTCCGGTTTGGTAAAATGCGCCACCTCCTGGAGTAACCTCTAATTTTACCGCCCGAACGGAATAAAATAACGTATCAGCCACCGGATTCAGGTCTTCAAAAGAGGTTTGAAACAATAAATCCGGTGTCAGACGGGTATAGGGTCCATCCTGATTAAACGCCCTGTACACCAAATAGGCATGCACTTCCGGATCTGTGGACGGATCCCAGTGGAGATTAACCCGGTTGCAATTAGACTGAACTGTGAGGTTTCTCGCCGGAGGCACAATCCTGGCTCGCAGGGTGGGATCGCCTAACAGGGAAATGTGGATGCCACTTTCTGCATTGGATGATCCACTGGCGTCATTAAATTGGGCATTCTGTGTTTCCAACAAACAATACCCCATTGTTTCTCCTGCAGCCAATCCCTGCTTCAACCATTGCGGTCTTCCACCCCAGTTGACGGCAAGTACCCCGCCTTTGGAAGCCAGCAATGCAGGCATTAATGGATCTGTTTCATAGTCCCAATCGCCAAAATAAGGGCCGTATAAGCTGGCAAACACAGAAAAAATAGAATCCGTAGCATAATTACTTGCCGTTCCCATGTCGCCTGCGCTGGAATAGTTGCTGTTGATCGCAGCGCCAAAACGCAACAGATTTCGCTCCGCACTTCGGAATTCGCCCGCACCTGCGCCTGATTCACCTACGAGCGGATAGGCATTTCGGAAGCCATCGGCGGCATAAGCGTCGCCTCCTGCCCAGCCCACCCGATCATCAATGAGCGCCGTTTGCGGTATGGGGTTCAACCCATTTCGCCATTGGCGGTTTTTGAAAAAATATTGCCGCAACAACTCCACCGGAGAGGTGCCAAAAGTGGCTAAGCTCAAGCGACTAAAATCTATCCGCCCAACTGGAAGTTCTATAGCGGAAGGCAAGTTGTTCTGGTCAAATTTGCCATCGCCAGGCACATTTCGGTTGGCCAAACGGGCAGTATTCACCACATTCACCGATAGATCCGTCCAAATACCATCCACATCGCCATAATAGGCGTCGCAGGGCCAGGCCCCAATATGATCCGCCATGCCGTCCCAGGCTGTACTGCCGGAATATGGTACCGGAACCGCGCCAATCAGAAGCACGGTCCTGACTCCGGTTGGGTCACTATTGTATGCGTTAACTATTTGATTTTTAACCCATTGAACAGTTGTAAACGGACCTGTTTTAAACGGAATAATTGCCCAGCCTTCACCGCGCAGGTCGTTTTTATAGGCAATTAAATCTGCGCCCAGCAGATCGGCTGTAGTGGAGTCAATAAACACCAGCAGTTTACCCTGATCTGCTACAACCGGGGTGAAAAAATGGGCAAATGCATAGCCATAGGCCGTTACATCTCCGGTTTTTCGTTCCAGTGCATATTCGTAGGTTTTGCTGCCATCCAGGCCATTGTCGAAATACCCGTTCAGCAAGGTTTGAGGGGTGTTTATCAGTTCTACCCAGGTATTGCCGGGATCTCCTTTGATACGTCGGCGCAAAAGGATATCTGATGGTTGCTGATTGGGCCAACTCAGGAAAGTGGCGGGAGGGTTCAAGCCTGCATTCAGTTGTATCGGAATGGCAGCATCTTGAGGAACCTGTGCAAATGAGGCAAGCGAGTGCCCAAGCAGGCACAGCAATGTAAGTAATCGGAACATGGGCAAATGTAGTGTTTGGGTGTTTGGGTGTTTGAGTTGGCGTTCGGCTTGGGATTGAAATTGAAGCTGAAAACCATTTACCACCAAGCCACTTAAGCCACTAAGATAATAACTCCTTTGCGCTCATTGTGCCTTAGTGGTGAAAAAATGTTCATTTAACTAAAAAAAACTTAGTGCCTCAAGTGCCTTAGTGGTGTAAAAACATAACCCAAACATGCTTTTCTCATTTGTGCCCTTAGCGGCGAACCCCAGCCGAACGCCAACTAAAACACTCAAACACCCAAACACTAAAACACTAAAACACTATATTTGCCCAATCTAATTTTATAAACCGCTCTCTTTTCATGAAAAAGTTTACACATTTAGCTCTTTTTGCCTTGTTTTTGTTGGTCAATAGCTGTCAAAAACAAGACCGCATGTCTGTTTCATTTGACAAAACCGACCCCACTGAGTTGGATCGATTCATCCACAACAAAATGGAAATTCATGGTGAATTTCTTTGGGAATGGGCTTCTGAAGAACATATATGGACAGCGCTTAGTCATTCAGACCATGTGTTGTCTATTGGCTACCAGCCGGAGGCTGAACAGAACGTTGCAGATAAACTTCATTTCCTCAACATACAATCTCCTGAATGGCAAGCCGCCCGTGCGGAAGTTATGGCTATAGTGTTGGCAAATGAAGCCTTGCTCAACCCAACCATTACAGAAAAAGACTTGCTGGCGTTTAAGGAAAATCCCAAATTGCCTGTCTTTTGTGCGTATGTTAAAAACCCCGCTACCATAAGCGCACTGCGTGCTTCAAAAATGGTTCGATATGCAGAGCCTATTGGTTATGAGCCATATATGACCACCAAAGCCGGAGACCGATCTGGTTCCGGATGTGATAGCAATGGTCCTGAGCCAGGACTTCAGCCTGGTGTGCATTATACCAATATTGCACCGGATTGCAAGAGATCCTGGAATTACACCAACCATAAAATTCAGGAAGCCTGGGAAAACAGCACCGGCGCCGGCTGCAAGGTTACCATCATTGATACCGGAGCCAACGACGACCAGGATAACCTGGATGCCGCTTTCAACCAAGGCGACTCTCAGGGTCGAAATATAGAAAAATATGTTACGCTTCCTTCAGACGGACCGCCGGAAACGCCGCATGATCAGTGTGGCCATGGCACCTCTATGCTGGGCGCTTGCGCAGCCCCTCGGGGGGAGGATGGTGCGGCAGTGGGTATTGCGTATAATTGCGATCTGGTCAGTATTCGGGCCGCCGCCGATGTGTATCTGAATGAGAGTCGCGAGGTTGTAGGCGTATCCGATGCTTTTGTGCAAGCCGGAGATTCCGATACGAAAATCATCAGCATGAGTATGGGAAGAATTACCACCTCCAATCAGATCAAGGATGCCATCAAATATGCGCACAATCAGGAGAAGCTCATTTTTGCAGCTGCAGGTACTTCTTTTTGGTGGACCAGTTGGTTCTGGGGAGTGATTTTTCCGGCCAGTATGACAGAATGTTCTGCGGTAACCGGCATGAAATCAAATCTGACTGCTGCCTGTGGCGATTGCCATAAGGGTAGTAAAGTGGATTTTGTGGTAGTTATGGAGCGTACGGCAGACGGGAAAAACGCCCTTAGCCTGGCTGATACCGGCGATGATCCAAGTAC
>JAEUUS010000180.1 GCA_016787545.1 Saprospiraceae bacterium
TCTCTGAACTCGTATTGCTGATTGCGCAATTTTGGCACAAATCCGGCTTCTTTAATAGCCGTTTGAATGCCATCAGCCGTAAAGCGGAACCGGGCGCCTGCCGCAGAAACCACATTTTCTTCAATCATAATACTGCCGAAGTCATTGGCGCCTGCATGAAGGCATACCTGGGCCACCTGTTTCCCTACAGTTAACCAGGATGCCTGAATATTCACAATATTTGGCAACATTATCCGGCTCATAGCAATCATTCGTACGTATTCATCGCCTGTGACAGCATTTCTGGCGCGCTTTATTTTCCGAAGAATGGTGTCTTCATCCTGAAACGGCCAGGGGATAAAAGCTAAAAACCCTTTAGCGCTTTCCGGTTTTTCCGATTGAACCTGACGGATAGCCGCAAAATGTTGCATCCTTTCTAAATTCGTCTCAATATGCCCAAACATCATCGTAGCCGAAGTGGTCAGTTCCAGCTGATGGGCGGCCCTCATCACATCCAGCCATTCCTGTCCACCGCATTTACCTTTTGAAATCAAACGTCTTACCCGGTCATCAAGGATTTCAGCCCCGGCGCCCGGGAGTGAATCAAGTCCTGCTTCTTTAAGTGATTTAAGCACTTCAAAATGGCTTAATCCATCCAATTTGGCAATATGCGCGATTTCAGGAGGCCCCAAAGCATGCAATTTCAGATTGGGGAATTCCGACTTTAATTGACGAAACAAATCTGCATAATAAGTCAAGCCGAGGTCAGGATGGTGTCCACCTTGAAGAAGCAACTGCTCCCCTCCTAAGGAGAACGTTTCAGCTATTTTAACCCGATATTCGTCAAGAGTGGTAATGTAAGATTCCTCATGACCTGGGCGACGGTAGAAATTACAAAACTTGCAGTTGGCAATACAAACATTGGTGGTGTTTGAATTCCGGTCAATGATCCAGGTGACAATATTTCCCGGAACGTGGTGTTGCCGGATGGCATTACCCACATACATCAATGCGGTGGTAGGCGCCTGTTCAAACAAAAACACCCCTTCTTCCGGGGTTAACCAATCCAGTTTGATGGCTCTGTGCAATAAATCATCAATATGCATACCTGTAGACAAAGTAATGAGTCAACTGAAACAAAAAAGCAAAGGTAAGGTTGGGGAACTTCTCCCAGAAATTGGTTGTTGTACCGGGATAGTTTTCCCAAAAATTATTTTCAAACATTTTGTTGAAACCTCTACCTTTGCTTCACAACCCTGTTTTATGCTATCAGAAACAAAGACGTCAAAATCAAAGCTTTCCCAAATCTGGCAAATTGTAAAACAATCAATCAATGGTGAGGAGCAGGATTTTACCAATGGAAAGATTGACCGCGCGATCATATTGTTGTCCATTCCCATGATCCTTGAGATGGCCATGGAATCGCTTTTTGCTGTTGTTGACATATTTTTTGTATCAAAAATCGGTTCTGAGGCCATCGCTACTGTTGGCATTACCGAATCGGTGTTGACACTGGTTTATTCGATGGCCATCGGATTAAGTTCAGCTGCCACGGCTATGGTTGCACGTAGAATTGGGGAAGGGGACCGGGATGCTGCAGCAAAGGCGGGGGCTCAGGTCATACTTATTGGTCTACTATTATCTATTCTAATTGCCATTCCAGGATTTCTTTTTGCAGAGGAAATTCTGGCCATTATGGCACATGACCAAAGTGTATCCTCCACCGGTCATCAATTTACGCGGTTACTGCTTACCTGCAATCTGCCCATTTTGTTACTCTGGATGTTGAATGGTATTTTCAGGGGCGCCGGTGATGCTGCTACGGCAATGAGGGCGCTTTGGCTGGCTAATGCGGTCAATATTGTGCTTTGTCCGGTGTTCATTTTTGGATTTGGCCCCATTCCTGCCATGGGTGTATTAGGAAGTGGTATAGCAACCACAATTGGGCGTTCAACCGGCGTCATTTATCAATTGTGGAATCTCTTTCAGATTGGGCGAATCATTCAACTACGTTGGAGTATGATGCAGCCTGATTGGAAAATAATTGGTTCACTGCTCCGAATAGCGGCAGGCAGTACCGGACAATACTTGATTGCTTCCGCCAGTTGGATCATCATGGTTTTTATTTTAGGGCAGATTGACAAAGAGGTTGTAGCAGGTTATACCATAGCCATCCGTATTGTCATATTTTGCTTACTGCCTTCCTGGGGAATGGCCAATGCAGCTGCCACATTAGTTGGCCAAAATCTTGGCGCTGGCAAACCGGATCGTGCAGAA
>JAEUUS010000270.1 GCA_016787545.1 Saprospiraceae bacterium
AATAACCCAGGTGTGAAGTACGATCTGATGCGGTATTTATGGGTGCATGAATTGATGCACCATTGGATTGGCGTTCATATTCAGAATGCGGAAGAGGAAAAACAATATTGGTTCAGCGAAGGATTTACCGAGTATTTTACCTTGAAAAACAGTCTGCGATACGGGCTCACCAATACCCGGCAATTCCTGACTGATTTGAACAATTTTTCGGCGGAACATTACAATTCCCCTATGCGCAAAATGCCCAACGATTCCATGAACTACGAAAGATTCTGGAACGGAGGCAAAGAATGGGAAAAACTGCCCTATCGCCGCGGATGTCTTTATGCTTTTTATTTAGATAATGTGCTCCGCGAGCAAAGCAAAGGCGCTGTGAACCTCGATCAGATGATGCGCGAAATGCTGGCCATTTGCCGTAAAAACCCTGATCAGAAATTAGACCACCGGTTTTTCAAGAGCATGTTGCGCAAATTTGGCGGGAAAAAAGCGGAAAAAAGCTTTATCCGGTTTATTGAAAAAGGCGAACCCATTGATTTTCGAAAAATCACCCTTCCCGAAGGCATGGAAGTGCTGGTAAAAGACATCACCATGAATTTTGGACCGAGCCCGGATGTGATTACCAGAACGGAAATCTTAAAGGATATTCCCTCGTTTAAACTAAAAGCCGGTGCAACAGAGGCGCAACTACGCACGGCTATCCTAAAATAAATTGGCATTCATGCGCTAATTTTGCCCATCATGAAACTACCCAAGGCTGAAACCCTCATTTTATTGGCGTTTTTGGTCTGCGCCCTTTTATGGGGCTTTTCCAAATGCGCCGAACGCCGCTCCGGTTCCGTGCGACAAGTGCGGGAAATAGAAGGCTCAGATGCTGAAGACCGGCCGGCCAAACCGGATACGGCCAGTGTAAGCATGACCCCCAAAACAGCTGAAAAGCAGGAAAAGGAACACCCTGAGATGCCCAAACCGGCAGCCCAAACGCAAACCGCCGAACCTGCGCCTAAAACCGGCCCGCCGCCCAAACGACCGGAACTGACCAACGACATTAAAAAAGCAGATCCGCCTCCGGCCAAAGAACAGAGCACAGCCAAGTCTTCCGGCAGCAACCTTTTTGTCAGTATCGACGGACTCAAAGTACGCAAGGAACCTGGCTTGAAAGGCGAAACCCTGGAAACGCTCAAGTTGTACGATCAGGTAACTTTTCTCAATAAAAAAACCGATTGGACCCAGGAAATTAGTCTGGGATATGAAAAAGTAACCGATCACTGGGTGAAAGTGCGCACCAAATCCGGCATAGAAGGCTGGGTGTTTGGTGCAGGTGTGCATTATTACAAAACCAAGCGGCAGGGCGTGCTGGACGATAAAAAAACGCCTGAACAGACCAAAAAGAAAAACCGATGAGGCTCAAACCCTACCTCCCGGCCCTGGCATGGCTGGCTGTCATTACCTGGCTTTCGGTTAATTCCGGAATGCCCATGCCAAAATTCAATTTGTTTTCGGCCGACAAGCTATTTCATGCCGCAGCTTATGCCCTGCTCACGGTACTGTTGTTATGGGGCCGAAGCAAAGCAGGCCCTATACCCATTCCCCGCAGTCAACAGGTGTTGATTTTTGTTCTCGCAGCCGGATATGGCGCTTTTATGGAGTGGATACAGGGAAGCTTCTTTCCGAATCGTTCCTTTGAGTACGACGATATGCTTGCCAATACCGCTGGAGCATTTCTGGCTATCATGATTTTTCGCCTGATTAAACCTTAAAATTAACCCCCCCCACATTCCCACATTCCCCACATTCATTATGGCACTCATTCTCCCTTGTCGTGATATTACCCCACAATTTGGCGAAAACTGTTTTTTGGCAGAAAATGCCACCATCATCGGTGAAGTGGTGATGGGAGATGAATGTTCCGTTTGGTTTCAGGCGGTAGTGCGCGGCGATGTCAATTTTATTCGCATGGGCAATAAGGTGAATATTCAGGATGGCGCCATTATTCATGGCACTTATCAGAAATGCGGCACCACCATCGGGAATAACGTGAGTATTGGACACCGGGCACTCGTGCACGGATGTACTCTGCACGATAACGTGCTGGTGGGCATGGGCGCCATCATTATGGATCAGGCGGTGGTGGAAGAAAATTGCCTCATTGCGGCAGGTGCCGTAGTGTTGGAGAATACCGTTTGCCATGCTGGCGGCGTTTATGCCGGCGTGCCGGCTAAACGGGTCAAGGAACTTACGCCTGAATTGTTCAAAGGCCAAATTGAGCGCATTGCGAACAACTATGTGATGTATTCCGGTTGGTTCAAGTGAGCTGTTTTCTTATTTAAACACAATTTCCCCTGTTTCAGCGGTCAGTACAGCGCCGTTGGACTTCACTATTTCCACCCGGAATTTAAACGGTGTGTCCAGGGCTGTTGGTTTTTCATGCGTCAGCAGTTGCATGGCGCGAATGTCCTCTTCTGATTCGCCAAAGGCCCAAAAATAATTGTAGGCAGCGTCTTCTTCCAGAGCGGTTACCGCATCGCCGTTGAGGGCCCAAAACAAGGAATTCAGCGAAGCACCGGCAGGCAGCGTGTCGTTAAAAGCCTGGTCTGCGTAAATGTTTAGTTTTTCTACCGTGTATTTTGGACCGCTTTCACCACTAAAATTGCAGCTACAAGCCCAGGCGGAGCTGGTCCAATGAAAATGCAGTTTGGGGTCTGCTAAAGCCAGGTAGGAAATGGAATCGGCTTTCACGTTGAGCTTAAAATCTGAAGTAATTTCCGTTTCAGGCGTCTCAAGGGTTAGGGCCTGATAGTCGAAAAACGGTAGAACATGACCGCAATCACAATCGAAACAAGCTTCCGCCAGGTTCAGTGCGGCAAAGAGAAACAGGATCAGGAAGATTTTTTGTGTTGAAGGGCGCATGGTGTTGATTTTTGATCAAAATTAGTCACCCTTGAGGTATTGGGGGTAGAAGAAATGAGGAATTGTTTGATAAGAGCAATTTAAAATTTCACCGCGAAGTTCGCAAAGAACGCCAAATAAAGCGCTTCGCGTCCTTTGCGAACTTCGCGGTGAAACCTCACTTTTTCACCAACTGCAACACCTTCTCCCGATCTTTCCACAATACCACTGCACAACACACCCAAACCACGAGCGCCAGATAAAACAACAATCCGCCGTCACCTTTGACGTCAATACCGAGTAAGAAGAGGTGCGAAAAGATGGCGCCGGAGATCACGCCCAGTCCCAGCAAAGCGCCTAACCAGGCGGTGCGGGGAATCAGGAGTAAAATTACACAGATCAGCTCAGCCACTCCGCTGCCGAGTCGGCCCCAGGGTTCGGCGCCAAGTTGCTGAAAGATCCAGACACTTTCTTCAGCGCCGGTGAATTTGAAATAAAGCGTTTGAGCAAGAATAATGGCCGCGATCCAGCGCAAAGCCACAGGGAACAGGGAATTAAGCATAGACATTTTTGTTTTAAGGGGATAAATTTGAGGGAAAGTCAGGCATTGCGCGTTAAAAACTGCGTATTTTCCCGCTGAAATGTTGGTGTGCGGACATGTTTTCCTTTGGAAAAGCGTTTTCCCGCAGAAGTCTTTTCCCGCAGATTTTCGCAGATGAACCGCAGATTTCGCAGAAGACGTTCGGCTTGATATCCTGGATAAAACAACACATTATCCGCCCAAATCCTATCCAAAATACCCAGCCGAACGCCAACTCAAACACTCACAAACTCAAACACTCAAGCACTCACATGAACTGGGGAATCATCGGACTGGGCAAAATTGCCCGACAATTTGCGGACGATTTACGTCTGCTACCTAATGCCCGCCTGCAGGCCGTGGCCTCAACCTCCATGGAGCGCGCGCAGGCATTTGCTGCCGAGTTTGGCGCTGCACATGCTTATGGTAGTTATGAGGAAATGCTGGCTTGTCCGGACCTCGATGTGGTGTACGTGGCCACACCGCATCCCTTTCATTGCGAGAACACGCTGATGTGTCTGGAGGCAGGCATTCCGGTGCTTTGTGAGAAGCCATTTGCCATGAACCAGGAAGAAGCGTTGCGCATGGTAGCGGCGGCGCGCAGAAACAGGGTTTTTCTGATGGAAGCACTCTGGACGCGTTTTATTCCGGGCAATATCCGTGCTTTGGAACTGGTGGAGCAAGGCAGCATTGGAGCCCTGCACACCATTCGGGTAGATCTGGGATTCAGGATGCCCCTTGATCTGAATTCGCGGGTATTCAACAAGAGTCTTGGCGCTGGCGCTTTGCTGGATTTGGGCATTTATCCGGCCTTGCTGGTTCAAACATTGTTCGGCAAACCAGACCCGGAAAATATCTGTGCGGTGGCTGCTTTTACACAAACGGACGTCGACGAATCCTGCGCATTCAACATGCAATACCCTAATGGGAAACTGGCACTTTGCCATGCCACCATTGCCGCCAATACCAGCAATACGGCCCATTTGTACGGCACGGAAGGCACCCTCATGTTGCACCCACGCTGGCACCATACCCAAAAGCTGACCCTCTCCCGCTACGATGGCAGGGCAGAATCTTTTGAAGACATAGAGGTTCCTTACACCGGCCGGGGGTATCATTACGAAGCCGCCCACGTGATGCAATGCCTGGAAAACGGATTGCTTGAAAGCGATGTGGTACCGCTAAGCTTCACCCTTGATCTGGTGGAAACCCTGGATGCGATCCGGGGAAAGATTGGGTTGGAGTATTAAAATGGCACCACCACTACTCCTTCACCACTTTCTTTACCACCTGCTTCCCACTTGCACTTTGTATCTGGAGGAAATAGAGCCCGGCGGGAATTTGTGGTAACGAAACCGTTGTTTCCACAGCCTCGTTGAGGCTTCCGCGCTGCAAGAGCTGACCGGAAGGATTGGTCAGAAACCATTGCCAGGCTTCGCTATCCTGTGCTGGCACCCGGAGCGTAAGCTGATCCTGAACCGGATTGGGCTGTACTTGTACCTTGAGTTCTTCCGTTGGTTCTGTTGTGGGAACCGTTGCCTTGAACCCCAAAACGTACAATCCATTTTGCATATCGCTGGCTATAATATTGCCGGAAGGCAGCCAGGGGTAATTGCCCCAGTTGCCAAAATAACCGTTGTAAACCGGGTTTTGCGCATGGGTGTCGTATCGGGACATTAGCACCGGCTGTAAGGGATTACTAATGTCGTAAGCTAACAACCCGTCCTCATATTGGGAGTTAAACAGGATATGGTCTTTGATGTACACGTTGTGCGGAATGGCCGAATGATTGTTTACTTCAATGGAAAATTTGTCCAAAAATCCGCCGGCAATCTCTATTTCGCCCATAGAAAGCAACTGAAGATCTACGATTTGAACAGGCCGCCCTTCCGGAATCTCTTCTGTGTAATACCCATACGTGCCTTCTGCATTCAACCAGGAGTTATGATTGTACCCGCCGGTGTTGATATGCGCCAGTAAGTTCGGCGCAAACGGGTTTTTCATGTCATAAATGTAGTATCCTTCCCAACCAGAGGAGGCGTAAATGGTGTCGTTGCGCACATAAGAATCGTGCAAACCACCGCCCTGAAAGCTGGCATGGGTAATGAAGGTGGGTTGATCCGGATTCTGGCTCACATCCAGCACGATAATTCCTTCGGTGGCATCGCCGCCATTGAGGTAAATCCGGCCGGAAGTAGTATCCAGTGTAATGGTGTGCGCTTTGTTAAACAGTGCATTACTCCAATAGGAGCGCACAATGGTATCTTCGGCATGACTCATATCGAAAATCATGAGTCCTTCCGTGGTACCATCAGAAACGGCATAAATGCGGTTCTTATAGGATTTGAACTCACGCCATATGGTATTGGCTGTGCCTTGAAATTTTCCTCTCAACAGAGGTGTTGTCGGGTTGGTGATATCGAAGAACAACACGTGCTCTGCACCGCCTATCACGGCGTATTCATGACCATTTACGGCAATTCCCCAGCAACCGCTGTATTGCAGTTTAAGATTGTCAGGATCAGCAATGGGCAACAAGTTGTCGTCCCAACGACTTAAAAATTGGAAATGATAGTCAGACTGGGCTTCACTTTTCAGCGATAGCCAAACCAATAACGCCAGGATAATGTGTAGTTTGTTCATGAATCTGTTGTTTTTCAGGCCAAAGGTAGGGATTACCACAAGCCTCTTCACCCCACAGTAGTTGCATTGTCGGCGAAAGACGAAAGAAAATCCTCCAAAGCGCCTTAATATTGCTGCGATGAAAAAAATTGACATGCACACGCATATCCTGCCCGAACGGCTTCCCAACTTCGCCGACAAATTCGGGTATGGTGAATTTATCCACCTGGAACACCACATGCAGGGATTTGCCCGCATGATGAAAGGCAATACTTTTTTTCGGGAAATTGCCTCCAATTGCTGGGATCCTCAGCTTCGCATAGGTGAATATGCCCATTTCAACACACCCGTACAGGTAGTTTGTACCATTCCGGTAATGTTCAGTTATTGGGCTAAACCAGCCGACTGTCTGGATCTTTCCATGTTTTTGAACGACCATCTGGCGGGCATTGTAGACGATTACCCGGAGCATTACATAGCCCTGGGGACTATCCCGATGCAGGATACAGACCTGGCCATTCAGGAATTGGAGCGTTTGCACGATCTGGGCTTCCCGGGGGTGCAAATTGGCTCTAATGTGAACCAGAAGAACCTGAGCGAGGCACAGTTTTTCCCAATTTTTGAGGCTTGTGAACGCCTGAATATGGCGGTGTTCATTCATCCCTGGGAAATGATGGGCGAAGCCGACATGCGCAAATACTGGTTGCCCTGGTTAGTAGGAATGCCCGCAGAAACGTCCAGAGCAGCTTGCTCCCTGATATTCGGTGGAATATTGGAGCGTTTGCCCAAGCTGCGGGTTTGCCTGGCACACGCCGGAGGATCTTTTGTGCCCACCATTGGCAGAATTGAACACGGTTTTAACTGTCGGCCCGATCTGGTAGCCATCGACAATCCCCTTTCCCCACGCGCGTACCTGAGCCGTTTTTGGTACGACTCCGCTACCCACGATCCGCAGTTATTGCGGTATATTCTGGAGGTTGTGGGTGAAGATCGGGTGTGTCTGGGCACGGATTATCCATTCCCGTTAGGCGATCTGGAAATAGGCCGGTTTATCGAGGAAATGGGATTATCCCAAACCACTCTGGACAAGATTTTCCACCAAAACACACTGAATTGGCTACAAGGGTAGACGATTTGCGATTTACGATTTGCGATTTACGATTTGCGATTTGCGATTTGCGATTTGATAGTGAATATATTAGAACAACATGGGTTGTTATTTTGCAAATCACGCTCTCAAATCGCAAGTCGTAAATCGCAAATCGCAAATCGTAAGTCGCTACCCTTTCAACATTTCCAATAAGTATGCTTTTTTCCGTTGGGCAACGGGGAGAATGGCGCCATCGCTCATTTCTACTTCGCCGGAGAAGCGGTTGTAGTAACGTTTGAGGTGGTCCATATTGATCAGGTGGGATTTGTGGATGCGTTCAAAGGCGTAAGGCGCAAGCAGGAATTCCAGGTCTTTGAGGGTTTTAGCTACCAGGAGTTTGGTTTTATCCTCGAAATGAACGGTGGCATAGTTGCCGTCGGAGGCGCAACGCACAATATTTTTGACGTAATAGAGGTGAATTCCATCAGCGGTGGCTAAGGTAATACGCGGTGGTGCGGAGGCCTGATTGAATTGTTGCATGAACTGCCGGATCTGGAC
>JAEUUS010000293.1 GCA_016787545.1 Saprospiraceae bacterium
GTAGCAAACTTAGAAAAAAAATGGACTGTACCAATTCCTAACTGGGGTATCATCCTAAATGCCTTTTTAACTACTTTTGAAAATCGTTGCCAAATCAATCTCATTTGAAAATCAGTTTACACAAAAATCTTTACACTCTCAAAAATATCTTAGCGTCTTAGTGCCTTAGCGCCTTAGAGTCAACAACTCTTAGCTCCTTCGCGTCTTAGTGCCTTTGCGCCTTAGTGCCAACAAATCATAGCTCCTTTGCGTCCTAGTGTTTTTGCGCCTTAGTGCCAACAAACCTTTGTGCCTTCGCAGTTCACTTAGCGCCTTTTAACCCATGGAATGTAGCCCAAGCACATTGCCTTCAGAATCAGTGAAAAAGGCAAAGAAGCCCATATCTGGTGCAATCTCAGTTTTGGGCAACACAACAGTCCCTCCGGCGCTTGAAACACGCTCCAGCACCACATTGAGGTCCTTTCCGGCATTAAGATAGGCCTTTGGGCCTTTGGATCCGGCAGGCTCATATCCCTCTCCAAAGCAGATAGCTCCGCCTATACCTTTGTCGCGATCATGAAGTAAAATGCCCATTTTCACAGGTCCCATATCCATTTCTGGCATTTCATAGGCGAAAATGGTCTGGTAAAAATTTTTGGCACGGGCAAAATCCAAAACAGGAATTTCAAACCAGGAAAGTGCGTCTTTGAATGTTTCCATAACTTAATTGTTTAGTGATGAACTTAATTGCGCTGCAAATATAAACTTTTCGTTTTAAACAAAAACAAAAAGTTTAATTTTTATCCAAAATTTCTTTTTCTACTTTTGCCCGAACACACACCTGAATAATATGAAACGAGAAATCCACCAGTGGCACAGCCCACGCCTCAACAAAAACATGGAAATTGCGATGTACGGCCATTTCGGTTTTGCATTGCTGCTGCTGCCTACTGCCGCCGCTGATTACTTAGAGTATGAACGTTTTCTGCTGATCGATGCGCTTGAACCATTGATAGAAGCAGGCAAAGTAAAGGTGTTTAGTATCAACAGTATTAACTCGGAAGCATGGCTCAATAACCGGATGCACCCGCGCCATAAAGCGATCCGACACCAACAATTCAACGGATACGTGGAAAACGAAGTGGTGCCGTTCATTAAAATGCACTGCAGTGAGGAAACCCCTATCATCACCAGCGGAGCTTCTCTTGGAGCATTACATTCTGCTAATATATTTTTCCGCCGTCCTGATCTTTTTGCAGGTACCATTGCAATGTCGGGCGTGTACGACCTGACCAGCTACACCAAAGGATATTATGATGAAGACGTTTACTTCAACTCGCCGGTTCACTACCTCCCAAATTTGAATGACGAGCATACCCTGAACCGTATCCGCCAAAGCAAACATATCCATATCATGACCGGTTCCGGCGATTATGAAGATCCGGATGCTTCCCGCACCCTGGCAGGTATACTGGCCGGAAAAGGCATTTCCTGCGATTTGGACGTATGGGGTGGCGATATGCGGCACGATTGGCCTACCTGGCGCGCTATGCTGCCGTATGTGATTGATCAGAAGTTTTGACCAACGAATATGCTTAACATTCCATCCGGAACTAAAATAACCATTACCGGCGATCTGGGTAGCGGCAAAAGTGCTGTTTCCAAAATCCTGTGCGAACGCACCGGATTCGAGTATATATCTACCGGGCGGGTACAACGCCAATTGGCCCAAGAACTCGGAATCGACACTCTGGAAATGAACCGGTTGGCCGATACCGACCCCACTATTGATGAACGTATCGATGGGATCTTTGTCACACTCGGCAAAGATCCCAACGGATACATCATCGACAGTCGTATGGCCTGGTTTTTTCTGCCGAATTCCTTTAAAATTTTCTTGCAAACGGACGTTGAGGTGGCTGTACAGCGGATCATGAACGACCCCAACCGGGACAGCGAACAATACAGTTCCCCGGCTGAGGCCGCTCAAAAAATTCTTGCCCGTAAAGCGAGTGAAAACGCCCGATTCCTGGCCAAATACGGCGCTGATTGCGCCAACCTCAACAATTTCGACCTCGTTATCAATACCGCCAACCGAACGCAGGCGCAAGTGGCCGAGGTTATTTTTGAGGTTTTGGAAGGACGCCAGGAGGGCAGGGAAATGAAGCGGTTTTGGTGACCAAACCAACTATTTCTTTTTCCGGGAAGATCGCCCAAGGTTGTTTAACGGGAGACTGACACCTACTTGCGTAGTACTCATAAAGGAAGCTTTTTCCCCATTTTTCCCGGGTATAAACCCTGGAGCAAACCGAATATTAAACTCCAGATCTTTTCTGCCAAAGGCTGCGCCAAGCCAAAATTTCGACTCATTCGCATCGGCGCCGCTAAGCGTTTGGCGGGCTTCTACTCCGGCCTCCAATTGCAACCAGGGCAGTACCCTGTATCGGGGAAATAAACCTACACTTAGCGCAGTACTTCCATAATTTTTCCGGTGGATCAATAACTCGGATCTCAAGGACCAACGGTTGTTGAGTCGACGTGTAGCATAACCGCCTAAGGAAACCTCGTTATACGGGAAGAATTGTGTATTAGCGAAACTCGACTCATATCCATAGCTATAAAATCGATTCGAGTAAATAGTAGGATTTTTAGACTGGGAAGTAAACCCGGCGCCAGCATAGATGCCATATGTCCACTTGGGATGATTTTTCAACAAATCAGAGGTTTGTCCATACGAAGCGATGCGGAAACATAGCAGGCACATAACGGCCACTACTCCCGCTTTGAACGAAAGATTCATGTAAATATGGGGAAAAGATGTTAGGAATACCCGGCCGGGAAAGAACAAACAAAAAACGTCAGCTCACGACATTTCGCTGCCTTAAAAAGAAATTATTCTTTCACAAGCTTGCCTGAAACGGAATGTAAGCGGGAACTGAGTCGCCAAAAATAACAGCCCGAATCGGGGAGTAACCAGCCCGGTATCTCCAGCAGATGAGCCCCTTTTTCATAGAATTGGGCGTGATTCCAGCGCATTCGGCCCTGCGTATCCCAAACTTCCAGTTCAAGCCAGGCGCCTTGTTCCAGCTCAACCGGTACAACCGCAACATCCGTGCATGGATTGGGGCGGGCGGCATAAACAGCCATCTGCTCCAACTTTTGCGCTTCCTCACCTATTTGAAGAGCATATATATTGCCTGCTGCATCGTACATCTCTGAAGGCCAGGTGGCAGATGTCATCTGGTTAAACCAATAGCCAGGCATTTCTTCGGTTAGACTGCGGCCTTTTATCCTGAACAGCGGATCTCGCCCGGTTACTAGCACTGCCTCTCCTGCCGACCAGCTGATCCGCAATTCTCCAGCCCTGGGTACCGACCAGTTAAATGCTCCAAAATCAGGCAGTTGATCTGACTCCACTGCGTTTATCTCTACCATTTCAGGATCATATTGTAAGGAAAGCTGAAATCCGTTGGTGGTTTCGTTTTGGGTAATATACACGGGATAATCAAAGGAATTATCTGACAAAACTCTGGTATTTCCTGCGGAAAGCATCCGCAAACCCCGGCTTTCGGCAACCGGATTACCGTTCAGTTCCGGTATAGCCGAACCGTTTACATCGCCTACTTTAACCCCGGTGAAGTAGCGAACATCATGCCAACCAACCCAATTTTCAATATACTCAACTGTTGGGAATGAGGCGGAGAATGGATTTAAGGTATCCGGGAAAACGTAACTATCAGGAATAAATAGCCACGACGTATTGCTGGTCAACGCAGTATCAATACCCAATATCAGCTTGCGCAAGGTCAGGATATCAAAAGTGGTAATAGTGCCGCTCCGGTTGGCATCAGCGGCTATCATTTTATAACGGGAAGTGAGTGGTTGTAAGCCTAATATGTGTTTGGACATCAACACCAAATCGTAGGTGGTTACGCCATTCAGGATATTGTCTGTGCGGGTAGGTGTTATGGTAAAATCTGAGGAAGAAGAAATATATCCAATAAACGTAGCACACCCGGGTTGCTCCTGCCATCTGACATGGTTAAAGTTGCCCAACCATGGATTCGTACCGCTAACGGTGTGTTTTACATTCCCAATTAACTCCTTCGCCTCCGTAAACGGACAGATTCGGAGGATATCAGGATCAAAATTGCAATCCCAGACACCCAAACCGATGGAAACCGTGGTGTAACAAAAAGAAGCATTACCTGCCTTATCCCTGGACCATAATTCAACTATATGTTCAACCGGGATAAATCCGGCATCCCAACAAGTAAAGTCCACCCTGGTGATCGGATTTCCCAACGAATCAAGTGGGAAACCTGATTCATTGACATTCTTTCTCCGAACGGCTATTTGAATTAACCCTGAGGGTGTCAGGTTGTCACTAGCAGTTTGAAAGAAATCACTTGCCCACAAAGAAAGTTGTCCAGAAACAACCATATTTACATGCAAAGCAGGGCTACATACCAGCAACGGTGGCGTGGTATCCCGCACAACGAAACTATACCCGCAGGAATCCGTGGTGCCTCCTTCCGTAATCAGCCATAATAGTTGATGATTACCCAGGGGTAATTGTGCTGGTACCGTATCGATGGAAGATACCCAAACCAATGAAAACTGCAGACTGTCGCCAACACGTTCCGTTAATACCTCAAAATGAAACCGCAGAAAACCCGTGCGGTTATCGTATTTCAAAGTATCCGTTCCACCAAAGAGGTTGTTGAATATGAAGGAGCCTGGAGGCAAGTCATCCGTGCTTGAAATCCGGGTTTCCTGTACGCCATCGCTGTTCAAATCCAGTAATAACTGAAAATTCACCTCCAGATTATCCATACCGCAGGTATCCGGCCATATACATACCAATGGCAACGGAGCATCTGTCAGATTACTCTGTTGGTGCAGAGAGTCCCAGGTGAAAGGTGGACTGTTCCAAAACCAGACTTCGTTGCTGGTAACATCCGCATAAAGGATGTTATCAGGCTGGCAAACCGGAACAGTTGGGCATTGAGCAAATAAACGGGTTACAAATAAGAAATAAAATAAGGGTGTCAGGAGGTTTTTCATCAGCAGACAGGTTTGCCGACATGCCACAAGAACAATGCCGCTACACCCATAACGCCAGAATCCGACACAATTCCCCTACCCTATTTCTTTTTGCCTTTTGGTGCTGCTTTGCCTTTGGCGCCGCCGGCTTTAGCCGCAAATGCGCCGGGAATCTCCTTCTCAATGATGGCTTTTACATCCGCCAGCGTAAGGCTGAGGGCCATATCCGCAGTCATTTTTACCCCATCCACCGGAGGAAGCTTCAGGTTATCCTTTTTAAAACGGATGAATGGGCCCCATCTGCCGTTTTCAATGGAAATACCCTCCTCAGGCCAGTGATGGATATAACGATTGGCCTCCTTGTCAATTTTCTGTTTGATCAACTCAATGGCTTGCGCCTCCGTCAGCATATCGAAATTAACCTTTGCCGGAACGTTCACAAACAAGTCAGCCCATTTCACAAATGGTCCGAAACGACCTTTACCTTTAGTGATCGGCAACCCTTCATGATGGCCCAGCGGGCGATCGGCTTCCAGGCGCGCTTTTACCAGCTCCAGGGCGCGTTCGTAAGTGGTATCAAAGGGGTCTTCCCCTTTAGGTAAACTGATGAAGGTGCTGCCATATTTTACATATGGACCATACCTGCCTGTGTTTACCTCAAGGGTTTCACCATTATATTCCCCAAGTGTGCGCGGCAATTGGAAGGCATCCAGGGCTTCGCTTAGCGATACCGTTTCCATACTTTGACCAGGACGCAGGTTGGCGTAGCGAGGCGTTTCTTTTTTATCCAGCTCCTCGCCGGTACCAATCTGGATAACCGGTCGACCTAATTTGCTCATACGCACCAAAACGGTTCGGCCAGTCTCCGGATCAAGTCCAAGAATGCGCTCACCACTTGCACGTTCAGCATCCTTAAGGGTTTTTTCTACATTTTCGTGGAAAGGCTTGTAGAAACGATCTATCATGTTTGGCCACTGAATTTTGCCTTCTGCAATGTGGTCAAACTCTTGTTCTACACTGGCAGTGAAGCCATAATCCATTACTTTTTTGAAATGACCTTCTAAAAAGTCGGACACAATCATGCCCATATCAGTAGGATACAGCACATTTTTGGTTGTGCCGGTAATTTCCTTTCCTTTCGTTTTGCTGATAGCATTGTTTTTCAGGGTAAACACCTGATACACACGCTCCTCCCCTTCTCTACTGTCTTTGATGACATAACCACGGTTTGATTCCATGATTTTGGTAATGGTTGGCGCATATGTGCTCGGGCGACCAATCCCCAACTCCTCCAACTTCTTCACCAGGCCAGCTTCTGTGTACCGTGCAGGTGGGCGGGTGAATTTTTCGGTAGCCGTCATTTCGTCCAGATCCAGCTTTTGGCCTTTGGATAAAGGAGGTAACATGCCGGCTGTTTCTTCATCCTCCTCGTCAGTACCTTCCAGATACACTTTCAGGAAACCGTCAAACTTGAGGATTTCACCTTCTGCTACTAATTTGTTTTGCGGCTGGGTGCTGATTTCAATATCTACGATGGTTTTTTCCAACTCAGCGTCGGCCATTTGGGAGGCCATGGTACGCTTCCAGATTAATTCGTACAAGCGTTGTTCGTCGCGGTTACCACTTACATTTTGCCTTTCGAAATAAGTAGGACGAATGGCTTCGTGCGCTTCCTGGGCAGACTCGTTTTTGGTTTTGTACTGCCTGCGATGGTGGTAATTTTTGCCGTATTGCTTCACAATTTCAGCTTCCGTGGCCTGCAAGGCAAGTTCGGAAAGGCTGGTTGAATCGGTACGCATATAGGTGATAAATCCCTCTTCATATAGTTTTTGCGCTACCGACATGGTCCGGTTTACCGAGAAGCCGATTTTACGGCTGGCCTCCTGCTGCAAGGTAGAAGTAGTAAACGGCGCGGCCGGTTTGCGGCGGGTGGGCTTAACTTCAATATTGCTGACGGCAAATTGCGCGCCGAGGCATTTTTGCAGAAATGCTTCTGCGCCGGCCGGATCTTCAAAACGAATTGGACTTTCTGCCTTGAAGGTTACTATTTTGCCCTGGGCATTCTTGGCAAAAAACTGGGCAACAATTTTGAAATATGGTGTTATGCTGAAGGCCTGAATTTCGCGTTCGCGTTCTACCACTAACTTAACGGTTACAGATTGTACCCGACCGGCAGAAAGTTGCCCCTTTACTTTTTTCCACAATAAACCACTCAGCTCCCATCCTACCAGACGGTCGAGCACTCGTCGCGCCTGCTGGGCATTGACAATATTCATATCTACAGTTCGGGGTTTCTGAACGGCGCTTTGAATAGCATTTTTGGTAATCTCGTGAAATACAATCCGTTTGGTCATCCGCGGATCAAGTCCAAGCACCTCGCATAAATGCCAGGAAATAGCCTCTCCCTCGCGGTCTTCGTCCGTTGCAAGCCAAACTTCGCCAACCTTGGCCGCAGCTTCTCTTAAATCCCGAACCGTTTTGTTCTTATCGCTTGGAATGACATATTTAGGTAGATACCCGTTTTGAACATCAACCCCGAGGTCGTTTCCTTTTTCAAGATCCCGGATATGGCCGTACGATGATTTCACAGTGAAATCCGCGCCCAGATATTTTTCGATGGTTTTCGCTTTTGCAGGCGACTCAACGATCAGCAGTTTTTTAGACATATACGCC
>JAEUUS010000295.1 GCA_016787545.1 Saprospiraceae bacterium
GGCTGGATTTCTATGCTTACGCCGTTGAGGGCAGTAGTTTCAACCTCGTCGGTGGTAAAGAGTTTGTGCAGATTAACTGTCTTTATCATGGAAAGGATTTTTGATGTGTTAGAGGGCACACTACTGAACATTTTGGTTTCAGTAGTGTGGTTAGAGGGTTATTGAAGGTTTAGCACGTCTTTGTCGCCAAAGTTTTCATAACTGGAAGTAATAACCTGTTCGCCAGGTTCGAGTCCGCTAAGTACTTCATAAAACTGTGGGTTTTTGCGCCCCAGCGAAATATTCCTTTTGGAAGCCTTGGCGCCATCCGAGCTAAGTACATACACCCAGTTGCCGCCGGTATCGGAAAAGAAACCGCCTGTGGCCAACAGGGTAGCGTCTGCCGGTTTGCCTAATTGAAGACGAACCGGCACCGACTGGCCTCTTCGAACGCCATCCGGGATTTTATCGAATAGCATATCTACATCGAAACGGCCATTTCGCACCTCAGGAAACACCTTGGATACAACCAGTTTTACAGTCTTGCCATTGAATTCGAAGGAACCTTCCAGTCCGGGGAAAATTCGGGAGATATAGTGTTCATCCACTTCAACCCGCATTTTAAACCCGTTCAGGTCATCAATCTGGCCAATATTCTGACCCGCAGTAATGCTGGCGCCAATTTCCACATCAACCCGGGACAGCAAACCCGACACCGGTGCGCGGACACTCAGGTTGGCCAGGTTTTCTTTCATCATCGACAGGTTGAGTTTGGTGCGTTCCAGTGTACCTTCAAGCTGTTTGATTTGCACAATGCTGTTTTCTTCCTGGAATTTTTGGTTCTCCACTTCAATGTCGCGCTGCTGGGTAAGGCGCTCATAAGTGTTTTTGCTTTTCTCCCATTCCTGTTGGGAAATGACTCTGTCGTTATACAACTTGTTGTTGCGGTCGTACTCGTTTTTGGCTTGCTGGATCTGAAAATCCAGTTCCGACAGGGTTTTGCGCAGGGTGAATTTATCCTGACGCAGGCGCAGACGAGTGTTTTCCAGATTGTTGATCAGGTCGTACATCTCTGTTTCGCGGTTCACGAAATCAAGCATCAAACGTTGGTTTTCCAACTTCAGGATAAGATCTCCCTGTTTGACCGTTGCGCCACCGTCAATGAGTTTTTGAGCCACATAGCCACCTTCAATGGCATCGAGCTGATAAGTTTTGAGTGGCTGTACCACGCCTGTTACTACGATAAACTCATCGAATACCCCGCGGGTAACCTGAGATACCGTGATTTTTTCCCGATTCACATTCAGGCTGCTCTGGCTGCCGTTGAGCAGGGTATTTACAGCAAAAATCAGGAAGGCTATAATGCCAACACCCAGCGCTATGCGCTGCGGAGTAAAGGTTTTTTTCTTGATGGGACGGTCCATGATTTACGACTTGCGATGTAGGATTTGCGGTGTACGACTTGTTTGGTGTAAGTATGATGGAGAAGCTTGTGCCAGTTTTGTAAATAATTGATTGTCAGCAATATTTATCCTTTTTGGATCCTGTATTTTCGTTCGCGGGCGTACGCAGGTGTCCGATTTCGGACAGTTAATCTCGTTGTTTTTCTAAACCTCGTAGGTCTTAAACCTCGTAGGTTTTAAAAACCTACGAGGTTTAAGACCTACGAGGTTGTGGATAACAGCTTCAGATATACTGCAACCACCATTTTTCTCTGTGTCGGGATTTATACTGGTCGTACCATTTACAAAGCGGGTATAGGGAAATGACCACAAACAGCCAAACCACATACACCCATTCCAAACTCATGCCCTGGCCGGGAATTACAAACATGAAAGGCAATTGTGGCAGCGAGTCAAGTGCCCGACTCATTTCGCCACCTCTGGCAAAGAAGTAAATAGCTGCCAGGATATGGATCAGATAAATATGCAACAGATAATAAAAAAAAGCTGTACGACCATATACTACCATCCACCCGGTGAACCGATTTTTAAAGCGCTCCATAAACGCCAGCAACAAGAGTGAAAGTCCCATCGTAATGCTCATGTACAACAAGGAAGGCGGGTATTTAGTCACATTCAGGAACGACAAAAAGGACCGGAATACATTGCGCTGCTCAGCCCAATGCGCAGGATCGCCGTACCAATTCCAGGTACGCAGCAACACAAAAAACAGGATAAGCCCAACACCCATACTCACCAATATCCGCTGACGTTTGGCTACAGAAAAACGTCCGGAATAAAAAATCCCGAACGCATAGCCCAAACACATCAGTCCCGTCCAGGCCAGGAATGGATAAGCAATGAGGATGGTGCTGCCCCAAGGCAAAGTGTAAGGTTTAAACACGCCGGTATGCAATAAATCCCATAGAAACCCCGGACTAAATCCCGGCGCAGATTCAGGTATGTTGAGCAGATTATGCCCCAATACAACAACAAATCCTATAGAAAGTATTGACTTATAAGAAAAATCAGCTAAAATCATTAAGCCCAGCAATACCATACTGATACCTATTGCCCAAATGACCATAAATGGCATAAGCACAAAAGGCGGAAGGAATGTCCAGCCAAATGCTACAATAGTCCATTCTGCCAGAATAAACCATCCACCCCTTTTCAATAGAAATACCCCCAGCTCACGGTTGGTTTTACGCTGATGCTGCAGATAAATGGAAACCCCGGAGAGAAAAATGAACACCGGCGCGCACAGGTGCGTGACCCAACGGGTAAAATATTGCCCGGCAGTGGTAGCAACAGGATCCAGTGGATCAGCGGTGAAGGCAGTGATGTGAAAAAAGTCCCTGACATGATCCAGTGCCATGATGACCATCACCAGGCCTCGAAGAACGTCAATGGATTCAATTCTGCTTTTAGTAACTGTGGGCATTGCGTGATGTTAATTGTTGGGTTTTCTGAAATCTAATACATGGAGGCATAAAGTCTCAAATATATACAATGGCAAGTATGACAACAGCCATAAA
>JAEUUS010000367.1 GCA_016787545.1 Saprospiraceae bacterium
TACCGAGATTTTTGTAGCCAGCACCGACTGGTTGCAGGATTATTACAACAACATCCGTCTGTTTAAATCAGACTGGAACGATCCCTGGAAATTCGTGCTCTGGGATGTGTCTTATTCTTCCGGCAATCCGCTGGGAGGCTCCACCTGCGCGGCCTGCGATGTGCTAGGCACCACCCTGACCGACGATTCCCGCTATGGGGAAATGCTGCGCAGTTTGTTGCAAAACCCGGAATACCGCCGGTATTTCATCAATCGTTTTGCCGATTTGATGAACACGAGTTTCCTGCCCGCACGCGCACACGAACTCATTGATGTGAATGCGGCCGAAATGGCGGCTGAGATTCAGCGGCACCACGAACTATGGGGCACCGGCGATTTGGGAACCTGGCAAAACGCGGTGCAAACCTTGCGCACATACTATCAGGACAGGCCGGAGTATCAACGCCAGCATTTGGTGAATAGGTTTCAGTTGGATGGACAGGTGAACATTACCCTGCAGGCAAACCCTCCCGGAGCCGGCACGATTCAAATTTCAACCGTAATTCCGGAGTCGCTACCCTGGTCTGGAGTTTATTTCCATGGCAATCCGGTTACCCTCACGGCCATTCCCAACCCGGGTTATACGTTTGCCAACTGGTCGGCAAGTCCGTTTATCAACAACCTGACTGGCGCTACGTTTACGGCAGATATTGCTGAAAATACCGTTTTTACGGCCAATTTCACCGGTCAGGCACAGGCTACTGCACTCCGCATCACGGAAATCAACTACCATTCTGACCCCAGCAGAAATGCCGGCGACTGGCTGGAAATACACAATCAGGGCAACCATGCCCTGGATTTAAGCGGTTATTGGTTGCGCGATAAAGACTGGTTCCACCGGTTTGACATTCCTACAGGCACGGTGATTCCGGCGGGTGCGCGCATGGTGTTATATGAAAATGAGCAAAATTTCCAGCAGGAAAACCCTGCAGTAAACCAACAACTTGGGCCTATAAACTTTGAGCTGGATAACGACGGAGACGATTTGTATCTCTATGATCGCATGGGGTCGGTGGCATTGAGCATGACCTATAAGGATGGTGAGAAATGGCCTTGTACTGCAGATGGTTTTGGCGGAACCCTGGAACGCCTGAATGACAATAACGATCCCAATGAGCCAGAGTCCTGGTTCGACGGCTGCACTGGCGGATCAGCGGGCACGATTTACAGCCCTTGTGGAGAAATGCCGGTCATCTCAGAAATCAACTACAATTCCGCTCCCGCAGCCGATGCCGGCGATTGGATTGAGCTCTTCAATACCACTTTCGCCCCAATGGATCTGGCTGGCTGGCAAATCTCCGATGCCAGTGGCAACACTTACACCATTCCACAGGGAACCGTGCTTAGCCCCACGGGTTATCTGGTTTTTTACGCGGATCAGGCCAAATTTGCCGCACAGTTCCCCAACGTAACCAACGCGGCAGGTCCACTTGGTTTTGGTTTCAGCGCAGCCGGCGATATGGTGCGCTTATACCTGCCGGACGGTCGTTTGTACTGGAGCATGTGTTATGATGACAAGCTGCCCTGGCCGGAAGCCGCTGATGGCAATGGCTATACGCTTGAAAATGAGAGCGTTGCGGGACGCATAACGGATCCGGAAAACTGGTTTGCCGGTTGTCCGGGCGGATCGCCGGGAACCTTCTACGATCCCAATTGTGGCAATGTGGGCACAGATGAACCGTTCCGCCAAACATTCCAACTCAGCGTTTGGCCCAATCCGGCATTTGATCAAATCAATGTACAAACCAAACCTGGTGCAAACACCCACTACCGATGGATCAATGCCCTGGGCCAAATTATTCAGGAACACTACTCTGCAGATGGTTTGTTGCATATCAACATCCAAAACTGGCCCTCAGGCATATACTGGCTTCAGGCAACCCGCAACGATGGCAAAACGGCGTCGGAAAAGGTAGTGAAAAGGTGAGAGCCTATGATTTGCGATTTATGATTTGCGATTTGCGATTTACGATTTGGGACTTGCTATGTGGTGTGAAGGCTTGAGATTTACCAATTAACAACCCATGTTGTTTTATATTGCTCACTCGCAAACCTTAAGCTAACGCCCCAAATCGTAAATCGCAAATCATAAATCGCAAATCGCAAATCGCCCGCCCCTTGTCACTCAATCTTCAGCGTTTTAACCTCTCCTGTGGGGGTTACAAGCATGAATTCTTTTTTGACGACGGTTTTTTGCAGCGGAATACGTTCCGGGAGGGTGAACCGGACTACCAAATTATAAGAAAACTGCACGGCTGGCTCCAGAATTTCGGGGTTTATGACAATATCATAATCATTTGCAGGAACAGCATTATAGAATCTTGAGGTGATTTTATCGGCCGAATTCACCTTGCTGTTTTCGTCAAAATCAAGTCGCTGTGTACTGAATGCCCGATAACTTTCGTATCGGTTAATGGGATAGGCCACCCAGGCATTTTCAGCGGTTACGGTATAGGCGGAGTCCAGTTCGATGCCGATGGTTTTGTATTGTTTGATGATTTTTTGGAGGTAGGCAAAGGTAGTTTCGCGCAGTTGGGAATAAATATTTTCGGCATCTTTGACAAAATAATCAACCTTAACGATGTCGTAAATCTCCTGAGCGGCAGCGGCGGTAACAATCCGTTCCAGCAAAGCGGGGTTGGTGTAGCGGATATGTACGTTCTTTTGCATTTCAAAACCTTTAGGTATTTCCGTGTAGGTTTTTTTGGAAAACAGTTTTTTGCTCACATCATATTCATACCGTGGCAAAAAATTGACCATATCCACATAAACATCTGTTGTAGGAATGCCCAAACCGGTTAAAGCGCCGGTAAATCCCTCTAACCGGGCATTCAGGAGCGCATTGGTTTCTTCAGCAGTTTTTCCGGATTGAGTAACGCTGAAAATAGCCGTGTAGGCGCCGGCTTTCTGGTTGGAAAGCGTATTGAGGGTAATTTCCACCTGATTATCTCCCAAAAAATGCGCTGCTTTGGGCACACCCC
This sequence comes from Saprospiraceae bacterium, assembly GCA_016787545.1. Taxonomy (GTDB): domain Bacteria; phylum Bacteroidota; class Bacteroidia; order Chitinophagales; family Saprospiraceae; genus M3007. Next base: position 3,021 of record JAEUUS010000367.1, read on the forward strand.
TGTATTGCGGACTTGGGGCAATGTTCTGGTAGGTTTGTTGTTGCTCCCCATAATTGCCCATTACCTGGGCTTGCAGAGAAAAAACGGTCAGAAAAAGAAAGATAGGTGTTACAATGTTTCGCATGGTAAGTCTGAAAAATTAGGGTATTGGTAACGGTTTCGGGGAAAACGTTAATCACCGGATAAAATTGCCGTAAAACTTTCCTTACGCGCTTTCATCGGACCCATCTACTTTTGCAACCGAAACAAGCATTCGGTTGTTTGCTGTAACCCCAACAACCCAAAATCAAGTCCATGTTTATAGAAGTTTTCAAAAGCAAGATTCACCGGGTTCGTGTTACACAGGCCGACCTTAATTACATCGGTAGCATCACCATTGATGAAGACCTGATGGACGCTGCCAACCTGATTGAAGGTGAGAAGGTGCAGATCGTGAACAACAATAACGGCGAACGTTTTGAAACCTATACCATCCGTGGTGAACGCGGAAGTGGCGTTATTTGTCTGAACGGCGCAGCTGCCCGCAGGGTTCAGGTAGGCGATATCGTGATTATTATTGCCTATGCCTATATGACGCCCGAAGAGGCCAAAACCTTCCGGGGAGTGGCCATATTCCCTGATGAAAATAACAGACTGATAAAAGGAGGGGTGTAAAAAGCGAAAAAGCGTCGCTTTTGAATTTTTTCAAAATTACTGAACAATGTTTAGTAACTTTGCGTTGTTTAGTGAAACAACTATGAGCATAGCAGAAAGAAAAGAACGGGAAAAGGCAGAAATGCGTTCGCTGATTTTAAGCGCCGCACACCATATTTTCAAAGAAAAAGGGTACGATGGACTCAATATCCGAAGTATTGCCGAACGGATAGAGTACAGTCCGGCAACGATTTACCTGTATTACAAGGATAAGAATGAAATATTTTATGCCTTGCAATACGAGGCCGCTGCGGCCAAAAGGGATCACCTGATACCAGCTGCTGCCATTGAAGACCCCTGGAATCGTTTAATTGAATTTGGTCGACTATATGTAGATTTTGGATTAAAGCATCCGGACTGGTATGATCTGCTCTTTCTTACCCGGGCGCCCATGGAACATGTTGAAAATCAGGAATGTTGGACACTGGGTATGGCCACCCATTCCTTTTTCGTAGAAACCGTACAGGCTTGTGTAGATGCCCGGTATTTTAAAAGTACCGACACTCAAACCATTGCTTATACCCTCTGGTGCCATGCTCACGGACTCGTTTCACTCTTTGTTCGTGAACGCATGCGCATGTATCCACCAGAACAAAGAGAAGAACTGGCCAAAAAATCGTTTGCCATGATTGTCAAAATGGCGGAAGGCTTATGAGCTCCAACCCCTCAATCCTCCAACTCATCCCCCAAAATCAACCATTCACAGAATTTAACTTGAGCAGCCGGGAAAGGCTGCCTTTTTTTGCAGCCTAAATAAACGCTGTTCAGTTTCTAAAAGTTGTTTTGGCATTTATGATACATCACCGATTTTTAAACAGAATATGTATGGGTTTCTTTCTCGGAATAGCATTCCTGGCAACCGGCGAAATCCAGGCTCAATCCGCTATTCTGGAAAATTATATTCAGGAAGGACTCAGCGCAAATCTCCAACTCAAACAGCAGGGCCTGGGGATCGCACAACAACAGGAAGCCTTGCGGCAATCCAGATCATTGGGAATGCCCCAGTTGACCTTTGACGCTAATTACACTGTTGCCGCTGGCGGACGGAAAATTGATTTTCCCATTGGCGATCTATTGAACAACGTGTATGGTAACCTGAATGCCTTAAATGCAGTTCCCGGAAATCTTCCGCCCGGAGTAATTCCCGGCGTTTTTCCTACCCTGGAAAATCAGGAAGTACAATTTCTGCCCAACAACTTTCACGAAACCAAGATTTCTTTTGCCTACCCGGTATTCAACACTGATCTGAAATACAACCGGCAAATCCAACAACACCTCCTGGAAAGTAAATCGGCCGAAAAAGCTGCAACGGCGCAGGAATTACGCTATCAAATCACCGAAGTTTACCTGCAATACCTGCGCAGTCTGGAAGCAGAAAAAATATGGCGCAATTCCCGCACTGTTCTTTCTGAACTTCGAAGATTCAATGAAAGCCTTGTAAAAAACAATGTGGCTACCCGCGATATCCTGGCTACTGCAGATTATGAATTGAGCAGGACCGATAATGAGATTTACAAACTGCAGCGTCAGCAGGACAATGTTCGGGCGTATTTCAATTTTTTACTCCAAAAAGAGCTGGGGGAGCCAATTATCGTTGATTCGTTGTTGCTGAAATCAGCTTTGCCCACATATCAGCCGGATCAACTGGTAGCACAAAGTCTGGAAAATCGCAACGAATTAGATGCCCTGAAGGCCGGTCAATTGGCTGCTGAAACCGATGTTAAACGCAATGCCGCCAACCTGAAATTGCCGGATGTCTATCTCGGAGGCTCCTTTGGTTTTCAAGGTTTTGGTTACACCTTCAGCAAGGAACAAGCTTATGCATTGGCACAAGTGGGCTTGTCTTACGATCTTTTTGATGGAGGATTGCGTCGCAGTAAAACCCAGGAAGCCCGATTGAAAGCAGAGGCTCTGCGCACACAAACAGAACAAGTACAACAGCAGATCGCCTTACAGGTTACTGCCGCCTGGTACGATCTGCAAGCCGCTCAAAACAGTTATCAATCCAGTCAGACCGCCCTGCGTGCTGCGGAAGAAACCTACCGGATTGTGAACAATAAATACCGGGCAGGACAAGCATTGTTGCTCGAATATCTCGATGCCCAGAACCGGGTAACCACCGCACAATTACAGCAAATACTGGCCTGGTCGGAAGTGTTACTCAAAGAAGCGGCCTTGAAAAAAGCTGCAGGAATCTAATACCCTTTCTTATGCATAAAGAAACAATCAAGGCCCGGTTAGAAGCTCAATATGAAGCGTTTGTTCAGATGATAAGTACCCTGAACGAGCAGGAATATGTTCAGGCGCCGGAAGGCAAATGGAACGCGGGTATGCAGTTGGAGCACCTGTGTAAAAGCGTAGCCCCGGTAAACCTGGCCTTTTCCCTTCCGGCTTTTTTGATCAGGCTCGTTTTCGGAAAAGCCAACCGCCCTTCGAGAAGCTATGAGGCATTGGTGGAAAAATACCAGCTCAAATTGAGCGCCGGAGGCAGGGCTTCCGCTCCGTTCGTGCCCGAAGAAAGCAGGTTTTCCGAGAGGGACAAATGGTCCATCAAACTTCAAAAGCTGATCAAAAAACTGAGCACCCGGGTGGAGGGTTTTTCAGAAGAACAGCTGGATAGTCTGATACTTCCTCATCCCTTGCTTGGCAAACTGACCTTGAGAGAAATGCTCTTTTTCACCATCTACCATGCCCAACACCATCAAAAGTCTGTGTTGGGCATGATCGAAAAATAAAAATGGCCCCATTCTTCCCTCTTGAACAATGACTAAGCACAACATCCTCAATATGAAATATTTATCCTTAAAAGAACTGGCCATCCCTACCGTTTTGGTTCTTTTTGCTTTATCCGGCCTTTGCGCCTTATTAGGTGGTTGTGGTTCATCCACTGAACCCAATCCGGATGCCAACTCTTCCATTACGGATGAACGTATTCCGGTGCATACGAGTAGCGTTCAACAAAAAACCATTTCCTTGCCCATCCATGCCAGTGGCATTTTAACCTCCAGTGCCGAACAACGTCTTTCTTTCAAAATTGGTGGCGTAATCCGCAAAATTTACGTGGATGAAGGCGACATGGTGCGTCCGGGTCAATTGTTGGCAGTGCTTGATAAAACAGAAATAGATGCACAGGTTGCACAGGCCCAACAAGGCCTGTCTAAAGCGGAGCGGGATTTGGCACGAGTGGAAGGTTTGTACCGGGATAGTAGCGCTACGCTGGAACTCTTGCAAAATGCCACCACAGGCCGTGATGTTGCCAAAGAAACGGCGAAAATTGCCACTTTCAACCAGCAATACGCCGAAATACGCGCTACCCGTGCCGGAAAAATCATTAAAAAATTAGCGAATGAAGGCGAGATCACTGGTCCGGGTATGCCGCTATTTGTATTGTTTGAAACGGGTGTCAATGATTGGGTTGTTCAAATCAATGTAAGTGATCGCGACTGGGCACGCCTAAATGTAGGAATGCCTGCTACTGTGCACATGGATGCCTATGAGGAAACCGCCTTCAACGGGAAAGTGTCTGAGCTGGCGCCTGCGGCAGATCCGGCCAGCGGTTTATACCCGGTAGAGATCCGTATCCAGCCACAGGGCAAACGTTTTGCACCCGGACTTTTTGCTGAAGTGGATATAAAACCTTCCCAATCAAGGGCCTACACTATTGTTCCAATTGAAGCGCTGGTAGAAGGCGACGGACAATCGGCTTATGTTTTTGCTGTGCAGGCAGATGGAGAAACGGTGCAAAAAAAGGTCGTAAAAGTGGCATTCCTGGAAGGAGATCAGGTGGTTATTGCTTCTGGCCTGGAGGGGGTTAAGGAGGTTGTTACCAGTGGAGCACCGTATTTAAACGAAAAGAAGAGGGTCAGGAAAATGTAGGAAAAAGGGCTTTGTACATTGAAAGTGTTGAAAAGAAAAATACTCAATCTGTTTCAGTTTGGGTCCGTTTACTCCATAAATAGCCTTAAAGGGCAGCTTCTGGCTTATGAAAATTGCCGAATTCTCCGTTAAGAACTCACAGTTCACCTTCATCATATTTTGCTTTGTCATGGCCCTTGGACTGGGGTCTATGTTCAACATGCCCCGTGCGGAAGATCCCAAATTTGCACCACCCGGTTACAATGTGGTGGTGGTGTATCCGGGTGCGGGACCTGCTGAGATTGAAAACAAGATTACCGATAAACTGGAATCTAAGTTAGGCGCCCTCGAGAACATCGATCGTATGCGCTCTTTATCGTTCAATGGGGTTATGATTCTCACCATTGAATTTAAGCATGGAGAGGATCCAGATAAAAAATACGACGAGGTGCTGCGGGAGGTTAATGCTGCCCGTGCCGAATTGCCGGAAGATATTTACCGACTTCAGGTTCAGCGCTTTTCATCGTCGGACGTAGCTATTTTACAAGGCGCTATCATTTCAGAAAATGCCTCCTGGAGCGAATTGCGCAGTGAAGCGGAAAAACTGGAGGAAAGTCTGGAAAAAATTCCCGGAATCAAAGCTGCCGATACCTGGGGATATCCCAAACGGGAGTTACGGATTGCCCTCCATTTGCCTAAAATGGCGGCAGAAAATGTGCCTGTCAGCAGGGTGTTGGGGGCATTGCAGAGTGAAAATGTAAGTATTCCGGGCGGTGCGCTTTCCGTTGGAAACCGGACCTTTAATGTAGAAACAAGCGGCGATTACCAAAATATTGAGGAGGTGCGCAATACCCTGATCAATGGTCAAAACGGTCGTATCCTTTACCTGCATGAACTTGCCGACGTAGACTGGGCTTATGAAGAGAACAGGCATTTGGCGCGCATTAATGGCGCGCGTTGTGTGTGGGTTACAGCCCGTATGAAAGACGAACAGAACATCTCCGAAGTGGGTAAACAGGTGAATGATAAAGTTGCCTCTTGGCAATCAGAATTGCCTAAAAACATGGATTATGCCCGTGTTTTTGATCAAAATGACTCTGTTAGCAAACGATTGGGGCGATTTGCAAAGGATTTTGGCATTGCTATTTTATTAGTGTTACTCACGCTTTTACCATTGGGTTGGCGTGCTTCAATGGTGGTCATGATCTCTATTCCATTGAGCATTGCCATCGGGCTGTTTGCGCTGGATCAGTTAGGGTATTCGTTGAATCAACTCAGTATAGTTGGACTGATCATTGCGCTGGGGATTCTGGTTGACGATAGTATAGTGGTGGTGGAGAACATTGAACGTTGGCTCAGGGAAGGGCATTCCAGGCGAGAGGCTGCGATATTAGCCACCAAACAGATTGGGTTGGCAGTATTAGGTTGTACGGCAACCCTTGTGTTGGCCTTTTTGCCGCTGGTATTTCTGCCGGAAGCCTCCGGCGATTTCATCCGTTCCTTGCCTCTTGCGGTGGTATTGTGCGTGCTGGCATCCCTGTTTGTTTCCCTTACCATCGTGCCATTTTTGGGAAGCCGCATTTTGGCTGAACACCACGACCCGCGTGGAAACATATTCCTTCGTGGACTGAAATGGCTGATTTCCGGTACGTATGCCAAACTTTTGCACAAATCACTGGAATGGCCTAAAACGTCCATGCTGGTTTCGGCGGTAATTTTCTTTGGGGTGTTGAGTTTAGCCGGAAAGGCAGGTTTTGCCGTATTCCCAGCCAGCGAAAGGCCTATGTTTTACATTGATGTAGATGCCTCTGTGGGAACCAATCTGGAACAAACCAACAGGATTGCGGAAATGGTGGATTCTGTGTTGCAGGAATACGTAGCGCCAGAATTCCGCACACATCATTTACTTCCGGATTCAGTGTTGCCTGTATCCAAATACTCAGGCGGCAAGGCGCAGATTTCCTGGTTTGCCACCAATGTGGGGCGGGGTAATCCGCGTATTTATTACAACGTAATTCGGGAAGTGGAGGCTTTCGATTATGCTCAAATTTTTGTGCAGTTACAGGAAAAAACTCCTCCTCCGGTTAAAATTGCGTTGATTGATGAACTGAGGGAAAAATTAAAAAACGTGCCGGGTGCAGTCATTAATGTGAAGGATTTTGAACAAGGACCGCCCATTGAGGCGCCTATTGCTATTCGGGTTTTTGGAGAAAATCTGGATACTTTGCGCAGCCTTGCAGGCAGGGTAGAAAGTTTGCTCAACGAAACAGATGGTACCATTTACATCGATAATCCTATTGCTACGGTAAAAACGGACCTCAAGATCAGAATCAATAAAGAAAAAGCGGCAGCAATGGGTATTCCGATTGCAGAAATAGACCGGATGGTTCGATTGGCCATTGCCGGGATACCAATGGGCTCCTTTACTGCCGAACAAAACGGGGAGGAATATAATCTGATGGTAACGGTTCCCAAAAGCGGAGCAACGGCCACCATGGATGTGCTAAATCAGTTATATGTCAATAATATTCCAGGCACAGCTATTCCACTCAGTCAAGTAGCACAAGTTGATTTTGAACCTTCGCCAAACTACATTCAACACTATGATAAAGAGCGGTTTACAGCAGTTACAGCCTTTGTAAAAACAGGCTTCCGATCTGCGGAAATAAACCGCGATCTGGGTAAAAAAATGGCTGAAATGCCGTTCCCAAAAGGGTATTCCTACAAAATGGCCGGTGAAGTAGAAAGTGCCGAACGGTCGTTCGGCGGCTTGGGTCCGATCATACTTCTCACCATTTTTGGCTTGCTTGCGGTACTAATCCTGGAATTCCGAACCTTCAAAAGCACTGTTATTGTGTTGTCTGTAATTCCATTGGGCATCATAGGCGCCATTTTGATGCTGTTAGCCACCGGCTACCCATTTTCTTTCACCGTAGTGGTGGGCTTGATAGCGCTTATGGGCATTGAGGTAAAAAACTCCATTTTGCTGGTGGATTTTACCAACCAGCTTCGGGTAGAAGGGCGCTCACTTAACGATGCCATTCAGGAAGCCGGAGAAATTCGTTTTGTGCCCATTTTGCTTACCTCTCTGACAGCCATTGGAGGATTATTGCCCATTGCTATTGAAGAAAATCCCTTGTACTCGCCACTGGCATACGTACTCATTGGCGGTTTGATATCCAGTACTTTATTGTCGAGAATCGTGACGCCGGTGCTCTACAAATTGCTGGCGCCAAACCCCGGCAATTGAAGATCTTTCTCTGAAACCAATACTTTCGACAAATCAAATTCCCAATTGATATTCAGGGTTGGATCGTCAAACCGAATACCGGCTTCATGGGCTTTTGAGTAGAAATTGTCACATTTATACACAAATTCTGCCGTTTCACTCAAAACCACATATCCGTGAGCGAAGCCGCGGGGTACCAGTAATTGACGCTTGTTTTCGGCGCTCAACCGAATGCTAAACCACTGGCCCAGACTTGGGGAGTCTTTGCGTACATCTACTGCAACGTCCAGCACCTCGCCTTCTACCACACGAACCAATTTGGCCTGCGCCATTTCACCTGTCTGATAATGCAAGCCACGCAAAACGCCTTTGGTGGACCGAGCCTGGTTATCCTGGACAAATTCGTTCAGCACACCGGCATCCTCCCAGACGCGACGATTGTAACTTTCAAAAAAATAGCCCCGTTCATCCTGAAATACAGCCGGTTCAAAAACGAGTAG
>JAEUUS010000375.1 GCA_016787545.1 Saprospiraceae bacterium
GTAGCAAACTTAGAAAAAAAATGGACTGTACCAATTCCTAACTGGGGTATCATCCTAAATGCCTTTTTAACTACTTTTGAAAATCGTTGCCAAATCAATCTCATTTGAAAATCAGTTTACACAAAAATCTTTACACTCTCCTTTCAGCCACGAAAGGGGATATTGGGCTTTGCCCAATATCCCCTTCGCGTCTTCGCGTCTTCGCGTCTTCGCGTCTTCGTGCCTTTGCGTCTTCGCGTCTTCGCGTCTTCGCGTCTTCGCGTCTTCGCGTCTTCGCGTCTTCGCGTCTTCGCGTCTTTGTGTCTTTGTGCCTTCGCGTCTCTGCGCCTTCGTGTCTTTGCATCCTCCTTTGAGCCTTTTAATTTGAAAATTAATGGTTGAGCGCAAACCAATGGGCACTCTTAGCGTTCTTTGCAGAGAAAATGACAGATCACGATTCCTTCATTCCTTTCCTGCGCGAACGACTGACTGCTCCGCTGCCGGGCAGAGAAGCGCAATACCGGATGGCTTTTGCCCATCGGGTGGAAGAGCTGCAAAAAAGATTGAACCCACCGGATAATGCCAAGAAAGGCTGTGTACTGCTCTCGCTTTGGCAACAGGACGGGCATTGGCGTACAGCCCTGATCCGGCGCACCGAAAATCCACGCGACCGGCACAGCGGGCAAATCAGTTTCCCGGGTGGCCGGCACGATGAAACCGACGGCAGTCTTGAACAAACCGCCCTGCGCGAAGCCCGGGAAGAAATAGGCATTTTGCCTGAACAGGTAGAAATTCTGGGGCAACTCACGGAATTATACATCCCCGTCAGCAATTTCTCGGTTTATCCGTTTGTTGGATTACTGCATGGAGCGCCCAACTTCCAGTTGCAGCCGGGTGAGGTGGAACAGGTGTTCTCCCCTACCCTCTCGCATTTTCAGGATCCTGCATCCAGACAAACAGCTGATGTGATGGTTGGCGGGCAACTGCTGGTGCGCGAAGTGCCTTGCTTTATGGTAGAAGAGCGGGCTGTGTGGGGAGCCACCGCCATGATTATTTCCGAGTTTTTAGCCTTATTCGATTGAGCTACTCTTCCCTTTGTACAAATGCGTCAAAAGGCTGATTTCCCCGTTGAGGATCTGGTTTTCTGGAAAAACCAGTTGCTGCATTGGGCGGCCGGCCATACGCATGCCGTTTATCTGGATAGTCACCAGCACAATTCGGCGGCATGGGAATGTTTGGTAGCCGCCGGCGCCCATCAATGGGTGGAAATGCCGGCCGGACAAGCATTCGGGGCGCTGGAACAATTGCGCCAAAAGCAAAGTGCCGACTGGCTATTTGGCTTTTTTTCCTACGATTTGAAAAATGAACTGGAGCAGCTGCATAGCCATCACCCGGATGGTGTAGGGCTACCCGATTTGGGCTTTTTTTGTCCGGAAACAGTGGTCAGTATCAAAAAAACAGAAGGGCTTTACCGAATGGAAATTGCCTGTCTGAGTGGTACGCCTGAAGAAAAAGCCCAACAAATTGCAGCTGTCCTTCCAACGGCTGGCGAATCGTCTGAGCGGGTGACACTGCAAGCCAGGATACCGCGCGACACCTACCTGCAAACCGTGGAAGCCATCCGTGGGCACATTGCCGGTGGGGATATTTACGAAATGAATTTTTGTCAGGAATTTTATGCGGAGGGCGTAAAAATAAACCCGCTGGAGGTTTACCAGCGCCTGAAAGTGATAGGCAAGGCCCCGTTTTCCTGTTTTTTACGTTGGAACGACCGGTATTTGCTTTCAGCCAGTCCGGAGCGTTTTTTACAAAAAAACGGTCAAAAATTGCTGTCACAACCCATCAAGGGAACCCGGAAAAGAGGCGCCTCGGCAGCGGAAGACGAACAAATACGGGCAGAACTGGCGGCCAGTGAAAAAGACCGCTCCGAGAATGTGATGATTGTAGATCTGGTGCGGAACGATTTTTCCCGGAATTGCGTGCCAGGAACCGTTGTGGTAGAGGAACTCTGTGGCATTCACACGTTCGCCACGGTGCATCAGATGATTTCCACGGTAAGCGGGCAGTTGCCTGACGACAAGCCTGAAACTGCCTTGCGCGCCTTGAGGGATTGTTTCCCGATGGGGAGTATGACTGGCGCACCGAAGGTAATGGCCATGGAATTGATTGAGCATTTTGAAAAAACGCGACGGGGCTTGTATTCCGGGGCGGTGGGCTACTTTAATCCGGAAGGTGATTTTGATTTTAATGTGGTGATTCGCAGCATTTTATACCATGCAGGCACTGGTTATTGTTCTGCCCAGGTAGGCGGCGCAATTGTGTACGATTCTGATCCGGTGCAGGAATATGAGGAATGTTTAGTGAAGGTGGATGCTATGGTTAGGGCGTTGGGCTAGTAAGGTACAAGGTCATTTAGGGGTCATTTGGGGGTCATTTGGGGGTCATTTAGGGGGTATTTATAGGTTAGGCAATTTATTTATCGTTTTTTTACGATAAATTTTTGACAACCTATTGCAACTATCAATCTTCATCGTAACTTTGCGATGAATTTATTACACATGTCAACCAACAAAAAAGAAGCATTCACGCAGGAAGAACAGGAATTGGCTGAATTGGCCAAGGCGCTGGCGCATCCGGCACGTATTGCTATTTTGAAAGAACTGGCCCGAAGAAACGTATGTATTTGCGGAGAAATCGTGGAAGTGCTGCCACTGGCACAAAGCACCGTTTCGCAACACCTTAAAGAACTTCAACAGGCCGGACTCATCAAAGGCTCTGTAGATGGTGTAAAATCGTGCTACTGCATCAACTACGAGGCTTTTAAACGATTTGAAGGCATTTTGGAGAAGTTTTTCCGCATTACAGAAAACAGCCAGGGTTGCTGCTGACTATTTTTTTGCCCAAAACGATCGTAAACTTACGATGAAAAGGCACGAAGCTGGAACGCAAAGGCTCTAAGGCACGAAGGCGCAAAGAGGGTGTTTCAAAAGTCGCTGAATTCTATTTACCGCAGAGGCGCAGAGACGCAGAGAAATTGAAAAGCAATCCTCTAAACCTCTGCGCCTCCGCGCCTCTGCGGTAAAAATCACTTTTGATACACCCTCGCAAACTCAAACACACCCAAACTCAAACACTCACAAACTCAAACACTCACAAATTCACAAACTCCCACACTCATCATGCATTCACCAGAACAGATTAAATCCGTTGTCCGGGAAAAATATTCAGAAATTGCTTTGCAGGATAAAAGCACCAATGAAGCATCCTGCTGCGGCGTTGGTACACCGGGCACCTACACCATTATGGCCGATTCCTATACCGATCTGGAAGGCTACAACCCTGATGCCGATCTCGGATTGGGTTGTGGATTGCCCACCCAATTTGCCCAAATACAACCCGGCGATGTGGTGCTCGACCTGGGCTCCGGCGCCGGAAACGATGCTTTTGTGGCCCGTGCCGAAACAGGCGCCGGCGGCAAGGTTATAGGGGTGGATTTTACCCCTACCATGATTCAAAGAGCACGCGAAAACGCTGAACGTTTGGGGTATCATAACGTGGAATTCCGCGAGGGTGATATCGAAAACCTGCCCGTAAGTGATCATTCGGTTGATGTGGTGGTCAGCAACTGTGTGCTGAACCTGGTTCCCGACAAACCTCAGGTATTCCGTGAAATCATGCGCGTATTGCGCCCGGGCGGACACTTCAGCATTTCAGATGTGGTACTTATGGGCGATCTGCCTGATACCCTGCGCAATGCCGCTGAAATGTATGCTGGATGTGTTTCAGGCGCCATTCAAAAAGAGGATTACCTGGAAATCATTCGCCAGGCCGGTTTTGAAAACATGAGCGTTCAGAAACAAAAGCCCATTCTGATCCCGGATGAAATCCTCCGCGAATACCTCTCCGAAGCAGAGTTAAAGGATTTTATTGCGTCAAAAACAGGCATACTCAGTGTTACCGTATATGCAGAAAAGCCAGGCGGTGATCCGGAACTCAAGAAAGAACGTTCAGAAAAACGTAAAGTATCTCTGCGCAGCCTCGCCGCCGAAGCTGGCAAAGCCTGCTGTGCCCCGGGGAGTGGGTGTTGTTAAGGTTATAGGACATTTAGGGGTCATTTTTGTGGTCATTTGAGTCATTTTGGAGTCATTTAGGAGTCATTTAGGGGTCATTTGGGAGTCATTTGGGGGTAATTTTGGGCGAAGGAATTTCGGATACCGGGCTTGTGTAGGTCCTTCGCTGCGCTCTGGATGACATTCCATTGGGGCATGTAGGATAATAAAACTATAGCTGGGTTGTCATCCCGCGAAGCGGGACCTACACAAGCCAGGCTATCCGGGTGGATTGGCCCAAGGCATTTCGAAAACAGGGCTTGTGTAGGTCCTTCGCTGCGCTCTGGGTTACAATCCATTGGGGCGTGTAGGATAATAAAACTGTAGCTGGGTTGTCATCCCGCGAAGCGGGACCTACACAAGCCAGGCTATCTGGGTATTTTGGCCCAAGGCATTTCGAAAACAGGGCTTGTGTAGGTCCTTCGCTGCGCTCTGGGTTACAATCCATTGGGGCGTGTAGGATAATAAAACTGTAGCTGGGTTGTCATCCCGCGAAGCGGGACCTGCACAAGCCAGGCTATCTGGTTGGATTGGCCCAAGGCATTTCGAAAACAGGGCTTGTGTAGGTCCCGCTTCGCGGGATGACAACCCAGCTACAGTTTTATACTCAAAATGACCCTAAATGTCCCCCAAATGACCCCCAAATGACCCCTAAATGACCCTAAATGCCCCCCAAATGACCCCCAAATGACCCCAAATACCCCCAAAACAACCTAACCAAACTCTTTTCACCATGAACATCCATATTCAATCTGCTCAAACTGAACACCGACCAGGCCTGGAATCCTTGTTGAGCGCCTATGCTTTACCGGTTTCGGATTTGCCAGTCGCTTTGAACGGTTTTTACCTGGCGCTGGATGGAGAAGCTGTTGTAGGTGCTGCCGGCATGGAACAATGGAACGAAGTGGGTCTGCTGCGCTCTGTGGCCGTGGCTGAATCACATCGAAACCAGCATATTGCCAGGCAACTGACGGATGCTGTGCTCGCGCATGCGCGACAGGCGCAGGTGCGCGAGATGTACCTGATTACCAATACCGCCGACCGCTATTTTGAAAAATATGGCTTTCAACGGGTGGAGCGCTCTGAAGCCCCTGCTGCCATAGCCCAAACGGAACAATTCGCCGGACTTTGCCCGTCGTCTGCGGTAGTGATGAAAATGACACTGCATTAATGCTTATGCGTATAAAACCAACTTTAGTCCTGCTGGCGGCACTCCTGCTGACTGCTACTTCTCTTCAGGCCCAATATTTCTATGGCCAGGTAACTGACCAGAAGGAAGTTCCACTCCCCGGCGCCACTGTGGTCTGGGCGGGCACTTCCATTGGCACGCGTACCGACGAAAAAGGGGAATTTGCCCTTCCATTGCCCCCGGATACCACCCTGGGCCAATGGACCATAACTGCCATTTACGGCCCTGCGCGCGATACCTTCCGCATCGACGACCTGAAAAGCTATTGGTCGCTGATGATGTCGGCAGAAGTAACGCTGAAAGAGGTAACCATTCAGGATGCGGTAACAGGCGCGTACATCTCTGTATTGCAGCCCATTAAAACCGAAATCATCAACCGTGCAGAATTGCGCAAGGCCGCCTGTTGCGATCTGGCCGGCTGTTTTGAAACGCAAAGCACGGTGCAGCCCACCACCACCAACATACTCACCAATGCCAAAGAATTGCGTATTTTAGGCTTAAGCGGGGTATACAATCAGGTTTTGGTGGATGGATTGCCGCTCATACAGGGTCTTACCTACACTTATGGCACCGGCACCATTCCCGGCAGTATGCTGGAAAACATCTGGGTGGTGAAAGGCGCCAATTCTGTATTGCAGGGATATGAAGGGATGGTAGGACAGATCACCGTATTCCCGCGGGAAGGAGGCATTGCCGAACCGGTAACAGCGGATGTGCTGGTGAATAGTTTTGGCGAAAAACACCTCAACGCTGCCCTGGCCACTAAAAAAAGCAAGTGGACCAACTACCTGGCCCTGCATGCCTCACTGCCCGGCAGCCGATGGGATCGGGATGAAGACACTTTTCTGGATCTGCCCCTGCTTACCCGCTATTCTGGTTACAACAAATGGCGTTATCGTAAGGAAAACGAAAACGGGTTAAGCGCCTTCATTGGCGCCAGATATGTGCAGGAGGAACGCATTGGCGGACAAACCAACTTCCAACCCAAAAATGATGAAGGTACCCTGAATGCCTACGGACAAACGGTACAGTTCCGCCAACCGGAAATATTTACCAAAACAGGCTGGCGGTTTGATGCCAACCGAAAAATCAGTCTGCTGGCCTCGTTTGTAAGTCAGCAACAGGATTCCTGGTTCGGGCTTACACAATACAATGCCCGGCAACGCCATGCTTATGCCAATGTGCAATACGAGTTATTTTGGGGTAAAAACAAGGTTCAGGACCTGAAAACCGGACTCAGTTTCAGGCATTTTATCCTGCAGGAAGACATTGGTTTTGCCGCTGCCGACACCTTGGGCCGCAGTTTCGCCGGAGCTTATTACAGGGAAGAAAACATCCCGGGTTTGTTTGCTGAAAACACCTTTCACTTCAAAGATGACCGCTGGATTTGGGTAGCCGGGCTCAGAGCCGACCGGCATCAGACCTTTGGCTGGTTTGTAACGCCGCGTACCATGCTGCGCTTCAATCCCAACCCAAATCTTGACATCAGAGCCAGCCTGGGATCGGGTTGGAGAACGGTACAGTTGTTCCCTGAAAATATAGCTTTGCTGGTGGGTAGTCGCGATATCCTTTTTGCCGAAACCCTGCGTCCGGAACGCGCCTGGAATGCCGGCATAAATGCTACCCGACGTTTTAAAACCGGCGAAATGAACTGGACCCTGACCGCCGATGTGTACCATACCCGGTTCCAGAACCAGTTTTTCCCCGACTACGACACCAACCCCAACCTGGCCATTATTGCCAATTACACAGGTATTTCACACAGTAACGGCGTGCAGCTGGAGTTAAGCACTGCCTGGAGCCGCCGACTCGAGTTGCGTGCAGCCTACAATTTTCTGGATGTTTACCGGCGGGAAAACGGTGAAAAAGTATTGCTACCCTTCAATCCCAGGCATAAGGTATTGGGCGCAGCCACCTTCCGTACTCCGGGCGAGCGTTGGCAGTTCGATACCAATGTGCACTGGTATGGCAAGCAGCGGCTACCGGATACAAGTTTGAATCCGGAAAACCTGCAGCGCCCCGATCAATCAGATGCCTACGCTGTTGCCGGCGTTCAGGTGCGCAGAGCCCTGAAGCGATTTGATTTGTTTGCCGGTTGCGAAAACCTGTTTGATTTCCGGCAGCGGCGCCCAATTCTGGGCTGGGAACAGCCTTTTGCCCGTGGATTTGATCCTTCCTTTGCCTGGGGCCCTACGCGGGGACGCGAGTTTTATGTAGGATTTAATTTCAAAGTAACGTCTAAAAATAAGCTAACCAATTAAGCGCCTGTTTATGAGCCCTGTTCTACGTATTGGCATACAAAAATCCTTTGCAGAACTAATTGGCACTTTTGCCCTGGTTTTTTGTGGCACAGGCGCCATCATAATCAACCAGGAAAGTGGCGGGGTGATTTCTCACATTGGAATTGCCATCACATTCGGTTTGATTGTCATGGCCATGATTTACGCACTGGGCAATGTATCCGGCGCACATTTGAACCCTGCCGTCAGCCTGGCCTTTTGGGTAGCGGGCAGATTTCCGGCCAATCAAATTCCTGCCTATCTAATGAGTCAGTTGGCCGGTGCGCTGTTGGCCAGCGGTTTGCTGCATATTTTATTCCCTGACAACGCCACGCTTGGCGCCACGTTACCTGCCGGAACAGCCCTGCAATCGTTTGTTTTAGAGTTGATACTCACTTTCATCCTGATGTTGGTTATTCTTCAGGTATCGCAAGGCAGCAAAGAAACAGGGTGGTTTGCAGGCTTGGCTATAGGCGGAGTGGTGCTCCTGGAAGCCATGTTTGCCGGTCCGGTTTGCGGCGCGAGTATGAACCCGGCCAGGTCGCTGGCACCTGCGCTGGTATCCGGGCATCTGGAGCATGTATGGATTTACCTCTCCGCTCCGGTATTGGGGGCGATGTTGGCAGTGCCATGTCGTGCCATACTGCATATGCCGGTCAGCATACTTAATGAAACCAACGAATAACTTTCCTCCACATAGCGATCTATCATGAAAATTGCACTTTTCTCTGACATTCACGCCAATTTGCCGGCCCTTGAGGCCTTTTTTCAGGACATAGACCAACGCAGGCCCGACCAGATTTTTTGTCTCGGCGATCTGGTGGGTTATAATATATGGCCCAATGAGGTTATTCAGGAAATACGAAAGCGGGGCATCCCCACCATTGCCGGCAACTACGATTTTGGCATAGGACGAGCCACAGACGACTGTGGTTGTGCTTACAAAACAGAAGAAGAAAAAGCCAACGGTGCTGTGTCTATATCCTTAACCAACCAATTGGTACAACCTGCAGAGCGCCAGTATTTACGGGAATTGCCCAAGCATATCCGCGTGGATTTAGAACTGAAAGATGGCGCCCCCATTTCTTTACTGCTGGTACATGGCAGTCCGCGCAAGATCAACGAATACCTTTTTGAAGATCGGGAAGAGGCCAGCATGTTGCGGATTATGGAGGGTGCGCAGGCAGATATCCTGTGCTTTGGGCATACGCACAAACCG
>JAEUUS010000392.1 GCA_016787545.1 Saprospiraceae bacterium
TGGGAAAATGTACACAAACCACTGCTCTACCACACGCCCGAAATAGTACAGCGTAATCATGTTGAAAGCCAGGTGCATCACATCGGCATGCAAAAAACCGCTCGTGAGCCAACGGTAGTATTCGCCATGCTTTACCTCTTCATAAGGCCAGTGTTTAAGTTTGTAAGTCCAATAATTGTTGTTCAAAGCCATGATGGAAATCAGGCAGGTGAAACCAATGATGATTAAATTTATGTCCAGATTTAACATTAGTGTATTAGTGTTTGAGTTTTGGAGTGTTTGAGTGTTTTAGTTTGCGTTCGGCTGGGCATTTTGGATGAACTTTGCGCCTTCGTGTCTTTGTGTCAACGAATCTTTGCGCCTTAGCATACCTACCGGCTTTTATTCATTGTGGTAGGGTTCGTTTCTGAGAATGGTCATCGCCCGGTAGAGTTGTTCCAGACAAAACAGGCGCACCATTTGGTGACTAAAAGTCATTTTTGAAAGAGCTATCGACTCGTTGGATCGGGTGTAAACATCGGGTGAAAATCCGAAAGCGCCTCCAATAAGGAACACCATTTTTCGGCGGGAATCTCCGAGGCGTCGTTCCATCCATTTGGAAAACTCCATGGAACTGAATGTTTGGCCGCGTTCATCCAGCAACACCAACCAGTCGTCAGGGGCAAGTTTTGAGAGGATGAGTTTGGCTTCTTCTTTTTTGATATTTTCCGGGTCAGTGGTTTTTACCTTCACATCCGGGAGTATGTGCAGCGTAAAAGGCAGGTAGTTTTTCAGTCGTTTTTCGAACAACTCAATGCCTGCTTCCAGGTATTTTTCATTGGTTTTGCCAATGGCCCAAAGTTCAATTTTCATAAACAGGAAACTTTCAAACGTGTTTACCTCCATTCCAGCCCTGGTTTCCCAGGTATTGATGTCCGCTTTCCTGAGCTGGCGTTTCCAGGCTGGTGCCCATACTATCGTTCCAACGGTTCAGGTAGCCAAATAGGGCAATGACTCCCAGTATTTCCACAATTTCGCCTTCGTCCCAATGTTGATGCAGGTTGGTGGAAATACGTTCATCCACCGCGTTAGGGATGGCAGAGGCTGCTATGGCAAAATCAAGGGCTGCCCTTTCTGCTTCCGAGAATGCCGGATGCGTCTGGTAATCCCAAATATGCTGTAATTTTACTTCCTCAGCCCCATAACGTTCTGCCGCCCTAATGGTATGCGCCTGACAATATTGACAACCTGCTGTTAAAGAAGCCAGGTAGCCTATAAGGCGTTTCAGATCGCTGGTAACCCGACCCTGATTTTGCATCACCGCCATATTCAAACCAATAAAAGCCTTGGCAATGGCGGGTCTGCGCTGCATAGTGAGTACAGAATTGGGACAAAAGCCCAGGGTTTCATTGAAAAAACGCGCTAATTCTGCGACTTCCGGGTCATGATCGGGTGGGAGAGGGTTAATGAGTGGCATTTCAAAATATTTCGGGTAAAGGTAGTACAAAGGTCCTGGGAACGACAACTCCTACCTTCGCACTTGAACCAAGAAACACTTTGCTCGTTTTAACGTTAAATCATGAAATAATACACATGAAATTTTCCATCTTATTTGCTTTGGTTATTTCCATGGGCGTTGCCTGTGGCGCAGATCAACCCAACCAATCCATTCCAGTATCTGACATGCAAACTGTAACTCAAGGTTCCCTGATGCCTTCCGGAAAAACTGAAATTGCCACCCTTGGCGGCGGCTGTTTCTGGTGCGTAGAGGCCATTTATCAAGACCTCAAAGGGGTCACTAAGGTAGAAAGCGGCTATTCAGGCGGGCATATCGATAAGCCCACTTACCGGGAAGTATGCTCCGGACTGACCGGTCATGCGGAAGTTATTCAGGTAAGCTTCGATCCGGAAGTGATTTCATACCGAGATATACTTCGGATTTTTTTCACGGTGCATGATCCTACTACCCTTAACCGACAAGGTAACGACAAGGGGACTCAGTACCGGAGTGTCATCTATTACCACTCAGAGGAACAAAAGAAAATTGCCGAAGAGGTAAAAATTGAGGCTAAAGAAGCTTGGGACGATCCCATTGTTACTGAAATAAGTGCCTTTGATACATTCTTCAAGGCTGAAGATTACCACCAAAATTATTATAAAGACAACCCGAACGAGGGTTACTGCTCCTTTATTATTGCACCTAAAGTCAAGAAGTTTCGGGAGAAATTTAAAGATAGGTTGAAGCAGTAGGGTGGATTTTGGGGTATAGATTGACAGTTTTTTACCACAAAGGCACTTTAGGCCCTAAGATTTCTTAGTGCCTAAAGTGCCTTTGTGGTAAAAAACTCATACCTTTTATCTCACCACCGTCACCGTACCGCTTTTCCATTCCGCTACTCCGTCTTTAAAGAGAATTTGTGCCTGCCAGGTGAAAACAGCAGGCGTTGCAGGGTCTCCATTAATCTGACCATCCCAGGCCGCACTCTGATCATTGGGTAAAAAATCGGATCTTTCATGAACCAAAGTTCCCCAACGACTCAATACACGAAAGTTGAGGAATTTTGCCACATCTTCTCCGCCAAACACCTGAAATTGTGCATTGGCAGTATCTTCAGCATCAGGTTTGAATACATCAGGAGCATACACAAATCGGTCTTTACTTACAGCAACCGTACGATCGTCTGTTGCCGTGCACCCCGCGCTGTCTACAGCTGTAAGGGTGTAATGAAAGGAGTTGGTTGGCGTGTATTGACAGGTATCGCAAAGCAATGGTTGAAGGTCAGCAGGCTTAATAACAAAATGATGCACCCGATCAGGGTCGCTCAAACCTCCGGCTGGCATAAGCGATAAACTTTGTCCTAAATGCACACTGATATCTGCTCCAAGCTCCAGAAAAAAAGCATCCGGTTGGGTAATCATGAAACTGGTGTCGGAAGTGCAACCATCTGAACTTTCAATTTGAAGCGTATGAAGTCCTGGTTCGAGGTTTCGGTACATGGTAATCAGACCTAATGGCGCACCATCCAGGGAAATCAGGTGAGGCGTTCTCCCACCCGTAATTTCTGCCACATTTGCTTCACCATTAGCAAAATCGAAGCAAGTTACCTGCCGGATTTGCAAATCTGTTATTTTTGGCGTATCCGGATCGCCTACCCGAACCTCCAGACTCGAGGAGCACCCGTTTTGATTATTGGTAACCACTAATTCATACAAGCCAGCCTTATCAACCTTGGGTTTCAGGCTTTGAGCTCCGGATATGATGTTACCGGAGCTGTCGGCCGTCCAACCAATATTGAAACCCGTTGTTGCCGCCACGGCAACAATAAGTTGAGCCGGCTCACCGGTACAGGTAAGGTGTTGCAAAGTATCACCTTGAATCACTGGCCGGTAGGAATCGTCCAGAATTTCTACAGTCAAAGAAGCGCTACAAGGAGCGGTTTGGTTGCAGGAATTAGCTGCCTGCACACATATAGGGCCACCAGAGTTGCCTAATGTAATGTTGACCTGATTTCCGTTAGCGCCCACCACAGTTACGGGCAAAGGCATGGTATCTATCATGGCTCCCGGTGGTCCCGACCAAATATAAGCGCCAGCGCCATACACCGGTGGAATGGAAAACGTCATGGTTGCTCCCGGGCACATGGCTGTTGGTCCGGTTAGTTGACCCACCTGACCAAGAGGAGGTTCATAAACGGCACTGTTTGGCGTCACATTTACCGTAAAATCACATTGATCACCGGCAAAGCCATCAATCATTAAAAAGTAGTTATGTCCTGGTGCAAGGGCTGCTGTGATGGCCACCGGTATATTACCGCCGTTCATTTCGCCATATTCGCATTTAAGCGGCTCTCCCATACAATCTTCATACAGGGCCATTTGAAGTCCGTCGCCATAGGCACAATTGGAGGGGATAACAGTAAAAGTAGCTTCGCCAGCGCCTGCAATGAAGCCCATCCACTGGGCATTTTCCACCGTACCGCAAAAATTTGGGACAATACCGGATGGGAAACCGGCAGTTGACCCGAAATAACCGTTGAAATTACAGTTAATACAGGCTGTTGCACAGGAAGTTGCGGTACTGCCACCTGCACAAGCAGGCACTAATTGTGCTGATAATGAATAGCTTATGCAGCTAAACCAAAGGAATAGGAGGAATGATTTCATGTAAATCGGATTTTGACATGGTAATGAAAGAATGGAGGATTATGGGGGGGGATAAGTCATTAAAGGTCATTTATTGGGTCATTAAAGGTCATTTTGAGGTCATTTATTAGGTCATTTAAGGTCATTTTTGAGGTCATTTATTTCAATTGGTGAGACCTTGATATACAAGGTTTTTAAAATAAAAAAATGACTCCCAAAATGACCTAAAATAACCTCAAAATGACCTTAAATGACCCCAAAAATGACGTTAAATGACCTTAAATGACCCCCAAAAATGACGTTAAATGACCTTAAATGACCCCCAAAATGACCTAATAAATGACCTTAAATGACCTAATATCCCCCCCCTGTATATTACACGTGTTGAACCAGCAGCTTGACCACTTCGGCTTTCCCGCTGGATTTCTCCTGAATGCGTACGAAATAGGTGCCAGCCGGCAGGTTTCTTACATCCAGGTAAGCTCTGCTCACGCCCGCCTGCACCCGCATGGTTTGAGAGGAGACAAGCGCCCCTCCCAAACTGTGCAGGCTGAGAATGGCTTCATAGTTCCTCGAGCCCCGAATGGCAACTTCCGCGCGAACGGAGGCAGGGTTTGGAGAAATAGTGGCTGAAAGTGTGTCGTTTGTTTTGTCCCATAGTCCAACCGTACTGCCAATATAGCAATCGGGACTTACCACAAAGGCAGAATCTACCAGAGGCATTTTGGTATATCCTTCAAACATGGTTGTGGTGAGTACTTCATTACTCGCGCCTAACCAGTCTTGCAGTAAGGTGGTAAATACTTGCCGATAATCAAACTGTATTCCTTGTAGCTGGTTATCGCCAGCCAGGTTGTTCAAATCTGGATTTGTTCCATTGACACCGGCCTGAATGGCTTTGCCAAAAATCATCATAGGCGCCAGGGTACCATGGTCGGTTCCGGCTGATCCATTTTCTCTGGCACATCTTCCAAATTCGGAGAAAGTGCAGGCAGTAACCTGTTCACCCAGTCCCATGGCCTCCAGATCATTAAAGAAATACTTGACAGCATCCGAAAGGTTTTTAAGCAGGTCAGCATGGCCGCCCAGGGTGACAATACCTTCAGGCGCCAGCTGATCGCCATGGGTATCAAATCCACCCATGTTGCAAAGGTAAATTTTGGTCTTGCAGCCACCTTTAATCAATCGGGCGATGGTTTTGAGTTGGTAAGCAAGGGTGGTTTGGGGATAAGAAGTGATGGCATTTGAGCCTGCATTGAACGCCTGGGTGATGTATACAGAGTATTCATCTACTGCTTTTTCCACACCCATGATGTAAGCCAGTTCATCGCCATATTCTGAATCCGGAACATTAGGCATTGGCGCTCCGCCAATGGTTTGTACGAGCGAATAAAAGCCTTCAGGGTCCTGGCCATACAGGTTAATCACATTCTGGTGTTCCGTTTCTGAGTGGAACCCGAGGGAGGGGTTGGGATCACCCACCTGGATACCGAGCGGGTACACTTTATCCGGCGGCACCGGAGCGCCCAGCACATCAGGGTACATAGCCTGCAGAGCACGGGCCATCCAACCGGATTTGATATTGAACTTTTCCGGAGTACCGTCTCCACCGCTCATCCAAAGGTCGGTGCCTTTAAAGTGTGAACCGTTCAGCCCTTCATAACCTACTCCTTGCACCACACTCATCCAACCTTTGTCATACAGTTCCTTCATACCCGTCATTACCGGGTGCAAGCCCACTTGATCGGCATAGGGCAAAGTGTTGTCTAATTTGATAAATTTTTCCGGACCAACTTCCGGCACCTTAATGACCGGACGCAATTCTGCATACCGATCATATTGTTGAATAGGGATGATGGTATTTAAGCCATCATTCCCGCCTTTCAACTGGATCAGAATCAGCACACGGTCTTCCACGCCATCACAGGTGTTGAGGATTTGAGAAATTTTGGAATTGGAAAATGGCCGCAATGGGAAACCGTTCACCACAAACGGTGAAACGCCCGCAGCCGGGAATATTTTGAGAAAATTACGACGATTCATGATT
>JAEUUS010000414.1 GCA_016787545.1 Saprospiraceae bacterium
TAATACCGACTTTCAAACCTCCCCTGTATTTCAATCTGTGGAGGCCGGCATGTACACCATTTATGTTAGGGATGGTCATGGGTGTATGGTTGAAAAGACAACAGAGGTAATCCAATCGCCAGCGTTGGAGGTCACTTTTCCAGATATTCTGATTCTCCCATGCGATAGTCAAAAGGTTAGCCTGACACCTATCATTTCAGGAGACACTACAAACCTTCAAATGCTTTGGTGGAATGGCGCCCATACATCGACCATATCTACAGAAGAGACTGGCCCCATTTGGATTGAAGTGGCCAATCAGTGTGAAACCATTCGTCGCGAAGGCGAAGTTGTCTGGGCCGATTCGGATGGCAATCCTGTTTTGGTATTCATCCCTAACGTATTTGAACCAGCGGCTACATTAACGGAAAACCAAATTTTCAGGCCGTTTTTCTCCAAAAATTTGAGTCTGTTAAGCTACAGGCTTGAGGTATTTGATCGTTGGGGAAATTTCATTTTTGAAAGTGAAATCCCAGAAAACGGATGGCAGGGAAAATTTGGCGACACCAATACCGGAACCGAAGTTTTTGTTTGGCAAATGTGGGCCCAGGTCTCCTTTTGCGGACGTCAAATTGGCATCTACAAAAAAGGAGATGTAACCGTTGTTCGCTAAACAGATCAACAATAAAATCACCCTCTAACTCCCCAATCCGTAACCAACCCATCCAGACTCTTTAAATTCTTCTCCTGAATATAGGCTCGCATACCATCAGGACCTTTGCGATCTGCCCAGTCTTGCATGATCCGGCGCTCGCCTGTGTAGGTATACAAAGGCACTCCGTAGCCACAGGAAGTAGCAACCTCCTGCACTTCAATAACCAATATCTGACGTGTATTGGGGTGCTGTGCAAAAAGTCCGCTTAATCCACCCCATTCCGGCGAATCAGGTAGCACTGCTTTACCCCGACCGTAAATGCGCAGGATATTGGGCGGCCCCTCAAACGCACAAAACATCAGGGTGATACGCCCGTTTTCCCGGGTATGCGCAGAGGTTTCATTGCCACTTCCAATGAAATCCAGATAAGCCACCTGCTTGTCAGAAATCACCCGGAATGTATCCCCAATCCTTTCGGCGACAGGTTAATATGCCCACCAGGGTCCAACGGCGCTGTGGCTACAAAAAACAAATGCTGTTTGGAGATAAACTCCTGATGCACAGGGAGCAGGGAAGGGAAAAAACGGGCCATGAGTTGAGTGTTTGAGTTTTGGAGTGTTGTCGCACGACTAAAAGGTTAGTAGAATTGTTGCGACATAAAAGTTAGTAGAAATTCGTTCTTTGACATAATGGTTAGATTAAAAGCTATTTGAAATGGGTCAAGCAAAAGATAGCATATTACGCCACAAAATCGTTTCGGACAGATTGAAGGGCCTGTCGTTTACTGCCATATCTGTTCAATATGGTATTGGCTACAATACCGTTCGAAGCATTTGTCATCGTTATTTATCTGAAGGGGAGGCTGGAATAATCCCACGAACATCCAACTGTGGCCGTCGGGTGACTTTCCAATCAGAACTTGCGTTTCGGTTCGTTCGACTGATTTCACATAAGCATCCTTCCTGGGGCATTCCCTATATTCTAACTCGAATTAGGGTCTATTTTCCTGATTTGGAATTGCAAAGCGAGCGGCACTATCAACGACGCATAAAGCGACACATTGGGTCGCCACCTGCGCCGGTTCTGCCAAAAAGCGCGCCTGTGGATCGAGCGAGAGCACCTCATGACACCTGGCAAATAGATGCTAAAGAAAGACTTCAGTTCACAGAAACACCTGATCAACAAGGGTGTTTTTTGAATATTACAGATGAAAAAACAACTGCTTTGCTAGAAGCAAAATCTTTCCCCCCAGGGTCGGATTAACCAAGTATCCATTTCCGCTATTCGCCAGATTTTGATGGAAGCATTTCAAAAATGGGGGCTTCCTAAGGCTATCCGCACGGATAATGGAGAGCCATTTGGTGTTCCAAGCCGTGATGCAGTCCCCATCCTGTCACTATGGTTACTAGCTTGGGGTATTCAGCCCATTCTAAACCGACCCCGAAGGCCACAAGAAAACGCTAAGGTTGAACGCAATCAAGGCACCGCTGGGTGCTGGGCTGAAGTGGATAATTGTCCTAATGTGGAAACACTTCAAGCCAGACTAGACGAAACCGCAGATTTTCAACGAAACCACTATCGTATCAGAAAAATTGGAAACGTGCCACGAATTGCCCTCTTTCAAGATCTGCTTCAAATCAAAAGGCCTTTTTTAGAAACGGATTTTGATGAGAATAAAGCCTACGACTTCCTCGCTAAGATCATATACCCGCGCAGGGTTAGTTCAGGAGGAACAATTTGTATCCACAGCAAGCATTTTCAAGCTGGTTTCCAATATCGGGGACAAATTGTAAACGCAAAATTCGACCCCTCAAGCATTGCCTGGATTATATTGGATTCCAGCCAAAAAATCATCAAAATCATCCCGGACCAACGATTTTCTAAAGAAAACCTTTTTAATCTAACTGTATGTCAATGAACTTTTCTACAAATCTTTATGTCGCTTGATATCACCAAACCTTTTAGTCGTGCGACAAGTGTTGGAGTGTTGGAGTGTTGGAGTGTTTGAGTTGGCGTTGCGTTTGTGATTCGTGCCTGAAGTACTGAAGAGTGAAACCTTTGTGCCTTCGTGTCTTTGCGTCTTTGTGCCTTCGTGTCTTTGCGTCTTTGTGTCACCACACCAAGCCCTTTGCGACTTCCTTTAAAATGTGAAGTCCCTGTTGCATTTCTGCTTCATTGACGGAGGCAAATCCGAGTCGGGTGGCATTGAGGGTGGGATGATAGTATAAGCCATCTGAAAGGAGCAATCCTTGTTGTTTGCAGGCTCGGGCGAGCGCAGGGAGGGGCACCCTAGGATCAAACTTTGCCCAAACGGCCAATCCTCCAGTAGGCTTCTGGAAAGACACCAGATCGCCCAGGGCAGATTGAAGCCCCTCACAAAACAGGTCTCTCCTGCGGTGGTAAACTTTTTGTGCCTTTTTCAGGTGTCTTTGCAGTTCACCATCGCGTAACATAGTGGCAATGGCTGCCTCCAGCAGGTTATCCCCCTGCCGGTCCACAATCCGGCGCAATGCCGCCATAGACTGGATCACGGCCTTGGGCGCTACCACGTACCCCACCCGCAAAGCAGGCGAAAAAACCTTGCTCAAGGAGCCCACATACACCACATGATTGCCCTCATCTGCAGAAGCCAGGGGTAAAATGGGGTGACTATCGTAGTGAAAATCAAAATCGTAGTCGTCCTCCAAAATACAAAACCGGTATTTTTTAGCCAGCTGGAGCAGCTTCAAACGCCTTTCCGCAGGCATCATCACAGTGGTGGGGTGCTGGTGGTGCGGGGTTACATACACCATTCGCACGGGAGTTTGCCGACAAATAGCTTCAATGGCCTCTACATCCAATCCTGCATCATCTACCGGAACTGTTTGCAAACGGGCGCCCCGTTGCCGAATAATGAGGTTGCAAGCCTGATAGGAAAGTTCGCCCACTACCACCGTATCGCCAGGCCGGACGATGGTTTGAACGGCCAGGTTGATGCCCATCATGGTGCCCCGTGTGATCATTACCTGCTCCTGCTGAATGGCCAATCCCCGGCTCTCACGCAGATAATCCGTCATGGCCTCCCGCAAAGCAGGTTCGCCGGCTGTATCTCCGTAAAACAACAGGTTTTTGCGGAATCCTTGTCGCAAAGCCGTTCTGTATGCCCTGCTCAAGGCATCCCAGGGGGCAATGCGAACATCCGGAAATCCATCGTTAAAACCCAGCGCATTAGAACTCCGCAAGGGCAGATGCTGCGCCAGCGGATGCGGCTCAAATGCGTAACCGGCCTCCTCGGATGGCTGTAAGGCGCCGCTTCGCAGCGGAAGTGGCGCATGCAGAACGTCCGGCAATCGCTCGCTCACGTAGGTTCCTTTCGACTTGCGGGTTTCCAGCCATCCTTGCGCCAACAACTCCTCATAAGCCGCCAGCACTGTCTTCCGATGTAATTGCAATGATTCCGCCATTTGGCGGGAACCCGGCAACTGACTCCCGGCCGGAATAGCACCCCGGCGGATGTGTTCAGACAAAGCCCCGGCAATCTGTAAATACACAGGCTGCTTGCTGGACTTGTTGATGGTGTGAATGAGTGAGTGTGTGAATGAGTGGAACAAGTGTTTTAGTGTTTTGGTGTTTTAGTGTTTTGGTGTTTTGGTGGCACAAAAGTAATTCTTTTCATTAAGTGGACTACCCGATATTTAAAAACCGGGCGATTTAAGTAGTCCGGACTATCAGTACTTTTGTGTCATAAAAAGAACCGCATAGCGGTGACATTTTACTAGCTATGAAAACAAAACAACATCGAACGGAAGGAAGCCGGTATTATCCAAAACGTTATGATTTTGATCCGGCCATGCGCAATGCCATTCTAGACGAAGGGCTGGTCTGTCATGTGGCATTTCAGCGGGAGGAACAGCCCATTATTATTCCCACCGGATATTGCAGGAAAGACAATACGCTTTACCTGCATGGTTCGGTGGGAAGCCATTTTTTCATGGAAATGGCCAAAGGAATTCCGGTTTGCGTGAGTGTAACCTTGCTGGATGGCCTGGTGTTGGCCCGCTCAGTGTTTAATCACTCCATGAACTACCGTTCTGTAGTGGCATTTGGCGTGACTCGGCTGGTGGAAAGCGAAGAAGAGCGCTGGATGGCTGCCGAGCGCTTCACCGAACACGTTGTGCCTGGGCGTTGGGCAGATGCCCGTAAACCCAGTGCGAGCGACATGAAAAAAACCATGTTTATCGCCGTAGACATCCAGGATGCATCCGTCAAATTC
>JAEUUS010000435.1 GCA_016787545.1 Saprospiraceae bacterium
CAATACCTGTTTCCAGATTCAGCACCTGCACCGTAGCCCCGATCAGGGGTGTTTCTGATTGCTGATCTAACACCTGGCCTCTGATGGTCTGCGTTTGGGCAGAAAGAGAAGCTGAAAAAATAAGGGCTAACAAAAGTGTCAGCAAAGATTTTGATTGCATAGCGAGTCGTTTTTGAATGAATGTTGACACAAACATGCGGTCGCTATGTTATCTCCAAAAGTAAAAATCTTTGACAGGCTGTTTCCTCATGGTGAGTGGTAGGAATGAGCCTTTGAATAGCAGAGGCAGTTAGTAAAAACCAGTATTGAATCACAAAGTCACAAGGGGCTAACTGGAGATGCCCTTTATGACTTTGTGATTCAATACTGCTTTACCTCAACTATCTTAGTAACGTCACATCTCCTACCCGTTTACCAACCAGCTCGCCGCATTTTACTGATATGATATACACATAAACATCTGATGATGCCGGTTGGCCATTAATGGTACCATCCCAGGATGAATCCCCGAAATTTTCGTAAACTTTTTGCCCCCAACGGTTATAGATCTCCAGACTGCTGACCACTTCAGAGCCTTCATGCGGAACCACCCGGAATACATCATTGGCGCCATCGCCGTTTGGTGTAAAAGCGTTCGGTATATGTAAGCTGTCGGCCGAACAAGGTGGCAAAACCAACACTCTGAACACCAATTCTCCCGAGCAGCCATTGGCATCGGTTACTTGTAAGCGAAATTCCTGGTAAGCTACTGAATCGGCCGGATAATCCACTTCCTGACAGTCCTCGCAGGGGGGAACAGGCGCAGGAATCCACCAGTACGACTCAAACCCAGATGGACCGGTCAGCGTGATGATCTGACCATAATCTACATACAAGGTGTCTTGTACAGGCAAATCTGGCGGTTCAATCGCTGTAATAATGGCGCAATGCATACTATCGCAGCCGTTTAAGCCCTGGAAAGTTCTGCATACCTGTCCACTGGTGGTAAAGAAGGTATCGAGTACATTCTTCAGGGTGTCGCCCAAACAGAATGTGAAGTTTTCAACTGTTTGTACAGGTGGGCTAAGTGCCAGACTTTGAAACACCAGACTGTCGCAACCTTGACTGTTACTCAGCAGAAGCTGGTAAGTGCCAGGGGTATCGGTTGTATTGCCCAGGATATTGACAGGTACTCCCTGACAGGTAATTAACTCAGATAACAAGGTTGTATCTGGCGTCAAAACTTGTATGTCAATGGTTTTTGAAGCAGTGCAGCCATTTGCAAAAGAAATAGTAACAGTATATGTACTGTTGCTTTGGGCAAGAATTGTTTGTGTAGCCAGCGAAGGATCAACAATGCCAGAGCCTGTCCAAATATAAGCATCACCGGAAGTCGGAATCGCTGATAAAGTAATGGATTGACCTTTACAAACAATCTGATCAGAAGCTATGATTCCTGCTATAGTGCTAAAGGAAAGTAAGAAAGTATGCCGAACGATACAATTGCCGTTCTTTTCTGTAAGCACTAACTCAATTGGAGTGTTTAAGTTGATGCTGGAGTCGGGTGTAAAGGTAATCGTCGGACAAGTAGGACAGGAAATTCCGGAATTTGCCTGCCACTGGTATGTATATCCTGCTTGACCAGGAATGCCTAACTGGACCTGCTCCAAAGCGCAAAACTTCAATTCTGTATGCGCAATCTGCCATTGTTCCGGCTGATAAATTTGATCCGAGCACAAACAGTTATCATAGGCTGGCAACACGATCAGCACATTACACCATAACTGTGAATCCAGTCCGGGAATTGCACCTTCCATGGTAATGGATTCGCCAGGCAATAAAAGCCCCGAAGCATTCTGAACAAAACTGCCTAAAAGTACATCTCCGGCATCCAAAGCACCGTTGGAATTTACATCATAGTAAAAGTACACTTCTGCCCAATGGGTAGTGATATCACCAGTGTTAGTAATGGTCACTTCACCATAAGTTTCACCATTGGAAAGCGAAAAATCAGCACTGGTTATAACCAAGGTTGGGTGTTCAACATTAATATTCCAGACAGATTCTCCAGTTGCCACATATACTACGCATGGAGCGCCAAGACTTGCGCAAAACGCTTCTGTTCGAACGCGGGTTTGCACTTGTATAAGTTTATCTGAACAACCTGCGATACCATCGTAACTTACCTTAAAACGGAAACTGACCGGACCTCCTCCTTGTAAAATAGGTAGTGGCAACTGAAATCCTTGCATATTGATCACCAATGGTCCGGATGGCGCATTTGTGCCAGGCAGATAACTGGTGGGTAATATGTGAACACCCTGTGGTAAGCTGACATAAACACTATCAGT
>JAEUUS010000453.1 GCA_016787545.1 Saprospiraceae bacterium
TAAAGGCAATATCCTGAGTCAGGACATGATCAAAGGCATGGCACAGGATTGTATCGTGTTTGCCATGGCCAATCCAACACCTGAAATTGCCTATGAGGAAGCCATTGCAGCGCGGAAGGATATCATTTTTGCCACCGGACGCAGCGATTACCCCAACCAGGTAAACAATGTGCTCGGGTTTCCATACATCTTCCGGGGCGCTCTGGATGTACGCTCCAAGGTGATAAACGAAGAAATGAAACTGGCTGCGGTTCGCGCGTTGGCTGATTTGGCTAAAAAACCGGTGCCGGACATTGTCAACATGGCATACGGCAAAGACAATCTGGTTTTTGGACGGGAATACATCATTCCCAAGCCGGTGGATCCCCGATTGCTTACTACGGTAGCACCAGCAGTGGCGCGCGCTGCGATGGAAACCGGTGTAGCCAAATTCCCCATTAAAAACTGGGAGGCATACGAGAACCAGCTCTCCAAACGCCTCGGACTAGATAATACCCTTACCCGTGGTATTCTCAACAAGGCCAAGCAAAATCCTAAACGCATTGTACTGGCTGACGCTGAAAACCTGGCGGTGCTGAAAGCTGCCCAAATGGCGCAGGAAGAAAAAATTGCCAAGCCGATCCTGTTGGGCAATGTGAAAAAGATCAAACACCTTATTCAGGAAAACCATCTTGACCTGCCTAATGTTGAGATCATCGACCCGATGATGCCTCAAACAGAGCTGGATATGGCCAGATTGGAACGATTCGGCGATTTGTTGTTTGAAAAACGGAAACGCAAAGGCTTCAACCGCACGGAAGCCCGCGAGATTGTTCGCCGCCGTAACTACTTCGGTTCGATGATGGTGGAAACGGGAGAAGCGGATGCCATGATTGGTGGTATGACCCGTAATTATCCGGATACCATTCGCCCGGCATTGCAGGCCATTGGCCGACAGGAAGGTGTTAAGAAGGTGTGCGGGATGTATATTTTGATGAGCCGATTTGGCCCATTATTCCTGGCAGATACCAGTGTGAACTTCAATCCAACAGCGGAGGAAATTGTGGAAATTGCCGAACTGGCTGCCCGTGAAGTGGAAAAATTCAACATCAAACCACGCATCGCCCTGCTATCGTATTCCAATTTCGGTAGTGCAAACGGGGAAGACGCTGTGAAGATGCGCACAGCTGTTGCCATACTCAAAGCCAAACATCCTAATTTGGTGGTGGATGGTGAAATGCAGGCTCACTTGCCTTTCGATGCAGCATTAATGCAGGAAAATCATCCTTTCTGCGATCTCGCAGACGGTAGTGCCAACATCCTCATTTTCCCTAATCTTTCCGCCTCTAATATCGCCTACAATCTGGTTAAAGAAGTGGCCAATATTGAGAAAATCGGCCCTGTTCTACTCGGGCTCAAAAAACCGGTACACCTCGTTCAGTTGGGAAGTACCACCCGCGAACTGGTGAATATGATC
This sequence comes from Saprospiraceae bacterium, assembly GCA_016787545.1. Lineage (GTDB taxonomy): Bacteria > Bacteroidota > Bacteroidia > Chitinophagales > Saprospiraceae > M3007. The sequence continues at coordinate 1,457 of JAEUUS010000453.1, forward strand.
GCAATTGCTGTTGTGGATGCACAAAGGTGAACGCAGGACGATGAACGATGGCACGATGTCCGCCCGTCGTTCATCGTCCTGCGTATTATCGTAAATAAAACACCTCCTTCAATGGTACACTCACGGGCGATTGATCCGGGTTGGTAGCCATAATATCCGCCATATAGGCCCACCAGCGTTGCATCACCGGATGTTGCGGCAGAGCATCCATCCTGGTAGGTTCAACCACCTCCAGCACGCCGAATAACGACAGGGTTTCTTCATCCAAAAAAATGGAATAATCGCTGATTCCGGTTTCCCGCAACAGTTGAGCCAGCTCCGGCCAAAGTTCATCGTGCCGACGCTTGTATTCCACTGTTTGACCTTGGTGTAACTGCATTTTAAAAGCTAAACGAGGCATGAGTTAGTGTTTGGGTGTTTTAGTGTTTGGGTGTTTTAGTTGGCGTTCGGCTGGGTTGCTCAAGTGACATTACTGCCGAAGGCAGTATGAAAAATTCGCGTCATCCGCGTCATCTGCGTTCCAATTTCAATCCGCGTTCCAATCCGCGTTCCAATCCGCGGTCCCAGCGTTCTACAACGTGGATTGGAAAGCATACCTCCCTGATCCCACTTTTATCCGAACATATCCGTCTTCCAGAGTTGACTGCAATTTATTTCCATCCTGTTCTACGGTATCAGCGTTCCTGGCAGGTACCCAGATGGTGGCGCTGGTATTGGCGGGGATTTCTACGTCGAGCATGAATTTATTGCCATCCAGTTTCCAGCTACTGGATGCTTTGCCGTACAGGGTTTCCAGACTGGCCGAGGCGTGGGTAAATCCGCCGCCTGGGTGAGGTTTGATCCGGATGGCCTTATAGCCCGGCTGTTCGGTTTCGGTATCCAGGCCGCACATAATCCGGTACATCCAGTCGCCAATGGCGCCATAAGCATAGTGGTTGAAGGAATTCATGGTAATGGCCTGAAAACTGCCATCGGTGCGAATACCGTCCCAGCGTTCCCAGATGGTGGTGGCGCCCATGGTAACCGGGTAGAGCCAGGAAGGATAGGTTTTCTGATTCAATAAGGTGTAGGCCAAATCTGTGTAGCCAAAGCGCGTGAGCACATGGCACAAATGCGGGGTACCCAAAAAGCCTGTGGTGAGGTGATTGCCGTAACTTTTAATGTTTTCAGCCAGGTTTTTTGCCGCCTGAGCCCGCTGGTTTTCGGGCAGGAGATCAAACTGAAGTGCCAGCACGTAGGCCGTTTGTGTGGGCGAAAGCGGCCTGCCATTGGGGGTTACATACTCCTTCAGGTAAGCTGTTTTAACACGTTGAAGGAGCTGGCTGTACTCTGCAACTTCTTCTTTTTTACCCAAAATTTGGGCTGCATTTACCAGCAATTGCGTGGAATGGGCATAAAAACACTGGGCAATCAGGTATTTATCAGTAATGGCCGAGCGACCATCATTATCATCCGTAATACTGTAAAACAGCCAGTCGCCGAAATGGAACCCGGTGTTCCATAGGTCGTTTTTGCTGTTCGTGCGCATGTATTCTACCCAGGCTTTCATGCTGGGGTACTGGTCTTCCAGGATACGGCGGTCGGCATAGGCCAGCCACATATTCCAGGGTATGATGGTGGCGGCATCTGCCCAGCCGGTGGAGGCGCCGTTGCGGGGGTGAAGTACGTTGGGAATAACCCAGGGTACCATGCCATCCGGTTGTTGATCGGCGGCGAGGTCTTTGAGCCATTTGGCAAAGAAATTATGGGCATCAAAGTTAAAAACGGCGGTGCGGCTAAATGCCTGGGCATCGCCGGTCCAGCCCAGTCGCTCATCGCGCTGGGGGCAGTCGGTGGGTACATCCAGGAAATTGCCGCGCTGGCCCCATTGAATATTGTGTTGCAACTGATTGACCAGCGAATCCGAGCAGGTGAAGGTTCCAGCCGGCCGCATATCGGAGTACAAGGCAATGGCGCTGATGTTTTCTGGCTTCAGCTCTCCGGGATACCCTTCAATTTTGGCATACCGGAAACCGTGGAAGGTAAAATGCGGTTCAAATGGCTCTTCCCCGTTCCCGCTCAGGATCCAGGTATCGGTGCAACGCGCTGCACGGAGGTTTTCGGTGTAAAAATTGCCCTGTTTATCCAGCACCTCAGCAAATTGCAGCACTATGCGGTCGCCGGATTTGCCACGGGCTTTCAAAGCTACCCATCCCACCAGGTTTTGGCCAAAATCGGCCACCAATTCGCCTTTGGGAGTGCGAAAAATGGCTTTGGGCTGGAATGTTTCGTGTTTGCGAATGGGTTCGTTGTAGGCTCCAATGAGGTTGGATTTGGAAAAATCTTTCACGGCCACAGGCTTCCAGGAGGCATCGTTGAAGCCTGCGGCCGACCAGCCTGCTTGCATCATTCGGGCATCGTAGGTTTCGCCATGATAGATTTCCGAACTCCGGATGGGGCCATCTGTGCTGTATTTCCAGCTGGCATCTGTGCCAATGGTTTCGCGGCTCCCGTCGGTGTACAGGACGTCAATTTGCAGTAACAAAGACACATCCGAGCCGTAGAACCCGTTTTTCTCTGCCCAGCCAATGTTGCCACGCCACCAGCCGTTGCCCAGGGTAACGCCAACGGCATTTGGGCCGTTTTGGAGCATGTGCGTGACATCGTATGTCAGATAAGGGATCCGTTTTTGATAGGCGGTCCAGCCGGGGGTAAGGTAGTCCTGGCCTATACGTTTCCCGTTGATCTGCGCTTCAAAGAGTCCGTGGGCAGTGATAAAGGCAGTTGCCTGGGCTACTTTTTTCCGGCAGGCAAATTCCTTGCGGAAAACAGGGCTGGGCCGGGTGGAATCCTCCGGCATGGACACAGAAATCCATTGGGCTTTCCAATCGGATGCCTGGAGCAGGCCCATGTGCCAGAAGGCGGGTTCGCTCCAGGAGGAACCCTGACCATTGTTATCCCACACCCGCACCTGCCACCAGTATTTTTGGCCGGAGTCCAGGGCTGGGCCGGTGTAGGGTACCCAAACGGAGGCATCGGAATTGATTTTGCCGGATTGCCAAACGGTTTTTTTTCCGGATATCAGATCGGTGCGGGAAAGGGCAACTCGAATTTCATAGGCCGTTTGCCGCACATTCCGGGTTTCGGACAGCAGTTGCCAGCCAAATCGGGGTTGGGTTACATCAAGCCCTATGGGATTGTTCAGGTTTTCTACC
>JAEUUS010000460.1 GCA_016787545.1 Saprospiraceae bacterium
CAGCTCGGTATTGTTTATTTCTATGCAGGCATATGGAAAATCAATTACGATTGGCTCATAAACGCCCTCCCGCTGCGCATCTGGGTGCCAGCCAACGACCAAATTCCAGTCATTGGCTGGTTGTTTAAACAGCACTTTACGCCCTGGCTTTTTGCCTGGATAGGCATGCTGTACGATGTGAGCATTGTGTTCTGGCTTGCCTGGGCGCGCACCCGCGTATGGGCGTACCTGACCGTTATTGTTTTCCACACCCTCACCGGACTCATGTTCCAGATTGGCGTGTTCCCGCTGGTGATGATCGGCGCCACGTTGATTTTTTTCTCTGAACAATGGCATCTTAGACGTTGGACTGTTGGACGTTGGACGATGGACCGTCCAACGTCTAATATCCAACAGTCTAATGTCCAGCAGTCCAACGTCCTAACTTCGTTCCTCCTCCTCTTCTTTGCTTTCCAACTGCTTTTCCCCTGGCGGTATTTGTTGTATCCGGGCAATATTTTCTGGACGGAAGAAGGTTACCGTTTTTGTTTCCGGGTAATGCTGATGGAAAAAGCCGGCACCGCTACATTTTTTGTCAAAGATGCCCGAACCGGACGTGAGGGGGAAGTGGTGAACAGCGATTTTTTAAACGCACACCAGGAAAAACAAATGGCGATGCAGCCTGACATGATCCTGCAATTTGCCCATTTTTTACAACAACACTACGAAAAACAAGGCCTGACCAATCCTTCGGTGCGTGCAGAAGTGTACGTTACCCTGAACGGTCGGCCGAGTCAATTGTTGATTGACCCACAAGTTGATCTGACTAAAATCCGCGACGGTTGGTCGCATAAAACATGGATAACAGCGTATACACCCCAATGACTGATCGTTGTCTGCTGACAGTTTGTTTGCTGGCGTTCAGCACCTCTGTATGGGCGCAGCCTACCGATACCACCCGAAACGCGGAGTTGCGCGAGGTAACCATCAAAGCTGCCCAGGAACAAACCATGGGCATGGGAAAACTGCGTGCGGTGGAAGGTGTGATCATTTATGAAGGCAAAAAAAGCGAGGTAGTGAGCCTGCGTGATATTACCGCAAACCTTTCCACCAACAATGCCCGGCAGGTATTCAGCAGGGTGGCCGGATTGAATATTTGGGAATCCGATGGCGCCGGCCTGCAGCTCGGCATTGGCGGACGTGGATTGAGTCCCAACCGGACCAGCAATTTCAATACCCGGCAAAACGGATACGACATCAGCGCCGATGCCCTGGGTTATCCGGAAAGCTATTACACCCCGCCTACCGAGAGTTTGCAGCGTATAGAGGTGGTGCGCGGGGCGGCATCGCTGCAATACGGCACTCAGTTTGGCGGCATGCTGAATTTTGTGATGCATCAGCCACAGGAACGGCAGCCCTTTCAGTTTACCTCCCGGCAAACCCTGGGCTCCTGGGGCTTTTTCGGATCGTACAACGCCGTGAGTGGCAGCGTGGGCAAGGTGAATTATTTTGGTTTCTTTCAACATAAACGCGGCAATGGCTGGCGTCCCAATTCAGGTTTTGAACTCAATAACGGGTATGTGGATGTACACTGGGACCTCTCGGAACGCTTTGAATTGGGCATTGAGCTGACCAAAATGAGCTACCTGGCCCAGCAACCCGGCGGACTTACCGACACCCAGTTTGAAAAGGATCCCAGACAATCCCTGCGCGCGCGCAACTGGTTTAGGGTAGACTGGAACCTCGGCTGCGTGCATGCGGAATACAAACTTTCCGAGCGCACCCGGATCA
>JAEUUS010000467.1 GCA_016787545.1 Saprospiraceae bacterium
CCCAATGGCTGCGACAGTTTAGTGCAATTGAATTTACAGATCATACAATGTGAAATTCAAGGCGTACTGCAATCCAATCCGGTAGTTTGTAATGGAGAATCCAGCGGGTCGTTACAGTTTTCGGTAGCCAATGGTACCCCGCCATTTACCTATGGTTGGGAACGGGTAGGTGGAAACGGACCCTTCGGTACTGGAACGCTCTCCGGGTTAAACCAGATTGAAACCATATCCAATTTACCCAAAGGTTCGTATACTATTTTAGTCAAAGATAATTTTGGAAACGACGTGGTGTTTATTCAGGATGTAACGGAACCTCCTGTTATGACTGTTGCGTCTACAGTTTCCGACTTCAAGGGTTTTCACATACGCTGTGCAGGAGATGCCAACGGAACAATTGCCTTAGCGACCACTGGAGGAGTTCCGGGTTATGCCTATGCCTGGAGTAATGCGGCCACTTCCGCGTCTTTACAAAACCTGAGTGCGGGCCTATACACTTGCACCGTCACCGATGCACAAGGCTGCTCGGTTGTTCAACAGATTTCATTGGAAGAACCGGCACCGCTAACGCTGGAGGCCGATTTTCAGCATCCTGGCTGTGAGGGCCCGAATACCGGAAAAATTTCTGTAAAAAGTACAACGGGTGGCGTTCTTCCTTATACATACGACCTTTCCGGTAGTGGATTTAGTGAAAAAACAGTTTTTTCCCAGCTTTCCGGTGGTGATTATGTGTTAAAAGTCATGGATGGCAATGGATGTGAGCAGATCGTTTCAGGAACACTGATAACTCCTTTGATTCCAACGATAGAATTGGGGCATGATTTGACGGTTGACCTTGCCGAAAGCGCGCAGATCGTATTGGTTCAAAATACTCCGCTGGACTCCTTTATCTGGTCGCTCAAACCTGGTTTATCCTGTTATGATTGTCCGGAACCGGTGGCTACACCATATGAAACCACCACTTTTGTGCTTACAGCTGAAGCCCCTGGTGGCTGTACGGATACTGACAGTATCACCGTGTTTGTGCAGAAAGTGCGTGATGTGTATGTTCCTAATGTTTTTACCCCGAACGACGATGGAGAGAATGACTTTTTCACCGTGTATGGCGGCCCGGAGGTGCAGGAGGTTCGGCTGGAAGTTTATTCTCGTTGGGGAGAGTTGGTGTACCGTCACATCGGCGCAGCGAACGACGAATCCACCGGTTGGGACGGCATATTCCGCGGCGACCGGGTTTCGCCGGGTGTGTTTGTTTGGCGTGCCAGGATTTTGTTTGTGGACGGCGTTACATTGGATTATGAAGGGAATGTGACGGTGTTGAGGTAACCTTTTTTGGCCCCCCCTCCTTTCTCCCTTAAACCAAACGATTGTCCCAAAAGTAGTTTTTACCGCTGAGGCGGAGAGACGCAGAGAGATTGATAACCAATCATTTACACCTCTGCGCCTCTCCGCCTCTGCGGTAAAAACTACTTATATCATCTTTGAATTAGCGTCAACCCTGATTATTTTCCCGCATCCGGCATTGGCATCACGGGGGTCTGGCTGTCAAAAGCAATCAGCCACTGGCCATTCACTTTGTGTACCACTGTTGCGAACTTTGATTTGCCGCCAATTTGCTGACCACCTTTCAATTTAATATCGCTGGTTACGTCGCTAATCAGAAGGGCTACATCTGATCCGAGGAAAGTGATCGTTGGCTTGGTCATGCTCCAGGATGGCGTACCTTCCATCATGGTTTTGAACATTTCGTAGCCTTCCTTGATGGCTTTTACGCCACAAATGCTGCTGCCGTCAGGGTAGATTTCGCAGGCATTTTCGGTGTAAAAAGACCACATTTTGGCTTCGTTTCCGGTTTCATATGCTTGCCAAACGGCATCCCACATTTTGAGCAGGGAGGCTTCTTCATTAGATGTTTGCGCATTGGCATTGAAGGAAAAAAGGCTCACGAAGAGCAAGGCAATGGAAATGGAAAGGATGTTTTTCATTGTTTGAAAGAAAATTTAGAATGGTGAAAAAGTATGGTTGTTCAGTTAGGGAAAATAGTCCGATGAGGATTCATATCACTCAGGTGCTCTTCAAAATTGGACCATTGGCTGCGGATTTCAGTCAACAGGCTGGAAAGGCAGTTCACGCTTGATTGGAGCGAAGCGCTGAATACGCCGAGCATCAACAAGATGCCAAATAGGCTGTTAGAAGCTTTGGATAAAGGTTGCTTTTTCATTTAATAGAATTGTTTCGTTTGATGAAACAAAGGTGGGGGTACGGAGAGGGGGTGGAACTCTGTAAACCTCAGTAATGTGTGTACGCAGATCTGCGTATATATCATCCTTATTTGAAGCAAACAATCACACCGAACCCTGGTGCATTCAATTTTTTCAGGGTCGTTTTTTGAAACCCGGCCTTTTTGGCAATGGTGTCTGCTTCTGCATAGGTGTATGTTTTCCCGCCGGCCTGATGCAACAGGTTCAGGGCCATGTATGCCGTTGTGGCTTTTGATAATTGGGAGCTGCCGCCAATACCTTTAATTTGATCAAGAATTACATAACAACCTCCTGGATTTAAGGACTCAAATGCTTTAGCAGCCAAATACTCGTTTTCAGAAGGGGTTAGGCCATGAATAATGTTGAAACCCAGAATGATATCATTACCCTTGGGCAAATCATCTTTCATAAAATCACTTGCCAGATAACCAATCTTGTCGCCTGCGCTGTGCTTTGCTATACATTCGTCGGCGTATTTTTTTACTGGCGGGAGGTCTACAATTGTAGCTTTCAACTGTGGATGCTTTTTGCACAATTCGATGCTGTAAAGTCCATGCGAGCCGCCGAGGTCTAACATTTTTGTTGCAGATTTCCTGACAGGAACCTTGCCTGCTACTTCTTTCACGTTGGTTTGTGAGATATCGATCATAGCCCGTGAGAACAACTCCCATTCATATTCTGTCATTTTTTCCAGCATGGCTGATTCCGCAGGTTTGCCTTGCCGTATGGTTTCGTCGAGATTCAGATATCCTTTGTACAGATAATCGCAAAACAGGATAAAATGCCTGAAATTCTGTGGCGATTCAGGAGAGAGGTTTTGATATCCTCTCTTTGTAAAAGCGAATTGATGGCCTTTTTTAGTCACGTAACCAAGCGCATCGAGGCAATCCAGCACCAGCTCACAGCCCAGTTCACTTACGCCCGCTTTTGCGGCGATTTTAGGCACTGACTTATGCTCTGTTGAAAGTGCATCGGCAATTTTCAATTTGACAGCACTGCCCAGGGCGAAGCCAAGACCCACAGAAGAAGAGGCGTCGGCAAATGGGTGTGGAATAATATCGTTAGAGAGAAGTATTTTCTCAATGAGGGAAAATTTGTAAATCATCGTTTAGTTGTTTTACGGTTTGTGCTTTAGCTTAAGTTTTTTATACAGGTTGCTTGAGTTCAATTGGCTGTGAAGAGGCTTGTCTTTGGCGAACAGACGTTTGAGCAGACAAGGACTCGGGCAGCGTCACTTTTTTAGCAGCGCCTGTCAGGGTTGCAATCCCAGCTCCGATTCCTAATAACAAATCCTGAGCCCAGTAAGGCAGCCCGGCTAAACGGTATTCCTTGCGCATTTTGTAGAACATATATATGGCTGGCAACGCTGAAACCTTATCCCAATCGCCGCCCTTTTCCATGGCTTCTTCGCCCATGGTTTGCAACATCCATTCGGTATGGAGCGCAGGCTCATACCAAAATTTTGCCACCAAGGGTTCCTCGGTACTCCCGTTTAAAAAGGAATGTGACTCGCCTGGGAGCACGAGGATGGTTTCGCCGGCATTAGCCACTACTTCTTTGCCATTTACGATGGCCACCATCCGTCCGCTGATCACTTCAAAGCCTTCCGTTTGAAGCATATGCTTGTGCGCACCAGGTCCTTTTTTGCCAGCGGCAATGGTCATTATGCCTTCGCTACGCTGTCCGTTGGTTTGTTCGCGTGCGTCGTTGAATTCGAGTTTTTCTCCAATTAGATGAAGATCAATAGCCTTTTTCATCGCAAAAGTTGATTTGAAAGTGATTTGGTTTGTGTTGTTTGATGGTACAAAGGTGGGGGTACGGAGAGGGGGTGGAACTCCGTAAACATGTGTAATGTATCTACGCAGATCTGCGTATTTT
>JAEUUS010000498.1 GCA_016787545.1 Saprospiraceae bacterium
GCTGCATATCCACCTGGTTTCAACAGCTAAAAGTGTCAGCCTGATCCGGGCGGCCAAAAAAGCCGGCCTGCCGGTTACCTGCTCAGTGGCGGTTGCCAACCTATGTTTTACCGACGAAAAGCTGGTGGATTTTGATTCCAATTGGAAAATCCTGCCACCCCTGCGCGAAACTTCCGATATGTATGCCTTGCGGGAGGGACTCGCCGATGGAACCATCGATTTTATCTGCTCCAACCATACTCCGTGGCACGAAGAAGCCAAAAACCTGGAGTTCCCGTACGCAGAATCGGGCATGATAGGCCTGCAAACCGCATTTGCTTTGTGCCGGACCTATCTGTATAAAGAACTGACAACGCCACAGCTGGTAGAAAAACTGTGCCTGGCGCCAAGAAGTATTCTGGGGTTACCCGTTCCAAAAATTGCCCAGGGCGAACGCGCCGAATTAACGGTGTTTGATCCGGAATCTGAATGGGTGCTGGAATCCGGCCATATCCGGTCGAAATCAAAAAACACCCCGTTTGTAGGTGAAAAATTCACAGGAAAAGTACTCAGGACTTTTTCGGGTAAGTAATTTCCGGTAATACACTGAGAGTCTCACTTTAAGTGAGACTCTCAGTGTAAACCCTTCTGAAAACAAAAACAATACATGTCTAATCGCCAACCCTCTGCATCCGACTGGTTCCTGATGATTTTTCTGGCAACCATTTGGGGGGCGTCCTTCCTGTTTATCAAAAAATCAGTGGCTATATTTAGTCCGGTACAGATGGCCATGTGGCGCATGGTGCTGGCTACCGTGGTGTACATACCTATTGCCATAGTATACTGGTCAAAAATTGACTGGAAACGCTGGAAACCGCTGGTAATCGTGGCTTTTTGTGGCTCTGCCATTCCCAATTTCTTTTTTGCGGTAGCGCAGCAGCATGTAGACAGTAGTCTGGCGGGGGTACTGAACTCCCTGACGCCCTTGTTTACGCTGGTTATCGGCGCTTTGTTTTTTGGTATGGCGTTTTCGCGGGATAAAGTGCTGGGTGTAGTGATTGGGTTAGGCGGTGCGATCATGCTGGTGCTGTTCAACGGGCACGGAGGGGTATCCGGAAATGCCTTTTATGCCGGTTTGTGTGTGTTGGCAACGGTTTGTTACGCCATCAATGCCAATACGGTGAACCGACATTTACGCGATTTACATCCGGCGGCCATCGCTTCTGCAGCGTTTATGGTTACGGGCCTGTTGTTTATGGGTGGTTTGTGGTATTCCGGTGGTTGGGAAGTAGCCTGGCAGCATCCGGAAGGCATGAAAGGGCTTGGATATGTGTTTTACCTGTCGGCAATAGGCACCGTTCTCGGGTCAATTCTGTATTTTTTACTGTTGCAGCGCACCAGCGCCATTTTTGCCACCTCCGTTACTTACCTGTTGCCCATAGGCGCTATAGCCATAGGCTCCCTGGATGGCGAAGCCATTGGTTGGATAGATATCCTGGGCACAGCCATTATTCTGCTGGGCGTGTATTTGGCGAGGAAGTAAACGATGGACGATGGGGTTGGGGTTGGGTGGGCATTTAAAGTAAAGTGGATTGTCATCCCCCGCCAGGGGGACCTACACCAGCCAGAATACAAGAATATCCCCTGGAAAAAAGATTGTGCGCAACCAGTCTTGTGTAGGTCCCGCTGCGCGGGATGACAATCCACGTTGGTATAAATACCCACCAAACCCCATCGTCCATCGTTTATTTCAACATCCCATTGAGCTGATTGTACAAATCCTGCACGGATTTGTCTACCGGAATGGCTTTATCTCCCCAAACAATGCGGCGTACCATATCCCCATCCTGCCATTCCAGGAAAGTATAGGTGTTGCCCGGGTGCTGGAAATCCAGATTGCTAAGGGTTTCTGCGGTTTTGAAGAGCGCTTTGGCTTTGCTGCCTTTGGTTCTGCCCGATTTGGTGATGGCGCCCATCATGTCGCGCGCGAAAATCTGGCCATTGTCGCAGAGGATATGGGCAGTTTCTTTGCCCACAAAGCCTCCGCCGGAGCCCCAGCGCAGTTGTTTGGGTGGAAGTTTGTCGGCAGCGTATTTATTGCTTTTGCAAGCTGGCAAAAGAGCGATGGCGCCGAGAAGAAGGCTTAGGGTGATCAGGATGTATTTCATGGTATAAAAAGTTAGAAATGAGGGTGTATCAAATGTAGTTTTTACCGCAGAGGCGGAGAGACGCAGAGGTGAAAACGTATTAGCTATCAATCTCCCTGCGTCTCTCCGCCTCTGCGGTGAAAATAAAAACGCGCCTTAACAGCCTCCAATTACAGCAAATCCTTCCCAATATCCCTCCGGAAATACTTCCCATCGAACTGCACTTTTTTGGCATTCCGATTGGATTTTTTGAGGGCGCCGGGGATGTCCTTGCCCAGGCTGGTGAGGGCAATAACCCTGCCGCCGGCTGTTACCACCTGGCCGTTTTTATCCAGGGCCGTTCCGGCGTGAAAAGCTATGCCGTCTTTCACTTCCTCCAGGCCCGTGATGGTTTTTCCTTTGGCATAATCGCCCGGGTAACCGCCGCTAACCAGGAAAACGGTGGTGGCCACCCGTTTGTCGGCGCGGATTTTCACGCGGCCGAGGGTGCCTTTTGCACAGTTTTCGAAGAGGTTAACCAGGTCGTTTTTCAGACGCGGCATCACAACCTCTGTTTCCGGATCGCCCATTCGGCAATTGTATTCAATCACGTAAGGCTCGTTGTTTACCCGGATCAAACCGATGAAAATGAAGCCTTTGTATGGGATTTTTTCTTTGCGCAGACCTTTTACGGTAGGCTGGATGATGCGGGTTTCAACTTTTTCCCACATCTCGGCATCTACAAACGGCACCGGGCTTACGGCGCCCATGCCGCCGGTATTCAGGCCGGCATCTTTTTCGCCAATGCGCTTGTAATCCTTGGCTTCTGGCAGAATTTTGTAGGATTTTCCGTCGGTGAGCACAAAAACGCTGAATTCTATGCCGCTGAGGAACTGCTCCACCACCACACGGGCGCTGGCGTCGCCGAATTTGCCGTTTAGCATTTCCTGAATTTCAGCAATGGCTTCTTCGTGCGACTGGCAGATGACCACCCCTTTGCCCGCTGCGAGCCCGTCGGCTTTTAGTACCACGGGCAGGCTGTGTTTGCGTACGTATTCAATGGCCTGCGGCATTTCCTGCTCGGAGAATTCCCGGTAGGCGGCCGTGGGTATCTTATGGCGCTGCATGAATTTTTTGCTCCAGGCCTTGCTTCCTTCCATCATGGCGCCGGCTTTGGATGGGCCGATCACGGGAATATGCCGGAGTTTATCGTTTTCCTGGAAGTAATCCCAGATGCCGCGCACCAGCGGCTCTTCCGGGCCTACTACCACCATATCAATCTGGTTTTCCAGGGCAAATTTGCCAACTGCTTCAAAATCCAGGGGATTAAGGGGCACGTTTTTTCCATGCGCTGAAGTGCCGGCATTGCCCGGAGCGATATACAATTGATCGCAGCGTTTACTTTGGGTGAGTTTCCAGGCAAGGGCATGTTCGCGTCCACCGGATCCGAGAAGGAGAATGTGCATAGTGTGGGTTTGAAGAGTTTGAGGGGTTTGAAGTATCCCGGAATGGTATTCCGGGGCGATGTTTGAAGGGTTTGAGTAGGGGCGACCCTCGTGGTCACCCTATAAGGGTTTGAAGTGTAAAAGCCCCCTTGGAGATTGGCGGGGGCGGCGCAAAGGTAAAGTTCGTTGATAAGCTTATGTTAATGAAGTGGCTGAAGTGTGGGTGGTTTCGATAAGTTTTTTTTAATTTGCTGTGCAAATCCTCTTACATGGACCGCTTGCTTGTCTTGCTTTTTTCTGTAACCCTTCTGATCGCCACTGCGGCTCCGCGCGGCGCATCGGAGGAGTGCAATTTTTCTGGCGGGATTTGTACGACTGTTGAGAAGGCGGTAAAAAAGAGCACGAGTTGTCTTTTTTCCGGTTGCAGTGAAGAAAATGAAACAGAGGAGCAAGATTCCGGTTGTTCCATGCCGGCTTGTTGTGTTTCGGGTCCCTGCTGTTGTTTGTGCCTGGTTCCGGAGCAGCCGCAAATTTGTGGTCGCCCTGTTTTGATACAGGAGAAAAGGGTGAACCCCGGGTATTATCAGGGTTTTTACCCTCAGGAAGTGGATCGTTCTATTTGGAAGCCTCCGTCCTTTGTTGTTTGAGTACCGGAAAACAACCCCGGAAGCCTCTTTTTCACTCAAACAACATTTTCAACATCATGAAAAATAAAGTTTTTGCCTTTACGGCAGCTATTCTCCTTTCTGCAGGTATCGCATTTGCCTTTGTTGGTACTGGATCTGATTCTTGCTGTGTTCCGCAAGATTGTTGTGAAACGGCAGCCAACCAAAGCTGCTGCGACGACCAACCTTGCTGCGATATTCCCTGCTGTGCGGAATAATGCCGGTTTAGGTATCAGATAAAATGAAGGAGGCGATGATCGTATAGGTCGTCGCCTCCTGTTTTTATTCGGGAAAAAGATGGATAAGGGGTGACGTCCTGTGACAGGAGAGCTATATGTTAAATAATCTCGCCATACTTGTTCGTTTAACTTTTGTTAATTACTTTCGTTTCCGGTTTCTTGCCGCGCATGGGTCTTCCTGATGAAGTAGGGAAGACCCATGCGCGGCAAAGAGTGTGCTAAACCAGAAACCCCTGAAGCGTATACCAGGAAAAGAGAACAGGAATATCTACAGGTGGGTACTGCTTTGGCCAATAGGGACCGCCCAGTTGTTTCGACCACAGAAAACCAAAGGGTTAAGGTTTCTCCCAACCCGGCGCAATCGACTTTTACAGTTAGAGGCCCATGGACAGGCCAGGGTCATTTGTCGCTAATTGATATGCAGGGAGGCCTGCTGCTGAGCAAAACTTTTTGGGGAAGCGAGGTAGTGACCGAACTCGATGCGAGCATCTCATCGGGGATTTACCTGATAAAAATTCTGACAGGCAATGGCTCAATATACGTTGAGAAACTGGTTGTTCAGCCTAAATAAATCAATATTCACCGAGGCTGCTCCTTGACAGGGGCAGCCTCCTTTTTAGTTCTGATATGCGTATTCTAATGGTTTTCCTGCCTTTGGTTCTCATACTTTTTTCCCTTAATCTGGATGCTCAGGATAAAAGGGATTATCAATGGGTAATCGGGTACGATACCTCCCTGCTTGATCCTGGTGGCGATGCAGTCTTATTGGATTTTAGAGAAAATCCCCGCTACATCTCCCATATAAAAACGGTACACAAATTTCTGATGGAAGGCTCAAATACAAGTATGAGTGATGTGGATGGGAATTTACTATTTTACTCAAACGGCTGTTATATTGTCAATGCCAAGCACGAAATCATGCTCAATGGTGACAGCATCAACCCTGGTTTGATAGAAGATATTTATTGTTCTTCTGGGGGAAGTCCGCTTATTCAAGGCGTTATAGCTATTCCTTCACCTGAAGGCGACAGCCTGTATTATGTTTTCAATCTTGACTTTGACGAGCCGTATCAATCTGACACTAACTTTTTGGCATTAGCGCCCCAAAGATTGTTTTATCAAAAAATTGATATGACCCAGGATTCAGGTCTTGGGGCGGTGGTGCTGAAAAATCAAATTGCCGTATTCGATACTTTTGCACGGGGAAATATTCAGGCTGTGAGGCACGCCAACGGCGAAGACTGGTGGGTTATTGTTCCCAAGTCGCACTCCAATTGTTATTTCCTGTTGCCGATAACTTCCGAGGGCATACAGCCGGCCCAAGTCAAATGTATGGGCAATGTTTGGGACGACCGAGATATAGCGACACAAGTGACCTTTACGCCTGATGGGAAAAAGTACATACGCTTTAATGCCTGGAACGGGCTGAACATCTTCGATTTCGACGCTGCTACCGGCGATCTCTCTAATGCACGGAACATCATGTTTCCTAACGATACCATCAACTACATCCTGGGCGCGGCCATTTCGCCTAACTCGCGCTTTCTGTATATTTGTGCTCGAAAAAATATCTATCAATTTGACTTGCAAGCCCCAGACATCGAATCCAGCAAGATGAAAATTGCCACCTGGGATGGCTACCAGAATCCTTACCCCACGATCTTTTACCTTGCTGCCCTGGCTCCAGATGGGAAAATCTACATCTCCAACACGAGCAGCACCTACAACCTACACGTAATCAACAAGCCCAACTGCCTTGGGCTGAGTTGCGAACTTGTTCAACACGGGATCGTGCTGCCATCCTACAATTTTGCTACGATACCTAATATGCCGCACTACCGGCAATCGAATTTTGATTGCGATTCGACCTTGATCGGAGCAGCGGAGGCAAGTCACTTGGGGCAAAAACTGGCAGTGTTCCCAAATCCTGCCTCTGAGGATATATATATATCAGGTGAGTTCGCCAAAGGAGAAATCAGTATTTACGATGCTACAGGTCGAGTGGTATTACCTCTTGCTTCGATGGTATCCGATGGACAATTATCCATCCGGATTCAGGATCTATTGCCTGGCTTTTATTTTATATGTCTTCAAAAAGAAGGCAAAGTATGGAGCGGGAAGTTTGTGAAGCGGTAACTTTTACTGCCCAAACACAAACTGCACAATATTCGCCCCCATTTGCAAAGCTTTGGTGCGTAGCTCTTTGGGGTCGTTGTGTACATCGTCCCAGCCGTCGCCGAGGTCGGTTTCAAAATTGTAGAAACACACCAATCGGCCCTGATACAGCAGTCCGAAGCCCTGGGCCGGTTTGCCGTCGTGCTCGTGAATCTTGGGCATTCCGTTGTTGAAATTGTATTTT
>JAEUUS010000559.1 GCA_016787545.1 Saprospiraceae bacterium
GTAGGTTAGGCCTGGCAATCCGCCATTAATCGCCGGTGAAAGGGTGGCAGTTTCGCCCACACAAAGTGATTGGGCGTTCATATTGGCCGTAAATACTGGCCGGTCATTGATCACAAACTCCACAACCCCCTGGGAACAGGAACAAGTGTTTGGAACTACCAACTGAATGTTTTCCGGGCCTTCCGTCAGTCCATCAGCTAAAACCTGTACCGGGATAAATATTTCCGTTTGCCCCGCAGGAATAATCACCGGACTGTTTAGCGGCACATAATCCACTCCCGGAACAGCGGTTCCTCCGGTAATGAACTGTACCACCATGGGAATATTGATATTGCTATTACTCCGCGAAAAACGGATTTTTCCAGCCTCACATCCTTCAAAAGCAGCATTTTGACCGCCTGGATAAGCTGTTTCTGTCAGGACTTCCCCTCCGGCATCGAAAGAATTGGCTTTTAAAAACACTGCCGAATCCCAGACACCATCGCCGGCATCTGCAATTTTTAGTTTGATATGATATTTTTCACAGGGCACTACGGTAGCCACGGCCACCATTTTCCGGGTAAATCCGTCGTACTGAATTTCTTGTGGAATTAAACCTGTAGTGGCCGGCACATTTGGACAATCCTGATGCACCACTGGGGTGTTGTGTACATAGAGTCCGCTGTTTGTAATATGGTTGATGGTATTGATGGATACTGGTGTATTCGTAGAAGGGACCACCGCAAGGTTTTGGGTGCCATTAATACCCGGGCCTGAAATGAAAAAACCAAAAGCGTCATTGAATGCGCTGTTCACATACTCACAGTACTCTTCAGAGGCAAAAACAAACTCAAAAGTTACGGTATTTTGGGTAGGAATAAAGTCGAATTCGATATTGGCCATGTCGTACACATTGGCATTCGCCAGAGGGCCCAGATCCGGATCAGGAGTCAACACCCCAAAGCCCCAGCTGGAGCCGTGGGTATCATTGGGGCCTGGCGCCAGTCCGATGTTTCCGGTAGCCAATACAATACCCGAATTAAAACCAATATTGGTTGATCCATTCGTAAAGGTGCCTATCTGTGTTGGCATGCCCTGATAAGTTACATTGCTGATCTGGAAACATCCGCCTCCAACCAGCACGTTTTCAATCAGATGCTCCGCACTCAGGTCGCTTTGTACCTCAAGCAAAGAAAGGTCGGCCATCCCGGATACTTTATTGATCCAGGAGCGGCTTTCTGTGCAACTTTCACATACAATAGAAATGTAAGTTGGCACATCCTGGTCTTGCTCCAAACTTTGTGCGTTGATTTGAATATCCAGACAGGATTCCGGGGCGGAGAAAGTAACGGCATTCTTTTGTTCGCGCATAAAGGCCACCTTACTGGCGCCTTTAGATAAAGCGGGCGCAGGCGCCACTTCAAAATGGGCCTGTTGGCTGTTGGCCATAGGTACCGCAATCAATTTGTAAGTATTGGCAGGTTCCAGACCGCAAAGCCGGATGGTATTAGCGCCTTTTGTCAGCACCACGGGTGTCCGCGTTATTGCACTATTTATCTGGATCTCAAGATGTTCCTGCGCTTGAAGGGAAAAGGCGTCGGTTGCTAATAGCCAAGCAGTTAGCAGCAGTGCAGAGTAAGAACTGATTTTCATAAACAGGATACTATTGGGTGAAATGATTTGGCAAAAAAAAGGGAATTCAAGCCTGCCGCCGGTTTCCCCTTCTAAAAAACCGCACATGCAGGGCTTGAAAATCCCCGCCTCTAAAGTAGGGCGTTCTTTGGTTCATTGACCAGGAACGGCCCTGTTTTTTGCACTTTTGTCGTAAACAAGGCACAGACTTGTCAAAGGCATTCCTCACGGTTATGTTTTAAATCATACTACCGGTCATTTTGGTTTCAGACCTATAAGGTTTTTGGAAACCTTATAGGTCTGAAACCAAAATGTTCAGTAGTTTAGTTTCTGGTACAAAAGTGCAGGCAGGCAGGCGCCCGGGCCAAACACAAAAAAGCGGA
>JAEUUS010000587.1 GCA_016787545.1 Saprospiraceae bacterium
TGAGGAAGGACCAGGCTCCATCAGCAACCAGGTATTTTGGTATAAAGCGGGCAAGTTCCAGCCGATCAGGTATGAGCTCACGACTCAGGAATTGCGTCTTTTCCCTTCTGATGAATTCATTCAAATGCTGGAAACGTTGACATAGATGACTTACCCAAACCATTTGATTTCGGACCTATAAGGTTTTTGAAAACCTATGGTATGTACATAAGTTATATTTGGATTTTAAGGCAATCTGAAAATACATCTAGCATCTTGTAACCACTCGTTTCAACGAGTGGCCAGGAATACCCCACTATTCACATCTAGCATCTTTACAGAGCATCAGCATCTATAACCTCTTGAAGATGTGATGTTTTGTAAAGATGCTAGATGTAATGGGTGGGTCGACTTTTGCCCGCCGTTAAAACAGCGGGTTACAAGATGCTAGATGTTATTAGTGGGGATAATCTCAGAAATTGATTCTCTATTTAACTTATGTACATACCGTAGGTTTTTGGAAACCTTATAGGTCTGAAACCAAAATGTCCAGTGAATTCACCCAAACATACGCTTCAAATAGAAATCCTCTTTTTCACGCATTACCTTTTCCTCGGCATCTGTTTTGTCCAGATAACCGGAGAGGTGCAACACGCCGTGCACCAGCACCCGGCACAGCTCCTGCTCAAATGCAACATTTAATTGCCTGGCATTGTCTGCCACACGGTCGTAACTGATGAATACATCGCCGTGCACAGCGTCGTCTGAATAAGGGAAAGTGATGACATCTGTGTAATAATCGTGATCGAGGTATTCCTCATTCATATCACGCAGCTTTTCATCCGAGCAAAAAATATAGTTTACCTCTATAAAGGCTTTGCCTTCGTTTTTAACCACGTCCTGCAGCCAGTCACTCAGTTGCTGCTCATCGGGCAGTTCAAACTGAACATCTTCAAAATGAAAGGACACGAGCGCATCAGGCGCTTCATCAGGAATATCCGGAAAATTAATCATGGGGCAAAGATGGGGATTTTTGGCGGCTTACGGTGGACGGCTTACGGTGGACGGTGGCGTTGCTTTTAGATTTGTTTTGGACTATTGGCAAGTAAGGAACCTCAAGAGCAACGCCACCGTCTACCGTCCACCGTAAGCCGTCTACGTACACGGAATGACCCGAACGGTAACGGAAGTGGTGAGTCGGCAGCCGCCTTTGGTGACTACCGTAACCTCGTAGGTTCCTTCCTCGCGCACGCGCAGGAAACGATCCTGAACGCCAGTATTCCATTCAAAGCTCTCGTAATCGCCTTCCGCTTTAAGGATGGCTTCTCCGCCCTTGCAGATGGTGGTGGGGCCGGAAATATTTACCCCGGGCGATCGGTAGGCCGGTTTGGGCGCCGGGGCCGGGGTTTCTTCCGGAGCGGGTTTAGTGGTTTGCGCCTGTGTTGCCAGGCCGAAAAACATAAAAGCGGCGAAAAGCAGGGTACGCATAGGAAAGTCTGTTTATTCACCGCAAAGTACGAAGTTCACCGCAAAGTACGCTAAGTGCGCAAAATAGTCTCCCTTCGCGTACTTTGCGTACTTCGCGGTGAACCCCACACTGATTTGTGCAGACAATACAGCAGTAAAAGAGAGGAAGGCTATTAGTAAAACTTTCTTTTTCATAGTAATTAGGTAATATTATTCACCGCAAAGTACGCTAAGTGCGCAAAATAGTCTCCCTTCGCGTACTTTGCGTACTTAGCGGTGAACCCTCACAACTTATACACACATGCCAGACTCAGCATCACCGGACTAATCCGCGAATGCACATTGTCCAGGTCGTCGAGTTCGTTGAAGAAATACAGGAAACGGGATTCGAGTTTGAGGTTGAAGGATTTACTCAACGGAATATTCCCGCCCAGCCCCAAATCTGCCGCCAGGCTATTGTGGTGCCAGTTGTCGTTCTTAACGTCTATAGAATAACCTGACAGTTGTTCTTTGTCAGGCCCCAGGGCTTTCAAACTCGTCCAGCCTTTAGTTAACTTGCCTCCGGTAGCGCCGGCCACTATATAGAACCAGGAAATCTTCCGGATGGGCATTACTTCTGCCAGCACACTGACTTCCCAGAATTGATAGTTTTCCCGGAAACGGTATGTGGTACCATTAAAATCACCGTTGAGAATGTCAGATTCAAAAACCAACTGCTTTATATCCCCATTGGCATAGACCTGTGTGCCAAATTCGGTTCTTAACCTCAATTGTTTATGCAACGGTATTTCCGATAATAATACCGCTCGCCACCCATATGCCGATTGATATTCCGGCCAAGCGAAAGGCAAATTATCCACATCCCATTTCCAGCTGGTGTGATTGATTCCTACACTTAACCCCGCACTGATTTGTGCAGATAATACAGCAGTAAAAGAGAGGAAGGCTATTAGTAAAACTTTCTTTTTCATAGTAATTAGGTAATATTATTCACCGCAAAGTACGCAAAGTGCGCAAAATAGTCTCCCTTCGCGCACTTTGCGTACTTAGCGGTGAACCCTCACAACTTATACACACATGCCAGACTCAGCATCACCGGACTCATCCGCGAATGCACATTGTCCAGGTCATCGAGTTCGTTGAAGAAATACAGGAAACGGGATTCGAGTTTGAGTTTGATGGATTTGCTCAACGGAATATTCCCGCCCAGCCCCAAATCTGCTGCCAGGCTATTGTGATGCCAGTTGTCGTTCTTAACGTCTATAGGATCGCCGGATAATTGCTCTTTATCAGGTTCCAGGGCTTTGAAACTCGTCCAGCCTTTGGTTAGCTTGCCTCCGGTAGCGCCGGCCAGTATATAGAACCAGGAAATCTTCCGGATGGGTATTACCTCCGCAAGGACACTAACCTCCCAGAATTGATAGTTTTCCCGGTAACGGTATTGGGAGCCATCAAAATCGCCGTTTAAGATATCGGATGGAAAAATGAAGCTTCTTTTATCTCCATTGGCATAGACCTGTGTGCCCAATTCGGTTCTTAACCTCAATTGTTTATTCAGCGGTATTTCTGCCAGCAGCGCAGCCCGCCAGCCAAACGCCGGTTGAAAGTTGAATGCATTAGCTGGCAGATTGTCAACCTCCCATTTCCAGGAGGTATAATTGGCGCCGGCGGATAAACCGACGCTGATCTGAGCGGAAAGTGCAAACGAGCAGCCCAAAAAGGCAAGTAGTAGTATGTGCTTTATCATGTTTAGGTGTTGTTTAATTCCACTTATTGAAATATTTTCCCCACATTCCCCACATTCCCCACATTCCCCACATTCCCCACATTACCCACATTCCCCACATTCCCCACATTACCTTACAATTTAGCCAGGGCAGCCTGCACCGTTTACTTATCTTCCGGGTAAGTAACCCCGTACCACAGGCTAT
>JAEUUS010000592.1 GCA_016787545.1 Saprospiraceae bacterium
ATAGACGTTCGGTGCTGTTAGATTGTGTAAACCGGTTACTTCGTTTTTAGGTGATACCAAACGCCAAAAGTAGGGTCTTTTGTATCCGCACCATAAAATTCCTGCACAAATTTGCCGTGTAACGGCTTTTTTGCCATCCGAGCGACATTGTCGGCCTAATTACAGCCTTGTTTTCGGCGTGTATCGATGATATACTGGATCTTCCAGCCGTCTTTTGTTTTGACTAATTGGAAAGAATTAGTGCCACAGTGAGAGCGTTTTCCGTTGATATAGAAGGAGTAAGGGGTCCAGACACTGGCCAGCGTCTGCTCGGCATGAATGGCTTCGAACTTGATGCGTTCATCGTATTGATCAGGGCCAGGATTGCCCACCATCATCACGAATTCGGCAAAATCTTCGGTGTACACCTGCATGATACCTTCCTTGTCGGCCATGTAGGTTTGTAATACCATGTCCGGCATACAGGTGCTTTTCAGCAGGGCGGTGTCGCCTTTTTCCATGCCGTCGAAAAAATTGTTGATGGTTTTTTTGATGGCTTTTTCCTCACCCGCAGCATCGGGTGCTTTTTTCTGGGCGAAGGAGGTGGTTACAAACAGGAGGAGGAGGAATGAGAATAGTTGTTTCATAGACGGTGGACGGTTGACGGTTGACGGCTTACGGTGGACGGTGGCGTTGTTTGGGTAGTTAACTATTGTGGGTTGTCATCCCGATTACTCAGGATGACAACCCACGTTGTTATAATTACCCACGCAACCCCACCGTCTACCGTCTACCGTCCAAAAGTCGATTCATGCAGCAGATTACTCCGAAAAAATAGCCCGATGGTCTGTATTTGGAGGTGTTCAACCATTTAAGGACCTTTATTCGCAAGTAGAAATACGACACCCTATGCGTTTAACCGACTTTTATGTGTTGATGATCCGGCTGTTGCTGGGCTATGTTTTTTTCTCATCCGGCCTGTGCAAACTGAGCGACGGTCATTTTGGGCAGTTGATTGGTCCGCCTTTTTTAATCAAACAATTGGCGCAATACCAGTTGGGATTGTTCGGATATTTTGTGGCCGTATCTCAGGTTTTGGTGGGAGCTCTGGTATTGAGTCAGCGCTGGTCGCTACTTGGGTTGGTAATGCTGATTCCGATGAATGCAAGTATTCTGGCAGTTACCACTTCGCAGCAATGGGCAGGAACGCCGTTTGTCAATGCTTTTTTCCTGCTGTTGAACCTGTTAGCCTTGTTATATGAGTGGAAGAGCCTGCGTTTTTTCCTGATTCCGGAATCGGGTGCACCTGCCCTGCCCACGCGCACACACCAATTGTTTCCCGGCTATTGGAAACCGGTAGCAGTGGTAGGGCTGGGGGTGCTGGGGGCAGCAGCGGCGCCGTTTTCCTTGCCAACAGCGCTGGCGGCGGGCGTTGCAGCCATGCTAATGGCCTGGTGGAATGTATGGCTACCAGCGCGCATGAGGTGGCCAGCCCTCACCGCATTGGGCGCATCTCTGTTTGCCATAAACGCGCTGGCCCTGGCTGAACCCTTAACGCATCTGAGTATAAGCGTTTATACACTGGTCGTTGCCGGGGTATTTGTGGCCTTTTTGGCAACGCTTATTGAATCTTTTTACCCAAGGAGATAGCCCCAGAAACGGCGTTTCTTTTTGGCTTTTTTCTTGGTTTTTTTGACAAAAACAGGATCGCTGGGGTAGCTGCTGACATTGGCCCGATTGAAACTGACCACCACGTAAGTATAATATTCACCTTCAACAGCTGTATGGTCTTCAAAATACCATTTGTCCGCGTAGAAAGGGGTGAATCCCAATAGGTTGCGCGGCTGGTCGAATTTCCCCACGCCCTCCCCGTCGAAACGGTAGAGGGCGAAATAAAAAGGCATTTCATCGGCAGA
>JAEUUS010000635.1 GCA_016787545.1 Saprospiraceae bacterium
CCTGACCGGGGCGAGAAAAATTCGTTAAATGTCAATTTATAATACCATCTTTATCTTAACATGATATTAATTGCTTGTTAATCAGTGTTTTGTGTTTATTGTTTTAATGATTCTGCCATTCTTTGTGAGACAGATTTTTGTACGATGGATTGAGTAAGTTCGCTCATGTTTCGTAGCCGAATTACCTTGTTAAACCCAAAAAAGCCTAATTCAAGCACAAGTTTTCCAAGAAACTCGTCAGCAAATGAGGATGCAACTAAGGCAATGCCATCAAAGTCTATTACAACGGATTGCCCAGTCTCATGGTGGATGTTTAATACCTCATTGCGCATTTTTTGTCCTGCTTTTCTTGTCCCGAAACCAGAACTTTTTTCCTTAAGAAGAAAAATGATTTCACCTGATTCATTTTCAAGATTCTCAATCCTATAATTTACCGGAGGGTAAGTTCGACCTGTAGTTTGCAATGCTTCTCCAAGCGAGATTGGTTTTTTATAGTTGAGCTGAAAATCAACTGTGGTACAGCCTATTTTATCTGATACATAAGGGTTGTTGTATGACGTTTGAACATTGTTGTCCTTAAATCTTAAAGAGGCTCCAGCGGAGGAAATGGAGAATGTACCTTCGTTTTGGCGTACAACTTCATAAAGCCCAAATAGTCCATTCCCTTGTCCAAACCCTCTTGTAACTCCTGGTTTAATACAAATCGTTAATGCGTCAAGAGGCGTTTTAGGCTTGGGATGATAAGTTTGAAGAGAATTAAAAATACCTTGACCAGCATCAAAAACACATAAGGCAATATGTTTTGACTTAAGGTGAATTTGTCCCATAACAAAACCAGATTCAGTTTCTGAGTGATTGATTACATTATCCATAATTTCATAAAGTGACCATTCAAGACTATGAAGAACCCCTTTCTCAAATTGATCAGTTTTTGTCAATTCGTCAATAAATGCGTTACTTAGATTGAAAACGTCTTCCTCCTTTTTAAATTCCCAAACTTTATTTAAGAATGTTGTTTGATGACTAGCCCGCTCGCTTCCTATTTGTAGTGGCGAGGTTAAGCAAATAGAATTTGCCGCTTTCCCTACTGAAGATGTTTTGAATTTTATACCTAATGAATTATAGTACTTAATCAATCCTGCAATAGGACATGCAACATTCGGATAAATTGATATAGCATCTGAAACTATTAAAACTGGTCGATTGTAACCATTTTCTAAACACTGTTTTAGGGCTTGAATAAATTCGCCATAAACTTCAGGATTGCTGAGGTTTTTTATTATTATTTGATCTGAAATTAGATCTACTTTTTTCATTTTCAAACTGATTGAATTGTTGAAATTATTTAATGGAACCAAAAATACTAAATTTAATTCACTCCAAGGGCCTTTAATGTTTCCATATCTAATTGACCTTCCGGCAGGCGATGATCCTTCTGAAATTTGATCAGGGCCGCTTTTGTTTTGGCGCCCATGACATTATCTGGCGTACCAATGTTATACCCTTTTTTATTGAGGGCTTCCTGAATTTGCCTGATGGTATATCCAGTTACTTTTTCCCCGCATAATACTTCACGCCATTCAGAAAAACCGCCTTCTTTCAGTAGCTGGCGACGGGTAATGGCGACAGTTTCAGGCAATAAGCTTTCAGAACGGATTGTTGCCGGCTTTTTTACCACCTTAATGGTATTGGCAGCTCTTTCAGCCGGAATATTTTCGGTTCGTATACCGGACGGAGTTTTGAGCACCTCTTTGGTTACGGTTACCGTTTCGCCCGAAATTTCCTCTTCTCGAATGCTTGCAGGCGTTTTCAGTATTTGCTTTTTGGATGGGGTGTTTTCGGCTGGAATGATTTCTTCTTTAACATAGGCTTCTGTTTTTACTGCACGAATGGAAAAAGTGCGGTACTCAGCAGGTATGGTTTCCTCCTTAATTGTAGCCGGAGTTTTGATTTTTTTGACCGTGCGTTTACCCAATTTGGCAGGGATTTCTATGGATTTGACACATCCTGCATCTGCTTTCCCCGACCCGTCGCAGCCTCTGTTGACACGTTTGGTGATGGTTTTAAACTCCGCAGGTATTTCCACCAGACACCAAACCAAACAATCGTCGGGATCGGCGCTCAGACAGGTAGCATCTGCTTGTTTTTTAATCCATTTAGTAGTGGCCGGTCGTATTTCGATCCGTTCTGTTACGGTTTCAAAGGTAGGCTCCGCTACTTCATACCGGATGTAGCCTTCCTCCACCACATAGGTTTCTTCCACTGTTTCGTAAACAGGCGGGACCTCCACCATCTTTACTATAGCCGGCTTGATTTGCACTTGTTTTTGAACCGTTTCATATTCGGCAGGAATGGCTACCAGACGTTTAGACTCTGGTTTATTGGGTAACATTTCATTCGTCGTTTCATAAACTGCCTGGGTTACAATGAACCTTTTCCCGGGTTCCTTGACCTGTATATCTTCTGTAATTCGCTCATATTCAGCTGGAATGTGGATGATTCGCTGGTATCCCTCCTTGAGATCATAGGAGTCAACCCGGGTTTCAAACTCGGCTGCCGTCACAAAGTTTCGTTTCCCGGCAGGTCGCACCGCAACCTGTTCGGTAACTGTTTCAAACTGATCCGGCATGATGCATTTGGCATAACATTTTCCAGGCTGTGCATCGGGGGGCATATCCTGTGCAGAAACAATGGGACTCAGGCCGGCGGCCAAAAGAAAAAACAGGCATCGGATGTTTGCCATAACAATAGGAACGGGTTAGTATGGTGATGAAGGCCGCTACAGCGCAATTCTGGGGCAAAAATACAGGGCAAAGCCCGGGAGAAGAGCCAGGCAAGTGTGAAAGTTTGGTCAAATGCCCAATTCTTTGGGATAACAAATGAAATATTTTGTGACCAATTGAGTGTACATGGGTACGTCTGAACACTGGTCAATGGGCTTCACCAATCCATTTTTGAACAATATTTTGATCTGCTCCCGGGTGTCGTTATACGCACGGTTGCTTTCAGAGCCAATGTAAACCAGGTGGTCAAGCATGGCTGCATTACCCCATTTTTGACTAATTTTTTCCCGAATGGATTGCGCATAATCTCCATCCACCGGTTCTGAATGCCACTCTAATCGAAATAGTTTCCGATCGAGCAGCCCACGCGACAGCAAGGCCAGGGTGAAATCTTCTGCCTCCGACCAGTATTTAATCGCAGCAGTGAGGTCATTGTCGTCTAATTTTGAAAAATGAGACAACATTTCTTCTGGATCGGCGGTATCTCCGGCCTCCCGTGCCAAAAACCAGCCTAAATGTCGAGGCACCTCTAAACTGATGCCGGAAAGACTCAACTCCCTTGCCCTCCGCAAAGCGTGAATGAGCATTTTTTCTGCCGCTACGCCAGTTTTGTGCAGGTAAACCTGCCAGTACATCAACCTTCGGGCAATGAGGAATTTTTCAATGCTGTAAATGCCTTTTTCTTCTACCACCAACTCTCCTTCATGTACGGCCAACATCTTGATAATCCGATCGTAACCAATAACTCCCTCACTCACGCCGGTGAAAAAACTGTCACGATTGAGGTAATCCATGCGATCCATGTCTAATTGGCCGGACACCAACTGATGAAGAAATTTTTTGGGATAATCATCCTGAAATATCCGGATGGCCAGGGAAAGCTGTCCTTTAAACTCCTGGTTCAACGCTTCCATAAACATTTGCGAAAGTGCCTCATGGTGCATTTTCGCCAGCGAATGTTCCAGGGCATGAGAAAATGGCCCGTGGCCAATATCGTGCAATAAAATGGCTGCGCATGCGCCTTCTGCTTCTTCCGAACTGATGTCAACCCCTTTTTGTCGGAGGGTTTCGATGGCTTCCTGCATGAGGTGCAAAGCGCCCAAGGCATGGTGAAAGCGTGTGTGCAAGGCGCCGGGATACACATAGGAACTCAGTCCAAGCTGCCGGATGCGTCTAAGTCTTTGAAAATATGGATGGTCAATCAGATCCAGCAAGATGCCTCTGGGTACGGAAACAAATCCATACACGGGGTCGTTGAAGATCTTTTTACGATTGTTCATAGTTGTTCCTCCTCTCCCAACGACGGGATTCCAATATTTTCAAATCCGTGCTCCATCAGGTAGTTCCGCCATTTCTCCTGTCGATCCAATGTGCCGTGTGTTAGCCAGATTTTTTTTACAGATGATTTTTGATTTTCAATCATCGCCAACATCTCACCACGATCGCCATGTGCTGAGAATGAATCCATGATTTCAACATCTGCCAGTACCTGCAGGTTTTTACCCATCAGGTACAGACTTTTAGCGCCGGCGCGCAGTTGACCGCCAGGTGTGTTTGGGGAGCAATAACCTACAATGAGAATGGTGTTGCGTTGATTTTCGATGTTATTAAAGAGGTGGTGCCTGATCCGGCCCGCATTCATCATACCGGAAGCAGAAATGATGATACAAGGTTTTTTGGTGTTGTTCAATTCTTTGGATGCATGTACATCACGGATGTAAAACAGACTGTTGAAACCAAACGGATTCTCATCTTCCGCCATATACCGGTGCAATTCAGAATCAAAACACTCCGGGTGGTTGATGAACACCTCTGTGGCGTTTACCGATAAAGGACTGTCTACATAAACAGGAACCTTAGGTAACTCGCCGGCGCTTTGCAACTTATCCAGCATATAAACTATTTCCTGTGTGCGACCCACGGAAAAGGCTGGAATGATCACTTTCCCTTTTTTTTGCTCACAAGTATAGCGGATAATTTCTACGAAATGGCTCACTTCAGTGGGCGCAGATTCATGCTCCCGATCGCCGTAAGTGCTTTCACAAATCAGATAGTCCAGCTCCGGCATAGGCAACGGGTCGCCTAAAATAGGGCGATTTGGCCGTCCGATATCGCCAGTGAAGCCAAAACGGGTGGTTTTGCCTCCTTCCTGGATTTCAAGGGTTACACTTGCACTTCCCAGAATATGGCCGGCATCCCGGTACAGAACACGTACATCCGGGCTGATATGGAACCATTGCTCATAGTTGTAACTGACAAACTGGCGCATTACCTGTTGCACATCTTCTACAGTGTAAAGCGGCTTTTTCTCAGGCTCTCCTTCCTGTCGAAATTTCCGGTTGTTGTATTCAGCGTCACTTTCCTGAATTTTTGCGCTGTCTAACAGCATCAGAGCACATAGGTCGCGGGTAGCATGGGTAGCATAGATTTTGCCACGAAACCCGTCGGCAACCAATTTAGGTACGCGACCGGTGTGGTCAATATGCGCATGACTAAGCACCAGACAGTCTATTTCTTTTGGGTCAAACAACCATTTTTCATTGAAACCGGTGATGGGATTGCCGGTTCCTGCACGCCCGTCGTCATCACCTCCCTGGTACAATCCACAATCCAGCAGAATCTTGAACCCATTGTCGAGGGTGATCAGATGACTGGAGCCGGTTACTTCGCGCGCTGCGCCACAGAATTTTACTTTCATGTTGAATGTGTCTAAAATTGGCCGAAAAGTAGGGATTATCCGTCAAACCACGACAGACAAGGAACTTTAGTGTAAAGGTTTCGTTTCTTTGCCCTGTTTATGGAAGAACCAAAGTTTACGATTGATAAAGAAAGGCTTGCTCATCGAAGGGCAACCCTGGAGTTGCTGCGTTTGCGGCTCAAGGAAGATTTTGTCGGGATTGACGAAATCATCGACAGTTTGCTGGATTATATACAGGTTTGGTACCTCATGCCGGAAGTACTGACCCGTCCGATTATTGTTTGCCTTTGGGGTATGACAGGGGTGGGCAAAACAGACCTGGTCCGCAAGTTGGTTCAATACCTGGATTTTCAGGAACGATTTGCAGAGGTGGAATTGGGTAACACCGACCAGACCACCTACTTCAGTAGTGTGAATGCCATTTTGAAATCCAATGGTTTGATCGACAGTCGGCCGGCCATAGTGTTGTTCGATGAGATTCAGCGTTTTTACACCATAGAGCCAGATGGTTCTCCGGTGCAGGTAACCAAGTTTAATGATTTTTGGGAATTGCTCTCGGATGGTCGGTTGGCCAAACGGGAGAAGGAAGATTTTGATTATTACATTTCAGATTTCATGTTCAATCAGCGGCAACGCAATCGTCGGCCGCCGGGCGAACCTGCCGAAGATCCGATGATGGATACGGTAGGAATCTGGGAGGCCCGCAATCTCAAGAAGATGCTGGAGTTGGAAGAAGACGTGCTGGACATAGCGGAAATGAGCAAAAAACAGATGCTCGACATCATCATTGAGGCAAAGAGCAAACGCCGGGTGTTTGAGCCTATTGATTATTCGCAGATGCTGATATTGATCAGCGGGAATTTGGATGAGGCATTTCAAATGGCCACACATACCTCAGACAGCGAGGTTGATGCGGATATTTACCATGCATTTACCAAGAAAATTACGGCCGTAGATATTAAGAACGCACTAACCCGGCGTTTTCGACCGGAACAAGTGGCCCGTTTTGGCAATATCCACCTTATTTACCCAAGTTTGCGCAAAGGAGATTTTGAAGCATTGATTCGCAAGGAAGTGGGTAAAATTGTGTTCAAAACGGAGGAAAGATTTGGGGTGAATATTCACATTTCAGAAAATGTGTACAGTTTGATTTACCGCAATGGCGTTTTTCCGGTACAAGGCGTGCGGCCGGTATTCAGTAGTGTAACAGATATTTTAGAGAC
>JAEUUS010000010.1 GCA_016787545.1 Saprospiraceae bacterium
TGCCTCACCAGAATGACCAAGAATCCTGATGGCGGTATTGTACATCGCCGTAACGTAACGGTGATATAGTTCAAACTGCGCCTGTTGGTTTCCTTGCAGGCAGCGAGCTATCAGTTCTTTTTCTGGTTGGGCAGACGACAAGGTGTAATAGGTGTTTATCCAGTAACATGATAAAGATGCAGGTATACCTAAATAGTTGGAATTGATGTCAAAGTTTTTTCTTTAAACTATTGAACCTTAGTTTCAGACCTATAAGGTTTTGAAAACCTACGGTATGTACACAAGTATCCTGTGTCTTAGCTCCGCACCAATCCCATGCTCAGGCCCCCGCCGTCTGCGAGGCAAGCCCGACCGAAGGGGATGGTCCCGACGTAAGGAGGGAGCGCCTTCTTTTTAACCGGCGGTACAGCACGATGATGCAAAAAAAGACGGACCGCGGTTAAAAAGCAGCGCAATCCCCGTAGGTCGTTGGCTTTGCTCCCGAGTACTCGGGACCTTTTTTCTTTTGGTTACTTTTCTTTTTGGGCAAGCAAAAAGAAAAGTAACAATGCCAGGCTGTTGAACTAATGCCAAATTACCCGGCTTGATTAACCAATTATCTCACCACTTCTTGTGTGCGAGATTTTAGATATGATAAGGAATCTAATGCCGGTGCGCTGCACCTCCGCTCCTTAAATGAATTTTATGACTACAAATATCTTCGGGGCGCTGCCCCTTAAAGCAACTTGTGTACATACCATAGGTTTTGAAAACCTACGAGGTTTAACCAAAATGCCCTGTAGTATGATTTTCCTTACACATCACAAAGCTCCACCGCCTTGGCCAGCGAAGCCAGTTTGTCCGGCGCGGTAGGTATAAATTCCTGGGCTACATAGCCTTTGAAGCCGGTTTCATCATCCATGCCATTGCGGTTGCCGCTGAAACAAATGAGGTTTTTATACCCGGCTTTGCCCACCAGCGGGATCATTTCCGAATAATTTTTCATCAACCGTTCGTGGTATTGTGGGTCGTTGAAGCCCTTGGTGAGGCACTACAAATATCATTTGCCTATTGAAAACAATCGAAGGGGAATGGCAGGCTTGGCTCATGTCCGCCATTACCATCATGCTGAGTTAAAACAAAACAATTTGGCAATTTGTCAATTGGGAAGCCTTCCTCACCACAACTGTACGCACAAGATCTGCCAACATATGTCTTGATTTGACCATCTACAAACTGAACCATTACCTCATAGTTAAAACTACCCTGATATGCCGTACCGTCTGTTTTAATGCCATTCCAGCCATACTCTGGAGTATTGGGTAAAAAATTTTCTTTGTGAAAAAGTAGGTTCCCACTTTTGTCGGAACAATCCATAGAAAGAACCTTAGTGATTTCATAACTGCCTGTAAATACCGTGAATCTGGCGTTTTCCCCACTATTATCATTGGTAATTAAATTTGGAATATAGACGTTGGCTTTAATGGTTGAATCAAACCAATTGCCATGGCCATCATGAAATGGCATTGAAATAAAAAAAGAATCTGTGGCTATCTCGGCACCACAGCATCCTTCGTAAATACTTTTGTTTTTATCCTTGCAGGAAACAAGCGTGATCAGGAGTAAATTAGCGGAAAAAAGAAGTGTAATTCGCATATTAGATTGGCTATAATGTGAAAAAATAGATCTATCTGAAAAAACATGCTCATTTTTGAGAATGTGATCCTTTTTACACATCACAAAGCTCCACCGCTTTGGCCAGCGAAGCCAGTTTATCCGGCGCCGTAGGTATAAACTCCTGCGCTACATAGCCTTTGAAGCCGGTTTCCACAATGGCGCGCATGATGGCCGGATAGTATAATTCCTGTGTTTCGTCAATTTCATTGCGCCCCGGCACCCCGGCGGTGTGGTAATGCCCGAAAAAGGCGTGCCCTTCGCGTATGGTGTGGATCACGTCGCCCTCATTGATCTGCATATGGTATATATCGTACAGCAGCTTGAAATTTTCGGAGCCGAGTTGTTTGCACAGTTCAATGCCCCAGGCAGATTTATCGCACATGTAATCCTTGTGGTCTACCTTGGAATTGAAAAGTTCCATTTGTAAAACCACTCCGTGTTTTTCGGCCAGCGGGAGCAGCTTTTTCAGACCTGTAACGCAGTTTTTCAGGCCGGTTTCATCATCCATGCCATTGCGGTTGCCGCTGAAACAAATGAGGTTTTTATACCCGGCTTTGCCCACCAACGGGATCATTTCCGAATAGTTTTTCACCAGCTGATCGTGGTACTGCGGGTCGTTGAAGCCCTTGGTAAGTCCAATTTCTGCGCCATTGCACATGGACGAGTCCAGTCCGTGTTTTTTCAGTACCTCCCATTCCTTAGGACCAATCAAATCAATGGCAGAAAGCCCGATTTGTTTACCAAACACGCAGAGTTCTTCCAGCGGCAGATCGCCATAGGTCCATCTGCAAACGGAATGGCGGATATTGCCTTTGCGGACAAGCGGTGTGTTCGTCATGGTTTCAGCGGAGAAAGATGGCCGGGCAAGCATGGCAGCAGTGCCGGCTGCAAGGGTTTTGAGTACGCGGCGACGAGTAGGCATGAACAGGTGAATTGGTTATTTTGCTGCCAAAGTACGGATGACATGGGTGTTTTTCTTTTTCAGTGGTTAGTTTACTGTGCTTTCTTAGTGTCGGGGTGACTGCCAGTCCAATGTCGTCAACTTAAGGGTTGTTGTTATTGTGTAGTTCTTTGAAATCTGAGTATCTGTTTTGATTTTTAGGGCAAAAATCTGTCATGAAGAAAAATTTCAAACACATCAGCAAGGCCGTAATTGCCCGGTTGAA
>JAEUUS010000022.1 GCA_016787545.1 Saprospiraceae bacterium
AAATGAGATTGAGAAGGTGAAAGTAAAAATTCTTCCGCTGCTCTCCTTTTTTGGGGCATGCCCCAAAAAAGGAGAGCAGCGGAAATCTCAAATCTCAACTGAAAAATCAGTTTACACAAAATCGTTTACACTCCCTATTTGGCGACAGCCAAATAAACCCTTCGCGTCTTCGCGTCTTCGCGTCTTCGCGTCTTCGCGTCTACCTTAGTTTTCTTCCTTTTCCTTTTTCCGGACGTTGGCGCCACCGTCAACACGCACGGAACTTTGGCCGGTAGACAATACCAGTGCATCTTCTCTGGCGAAAAGTCTTGCTTTGGCGTTGTCAGAAGCAGAAACTTCCACACGATCGGCAGTCCAATTAGTGGCTTCCAGTACAGCATCGTCACTCAGGCTGACTTCCATGTCATCGCCGTTTCCGGTAAGTTCAACGGATGTCTTGCCAGACAATGCCAATTTGAAATCCTGTGAAACATCTAAGTAGCCTTTTATTTTGGCGTTACCAGATGCGGTAATATTAGCTACCCCTTCATCAAATCCGCGGAGGGTAATATTGCCGCTATCTGCATTCAGAGAGGTAAAAGTTGGTGTTTGAATGAAAATCTTCACCTTGCCATTCGTGCTTTTCCCACTTGTTGTAAAGGTGATTTTCTCTCCGGTCTGAATTTTCTGGATCTTGTCTTTTTCCTCCTGTGGACCTTCAATTTCCACCCTGAAGTCATCGCCTTTACGGATTTCCGTTTCAAAGTCGCCTTCCAGGATGAACCGCTCATAGTTGCGGTCTGAACGATAACCTTTATCGCCCATGTTGGGGCAATCGGCGCAAACCAAACCACGGATACCCATGCGGAACATTTTTCCGGGCCTGCGGGAAATATAATTGTTGTCGTTTTCATCGGCATATTCATCTAGGTCAGCGCCTGCGTATTCATGAATGTTCTCATGAAAAGTGATGAATTTGCCTTTGGGCACCTCGATGTTAATCCGAACCCGCTGACCGCGCCATTTTTCATTTTTAGCCACTGTGTAAGAAGTTGGTACACGTAGTGTATTCCCTTCAAAAACTGCTGAATAAGCGATACGGTCGGCATTTTCCTGGGCACTCAAACTACTTGATCCCTGTGATTTAATGACCTGAACAACACGATACTGGTCGTCAGAACTGGTTATTACCCGAATTTCCAATGGACAACGCATTTGCATGCCATCATCGTTGATACGCACTCCATCGTCGTCGAAATTGAAGTCATTCATATTGTGGTAATGCCTTCCCAACATATCATCAATAGCCTCTACACGCAAGGTGTCAGTACGCAATCCGGAGACATCAATATTCTTGGATACCGTGCCTGACTGGCTGTATTCTTTGATGCCAAACGGGAGCATGGAGAATGCACTGATAACACTCAGGATAAACAATCCGGTAAGCGTACCGCTTACCCAACCCGGGGTGCGGGTTTTGAACAGTAACTTGGAAAAAAACAGGATCAGGCCTATGGCTGGTATTGCCAGAAGGAAAAACAAATTGATGATACCAAACCAGGTCCATCCAGATGAAAACGGACTGAAATACTCCACATAAGGTGCACCAATCATCAAAGCCATAATACTGCCAATCCAACCTGCGCCTAATCCTATCACCAGCGCTATTCCAATCAAAATGGCAATCAAGGCAGCAAATTTGGCGATAAACCGTAGCGTGAATCCAAAAATCTGACCTATGGCTGTGACGCCGGTGCTTACCACTTGTTGTGCGTTAGAAGAATTTTTTTTTGCCTGCGTTCCCATATCATTCACCTTTTTTCCAATTCGGTCGAATCCATCCTCCACCTCGCGGGCAATGTTGTCCATATTGGCTGGCTCACCACGCATTGCCAGACGGTCTACAGCCGTTTTAGCCGGCGAAACCAGTATCCACATCAATACGTATGCCGGGGCCCAGAAACCAAAGGAGGCGAAGCCAAGTAACACGAAAATCAATCGCATCCACACCGGATCCTGCATACCAAAATAAGCTGCTAAACCAGAACAAACACCGGCTACAACCGCGTCTTCCTCGTCCCTGAACAACCGTTTACCTGTGCGGATAGAAGAGCGATTGCTTTTCCAGCTGCTACCTGAACTGCTTCCGGTATTGCCTCCGGCAACTTCCTCGCCACCAAAATCTTCCGGCTTGCCCATGAGCGCTACCGCTGATTCTACGTCAGGCAGCATCACAATGGTGCGGGAGCCCATACTTCCGGTTATGATTTCACCCAAACGACCCTCTATGTCGCCTACAATCTCGTCGCGACCTTCACTTTCACTGAACCGTTTGCGGATGCTGTCGAGATACGCCGAAAGGTATTCATACGCATCATCGTCTATGGTAAGGGCATAACCGCCCAAATTGATATTCAGAATCTTGTTCATTGCTGTGTTAGTTTGAAATGAAGTTATTCAGTGAATTTTTTCAGGGATATCCATCAAATGATCTAAGTGATTCAAATGACCTCAATCCACCACTCAATAACCCTTATTCCTCCACCGGAGGTTGTTCGGTTTTTCGTGTTTTTTTAGCAGCCTGCGGTTTGGTTATTGTTTGTGCTACTGAATGAACTAACTGTTGCCAGCTATCACTCAATGCTTCCAAAAATTGCCTGCCTAAATCAGTGATTTTGAAGTACTTGCGTGGTGGTCCGGAATTGCTTTCGCGCCAGGTGTAGTCCAATAACCCATCGTTTTTTAACCGGGTCAGAAGCGGATAAAGTGTTCCTTCCACTACAATGAGATCGTTGCTTTTGAGCCTCGCAATGATATCGCTGGGATACACTTCATCCTCCTCAATGATGGCAAGTATGCAGAGTTCCAACACTCCCTTGCGCATCTGTGCTTTTGCATTTTCGATATCCATAGTTTTTTACGTTGTTCAGAAAAATCTGAGGGTGGTTCAATGGTTTGAGGCCTTTTGATTCTTAATCACCAAACTGTCGGTGGCTCGAATCGCCTTGTCGTCTTTCTCAAATTGGTTTTTCCGACGAACCAGTTTTGGACTCAGGCTGATGATGTTCGGACTGATCAATGGCTCCGTAGAATTGGGTTTGTCTTTGGGTAACTGCTCCGCTGCTGCCAGTCCGGTTAAGACCATCGCAACGAAAGTGAAAACAGTTAATGCGATTTTGACGTTGGGTTTCATAGCTTAATGATTGTCGTTATTGCTCCGGGTTTTCAAAGGTTCATGGTCTAACCTGTTAGTTGGTAGCACAAAGATAATGGTATAGGTAGGTTCTTTGCAATACATAGAACCTATTTTTGCCGGGTACTTTCTTTAAAATATAAACTATTGTTTTTTAAGTACCTGATTATCAGTTTTTTATGAGAATAAAAAAAATGAAAAAAAATTAATTTTTTTTAAAAAAAAGATTCGCCTGATCCATTTTACACCGGTTATGCTTAAAAAAAAGGGTATCAGGCAATAATGCCTGATACCCCTCAAACTTCGAGACTTCGAATCGGTAAGTACTTTTTCTACCTTAAAACGGTGACGTCTCCTTTTCGCACTACATGCAAAATACGCCCGCATATTGCCACATCTGCTTCAAGGTACCATACCTGCACACCCGGATTATGCTCCTTACTACGGAAAACCCCATCCCAGGCATCTGATGTGTTGCTTGTTTGAAATAGCATATTGCCCCAGCGGTCAAATACAGCGAACGTAAAACCCAGTAACCGTACCCCTGAACTAAAATAGGGCTTAAACCGGGTATTTTCTGAGTCGCGCGCGTCTGGCATAAACACATTCGGAACGTAAACAATGTCAAAGTCTTCTGCTAAATCCGCCCATTGAACTTGTGCATCCTGATGAACCGTCTCACATTCATTGCGCACTTCTACCCAAATATTTCCTGCTTCAGTAGCCTGATTTACAGGGGTTTGTGCGCCATTCCACCATAAATATTCCAGGGTGGTTCCATTGCCGCCACCGATGATTGGTTGCAAGGTTACCCCTGCGCTGTCACAAGGTAGTATCCCGTTGACTAACGAAACCGTCAATGCAGGAATACCTGGTATATTCATGTTTTGCGCTGAAACACAAGCATTACCATCCTCAACATATACAGTATACCCTCCTGGACCTAACTGATCAAACAAGCTGTCCTGTTGGAAGTTAATTTGATCAAGGGAGTACCTGAATGGCCCCGGACCTCCCACTGGCAAGTGAACTTCAATACTTCCACTGGCAGAATTGGAACAAGAAGCATCTGCCTGTAGCGTAAACGTTGTAGCCGGGTAGGATTTAACAAAAATGGTGACGGAGCTGTCGCACTGTTCCTGATTTACAAAATGGAACTCGCGGGTTTCTCCAATGGCAATTTCCTGCCCCTGGTAGGAAAAGGTTTTGCCTGGACAAACCGTAACCTCAAGAACTTCGGCAGAGGTGGTTTTCTGGAAAACGGTGACTGTTACAAGGGAATCACAACCGGCAAAATTGCTCAGGGTAAAGGTTTGAGTATTTCCTGCCTGAAGTTGTATGCCCTGATAAGTGAAGGTTTCTCCTGGACAAACCCCTTCACTAAAACTGTAGGTAGAGGTGGGTAAATCTCCTACAACTTGTACCGTGATGACTGAATCACATCCGGCAAAGTTGGTCAACGCAAAACTTTGAGTTGCACCAGCAACCAACGTGGTTCCCAGATAAACCACACTTCCATTCGGACAAGTGCGCAGGGTCAGAGCGCTTGCTGATGTAGGAAGCGCTGAAACACTTACTGTGACTACCGAATCGCAGCCCTGCCAGTTAGGGAATGTAAAATTCTGCGTACTGCCAATGGCCAGGTTGCTGCCATTGTAGCTGGCTGTTGTGCCCGGACATGCGTGCAGGGTCAGGCTGTTCGAGGAGGTAGGAAGGGCGGTTACGCTTACCGTAACCACCGAATCACATCCCAGCCAGTTTGTGAAAGTAAAATTCTGTGTGCTACCAATGGCCAGATTGCTGCCATTGTAGCTGGCTGTTGTACCCGGACAGGCCTGTAGAGTCAAACTACTTGATGAAGTAGTAAAAGCCGTAACGTTTACGGTAACCACCGAATCGCATCCAAGCCAATTCTGGAAAGTAAAATTCTGTGTACTACCAATGGCCAGATTGCTGCCATTGTAACTGGCTGTTGTGCCCGGACAGGTCTGTAGGGTCAGGCTGCTTGACGAAGTAGGGTAGGGGCTTACACTTACAACCAAAGTAGAGTCGCAACCACTCAGCGAGGTATATTTGAAAATTTGGGAACCTCCGGTTGAAATATTGACACCATTGTGTGTGGCAAAACCACCCGGGCATGCGGCTAATTCCAAAGTTCCAAAGACCTGACAACCGTAATCCAATAAAAAGTCTACGGTTCCCTGTACATCGCAACCGCTAAGTGTAACCTGATCCTGACCTATTACAATATTCCAGTTCGGAGGCAGGGAAAATGGATCTACGTTGAAGGAATATTGTGTGGATAACACATTGCCCAAGCCAAAATCGCCATCAATGTCTGTCATTATAGCGCTATAAAGGGAGCCGTTCTGGAATACCACCACCGTGATACCGGGTACAAGGGTGTCAGCAGCATCTACTATGCCATTGCTATTTACATCAGACCAGACATTGCCAGTAATATTGCCAAACCCGGTGTAAAGGGTCAGATCAAGGGGCTCACTTTCGGCCGAACAACCAAAAATATCTATGAGTTCTGCCCAATAAGTTCCGCTTTGTTGGGCAATAAAATTGGGCGAATTAGCGCCAGGAATTGGCGTTCCGTTTAAATACCACTGCCAGGAAGCGATATTGGGTAAATTAGGAAAACACAAGGTATCCGGACTGCAACGTGTATGACATCCGGCTGGCAAACTGCTAACTGGTGGCCCGGGCAATATAGCCACGGTATTGCTCTTGGCTTCACAGCCAAATTCGTTGATTACCCGAATGTAATACGTCCCGGGCTCTTCTGTGGTTAAAGAAGTGCCACTGGCGCCTGTACTCCAGAAAAATTGCCAGTTGGAAGGGGTTGGTCCAGTGTAGGAAATCACATTCGGATCTCCGGCACAAATGGTTGGACTCGACACGAAAAACCCGCTGGGTAAAGGATTTACGGTAATCAAAAACGGATCAGAAACGGCTGTACACCCAGTAGCCTGATTGGTTACCGTAACCGAATACAAATGATTGCCTACAGGAAGCAAGGTGTTGCGGTCGTCCGTAAAATAAATCACCTGATTGTTCCCGTTTCCACCTGACCAGGTATAGTCGGCGCTGCCGTTTGAAAAGGCCTGAAGTGCCACATCTTCACCAAAGCACAACGTAATTTGAGGTGTTTCTGTGCCAATTATCTGCCCTAATTCATTGAATACCAGCGCCTTGATTAAGGCATCTGGCGCGGGTCTTACCTCAACTTTGACAGCAGGAGGAGCATACGTGCAACCATTGGCATCCGTCAACGTTACCCGATAAGTTCCTGCTTTGCTCACAGTCAGGGTTTGGGTGGTTGTTTGATTATTATCTGACCAAACATAGGAGACTGCGCCTGGTGGTGCGGTTAGTGTAAGCGAATTGCCTTCGCATATTGGTGCAGGGTTTGCAGGACTGATATTACCGCTCAGGCTGGGTGCTATTACGGTCACACTTCTGGTGAAGGTAGCAGTACAACCATATACATTCCCGGAGGTTGCGGTAACAGTGTACGTTCCCGGAGTGTAATCATGATAAACAGTATTGCCACTGGCCCCATTCGCTGTGCCGCTGGCAGGATCACCAAAATCCCAATCCAATTGAATAATTTCAGGATTAGGGACAGCCAGGAATTCCAACGCGTTTCCTGCGCACTTCGATAATGGATCAGCGAAAACCGGTGGATCGGTATCTGGCACATCTATGGCTTTCGTCACACTCGATGTGCACCCACTGGCTGTAGTTACGGTAAGATTAACCTGATAAATACCTGCTGGATCATAAATATGTGCTGGATCTTCAAGGTTTGAGGTGTTATTCACACCGGAAGCCGGATCTCCAAAAGTCCAATTGTATTGCATAATGCTTGATTCCGGCAATAATTCACTGCGGTTTTCAAAGGAACTGGAAAATCCCGGGCAGCCCGGAAGTTCATTAAATCGTGCCACCGCTTCCACATCAACAGAATCCAGTGCGTTGCAAAAGGTGCCGTCCGACAACTGGACGCGTACTGCTACCACATATTTGCCGGCATTTGTATATACAAAGCTGGGACTTTCTTCTGTAGAACTCCCCAATATAGCCCCCCCGGAAATGCCAGTTGTCCATTGGGCAGTTCCAGGTACATACATACCACTATAATCATTGAGTATAATCACAAATGAATCACAACGGGATGTTGGATCCGGCACACATTGAACAACGCCGGGAGGACAAAGAGGCCCTCCATTGCAGACAGTACATATCCCACCGCCTCCACTTGGATCACAATATTCAAACAAAAGAATGGGGCCGGCATTTGCTGTACACCCGTGGGCATTGGTTGCCTGTACGGTGTAATTGCCATATTGGTTGGAAAAATAGGTGCTACTATTGGCCCCGGCAATCACATTCCCATCCTGAAACCATTGGTAGGCATAGTTTCCATCCGTATTGGTGAGCGCGGTTAAGGAAACGGTATAGGAATTGTTGCAAAAACCAGTGGGGTCGGCAGTGGTTAAGGAAACATCAGGAACATCCCAGGACTCTATTCTGAATTCTTTGATTCCTGAACAACCATTTATATCCGTAACCTCAACGGAATATACACCAGGACCTAATTGGAGGGTTGGGCTATTACCAATGGGATTCCCATCTTCATCTTTCCAGATATAACTGATATAGCCAACGACTGTTTGAACATTGGTTGTATTGCCTGGACATAGACCTGCCGGATGTTGGATCAAAGGATCGGGAGGCGCGTTAACTGTAACCGGATAGGTGGCATTTAACCCACAAACCGACACATTTACAGTGTGATTGCCAGCCTGGTTCCAGAAAATTTCTGCCTGATTAGTGCCTTGTCCATTAGCAACAGATCCTGCTGAAGCCGGATTTGTGCTCCAGATAATAGCCACATTCTGATAGCTCTGAATACCGTAAATACCCTTGTTATCTTCACAAACCTGGGCTGTCCCGTTGATTGAAGGCAGTGTAATAGGACTAACCACCAGCCCTACTGTATCCGACAAACATCCAAGTCCATCGGCACTTACCTGTGTGGCTGTGATCCAATACGGTCCATTTACTCCCCAGGTGATATTCAAAGGGTTGCCGGTTTGCGTAGAGGAGGCGCCAGGTCCATTTTGAATAGTCCATGAAATATTAGCCCCCGGTGGCAATCCTGTAGCTTCATAGGTATAAGTTGTACCAGGACAAATATGAATCTCCCCGTCAATACCGGCAGGTTCATCAGGAATGGCCGGAACCAAAATGGCCCAATCTGCCTGGTCTGTACAGGAGGAATTAGCAACAGAAGGAATAGCAAACAGCCTGTAAGTACCCGGTCCGTTTAAAAACGGAACGTTCGGAGTTGCTGTTGCAACGGGAGATGTCCAGCCTATACTACCGTCGGGTGCATATAAGGTCCAGTTGCACAATAAGTTGGCATTATTAAAGGTAAGTTTGGACGTAAAATTTGCGTTACTGTTTTCACAGATTTCTACCGGTCCGTCAATCCGAAAGGCCGATAATATCCGGACATGAATCAAATCTGCCCCGCCACAACCCAGATAACAATTGTTATACTGAACATAAAGTGAATGATCTGCAGCCGGTGCCGGATTCGGGAAAATATTCCATTCCACCGTTACCCTGTTTGTTCCCTGACCATCAATAATTGTTCCTCCTGTAGGAAGTTGCCAGGTAAATTCTGTACCTCCATAAGGTTCAATCGTGTACACCTCAATGGCGCCCGGACAAACGCTTTCCTCTCCCTGAATTTGTGCATTTCCGGAAATAATGGGTATTTCAATTACGCCTGCCAAAGGACAGGCCGCTCCTGAACACGGCTGTCCGCCAAGCGTAACAGTGCCCGTAGGACCTCCATTCCATTCAATAGTAATAGAGTCAGCCAATGGCGTCCCTCCATTCAGTATGCTTCCTTCCGGACTAACCGCCCAGCTAAAGGGAGGACAAGCATTGCTTGCTGTATAAGTTACTGTTGCGCCGGAACAAACCGTAGATACACATTCCAGTGTTGGCGCCTGCGCATTTAATACTTCCACGGTCATGGTAGTCGTATCAGCACACAAACAATTGCTACTGGCTATTAATTGTACGGTGTGCGTACCTGGAATGGAATAGGTGTGGCTTGGATTCTCTTCTGAGGTTGTACTCAAATCATCACTGAATAACCATTCAAAATAATCGGCGTCGCCTGTACTCAGGTTGGTAAAATGAACAGTTTGACCCAAACAAACTTGCAACGGTCCTCCGACAATACTGGCTGCCGGATTACTTTTAAAATCTGCCTTTGGTGAGTCTATGATGGTTACACACACAGCATCCTCACCACTACAACCACTTGACCCATCCATATAAACACTTACAGAGCCGATGCCAGGGGTGCTCCAGGTTACGGTAACACTGGAACTTGCCTGGTTAGGGTTGCTGTTATTACTTACTACCCAATTGCTTGCCCCAGATACATTCCAGGAAAAAACAGGCTGGTTAGTGCCTCCTCCAATCATAGGAATACTCACGGTGTAGGTAATCGTAGCTCCCGGGCAAGCCTTTTCACAATCATTGGTAACACCACTACTGTCAAAATTGCATGGAGCAGGATTGCTGGATATTATTTTGAGGGCATCAAAAGGAATGTGTTGAACAGTAAAACATTTCACAGCGGTACTTCCATTGGCATTGCCGTTGGTTACGGTTACACAATAAGTACCTGGACAAATATTGAACAAATCCTGTGATGTATTTCCATTTGACCAGGCATAAAAAAAGAAGCCGGGCGGCTGGGATGGGGAATTGCTGGATACTGAGATGTCAATGAACCCATCGCAGCTACAAGTTGGCCCAACAATGCCATCAATATTAATGCTGTCCTGGGTTTGCCCTTGAACAGTAAAACTCATTACAAGAAGGCAGAAAAAGAAGGCTGGTAAAAATCGGCTTCGCATATTAAAGGTGTTTAAAAGGGAATGTATTTTCCTGAAACTTACGCGCCGAAGATACGTCAGGTTGGGTGCCTCGCTGCTTAGAGCAGTGTGGAAAATATAGTGATGCCAGAATCTGTCAAAAAACGGCAGATATCTACTGTCTAAAAGGTATTTAAGCCAAAATCAAGAGGAGATTACCCAACCTCGTACGCCCGGACTTTGCCTGGCACGCCTTTGAAATAATCCCAGATATAAGCCATGTCTTGATGCTCATTTTGGGTAGGATAGAAGAGAATCGGGTCAAAAAACACCTCTTTTTGGGCAAAATCAAATTTACACAAACAAATGGGAGAGCCCGTGAGCCGGGCAATATGGTAAAAGCCTGTTTTAAACTTGTCCACTTTTTTGCGGGTTCCCTCTGGGGCAATAACCAAATGAATTCTTGGCTCGCGTTTGAATGCCTCTACTGTGGCTGATACCAGATTGTGATTATTAGAGCGATCCACAGGAATCCCCCCGAGCCATCTGAAAAACCATCCAAATGGTGGTTTAAACAGAGTGTGTTTGCCCATATAGTTAGCCTTGAACCGACCAGCACTGTTCACCAAAACGCCTAAAGGAAAATCCCATGCAGACGTATGTGGCGCTACAGCAATGACCACATGGGAGAGCTCCCTTGGATATCTACCGGTTATTTTCCAACCAGATATCCACAATATGAATCTGCTCAGTAAACTAAACATAGCCTGATTTCTTGTTTTAAGTCAAAAAAAACAGCACCCAATGGCATCTTTCTAACGAAGTGACAATAGCGCAACGTTTTCAATATGATGGGTATGCGGAAACATATCCACCGGCCTAACCTTTAATACATCATATTTCGCCGACAACAGTTGCAGATCTCGCGCCTGTGTAGCCGGATTACAACTCACATAAACTATTTTTGGGGAAGCTAAGTCAAGTAAAAACTGCACAGCCTTTTCATGCATGCCTGCCCTCGGAGGGTCAGTAACCAATACATCCGGCCTTCCATGTTCTGCAACAAATTCCTGCGAGAGTACATTTTTAACATCCCCTGCATAAAATCGGGCATTCTGAATGTTATTCATGCGCATATTTTCCATGGCATCCGCAATAGCCTCAGGAATTTCTTCAATTCCCACCACCGACTTGCATTGTCTGGCAAGGTACAGCGCAATGCTTCCTGTTCCAGTATATAAATCATA
Source organism: Saprospiraceae bacterium (assembly GCA_016787545.1). Classification (GTDB taxonomy): domain Bacteria; phylum Bacteroidota; class Bacteroidia; order Chitinophagales; family Saprospiraceae; genus M3007. Next base: position 11,337 of record JAEUUS010000022.1, read on the forward strand.
AACATTCTCCGTCCCACTCAATCCTGCAAATTCGGCGGTAACATCGTATAAGCGTTTGCCTTGTAATGAATTTGTTTGAAAGAACGACTTTGGGCCTATTTTAAACGTCAAATCGCCTAACTGCTCCACCACAAATCCCTTTCCGAAATAAGTTCGCATGTCGAGATCAAACATGCTGTCATTCAATTTAGTGTTAATGCAATAAACCAGGGTGCTTAGCTCTGGTATTTTGGATAAAATAGCATCTAAGTAATTTTTTAAAGTTTCAGGCTGATCCTGGGCAACACTTACCAATAGCATACACTCTCCCGTGGTGGTTAGCCGTACCATCAAATTCCGCAAATAACCGGTATGCTTACGCAAATCATAAAATGTCAGGTTCTGTTCATGCGCTATCTCTCTGCAGGTATTTCTGATTCGGTTGGATGGCTCCGATTGTAACCAACACTTTTGAATGTCAATAACCTTGTCAAAAAATCCAGCTTTATGAAACCCTAATCCCGAGAGATCGGCATCCTCCATTAACCCAGTGGACTCCCCATCCAAAATCCACCTTTTATTGGAAAAGCCAAACTCCAGTTTGTTTCGGTAAAAAGTTGTTTCAGGCGCCCCTAAAATGGGTTGAAACTCTCCAATTTGAATCTTGCCAATACGCAAAAGAGCATCTTCCACCACTTGTTGCTTATGCCTTAATTGGGCCTCGTAACTCAAATTCTGCCATTTACACCCACCACAAATGCTGAAATGAGAACAAAAAGCCTCCACACGATCTGGGGACGCAGTGACTAATTTTTCTACCCGCCCTTCTGCAAATCCGCCCTTTTTCTTTTGGATAAAAACATCCACAATGTCTCCTGGAACAGCGCCGTCAACAAAAACTGTCATACCCTCGGCACTTCTGCCAACACCTTTGCCCCGATCGGCAATGCCATGAATGGAAATTCCAGGTAAAATATAATGCTTCTTAGCCATAAAAGGGAAAAATCTCAGAAAACCAAATGATGCAAAACCGAATTGGTTGCAAAAGTAGGAAGGACGCAAGAATAACCCTTTTGAAATTGCGTTTTATCCCGAATTTTGCTGTCCAGAAGTCTGCAATCGACTTTCTGCAAAAAATTACCGCTTTGATCTCAAAAAAAAATCGAAACCTTCGCACATGGAATTGACAGTACAAGAACTTCACAACAAAATTGAATCAGGCGAATCTTTCGTCTTTATTGATGTCCGTGAACCCTGGGAATTTGAAGAATTCAATATCGGGGCAACGTTGATACCACTTAATACGCTTGTGAACACCATGAGTGATCTGGATGAACACAAGGAGGATTTGATTGTTGTCCATTGCCGCTCCGGATCTCGTTCTGCTATGGCTCAAGGGCTGCTTCTCGCAAATGGTTTCAAAAACGTGCTCAACCTTAAGGGCGGAATTATGGCCTGGCAGGATTCCTTTGGCAATTCAAAGCCATGAGTCATGACGCCAAATCATCAGGATATTCTGGAAAAAGCTCAATTACTGTTACAAACCGTAACTGACCCGGAAATACCGGTGCTGACGGTCGAAGAATTGGGTATTATTCGGGAGGTATCCGTGGGTGAAGATGGCATTCTGGAAGTGAAAATTACGCCAACCTATAGTGGATGCCCTGCCATGGGGGTTATTGAAGTTAACATTCGGGCTGCTCTGCAGGAAGGTGGATTTGATCCAGTTCGAATAGCTACAGTACTCACTCCCGCCTGGACTACTGACTGGCTTACATCCTCTGGTCGGAAAAAATTGGAAGACTTCGGCATCGCTCCACCTGCCGAATCAACAATGGATAAAAAAGCCTTGTTGGGTGAACGCCGTGCGATTCAATGCCCCCACTGCCATTCTACTAATACCGAGATGATTTCTCAATTTGGCTCTACCTCCTGTAAAGCGTTATTCCGTTGTCACGATTGCCTGGAACCATTTGATTATTTTAAATGCCATTAGACTTGTTGCGATGGGGTATTGTCCGCGTGATGCGGCTACTTCGCACAAACGCCCCCATCGCAACAAGTCTTTTAAAAATGAGCCCTCTAATAGAAGCTCCAAATACATAAAGAAGCCCCTGCCCGGATTTTCCAGGCAGGGGCTTTATCTATCTTAACTAAATGTCAGTGATTAACGGCCTCTGCCGCCACCGCCCCCTCTACGGTCGCCACCACCACCGCCACCACGACGATCATCTCCTCTGCCGCCTCGACCGCCATCACGTCCACCACGGTCGCCACCACCGCCGCCACGCTGTGCACGGGCAGCATTCTCTTCATCTGTTGGCATGGTTCCATCAGGTTTTGGTGTAATTGCCCTACGGGAAAGCTTCATTTTGCCCGTTTTCGGATCTACATCCAAAATCTTGAAAGTAATGCTGTCGCCAACTTTGAGCACATCGGCAATGTTCTCAATTCGGCGATGATCGTATTCAGAAACGTGCATCAGACCCGTTTTACCTTTGAATTTGATAAAGGCGCCGTATTCAGCCAACTCCTCTACTTCTCCTTCAAAAACAGAACCAATATCTGGAACAAAAACGATCTGTTGAATCCGGGCATAAGCAGCATCAAGAGATGCCTTGTCCGGACCAAAGATGGCTACAATTCCTCCTTTTTCATCTTCTTCAATGCTGATGGTAGTCCCCGTCTGACGTTGCATTTCCTGAATGATCTTACCGCCAGGTCCGATAACTGCGCCAATGTAATCGCGTTCAATGCGGAATTCCACAACCCGTGGTGCATGTGGCTTGAGGTCTTCCCTTGGACCAGCAAGGGCTTTTGCCATTTCACCCAGAATGTGTAACCGTCCCTCGCGAGCTTGTAACAAAGCTTTGGTCAGCATCTCATATGGCATGCCGTCAATCTTGATATCCATCTGGGTACCAGTAATGCCCTGTGCTGTTCCGGTTACCTTGAAGTCCATATCGCCAAGCGCATCTTCGTCGCCAAGAATATCAGAAAGGATGGCAATCCGACCTTTTTCATCAGCAATAGCACCCATGGCAATACCTGCAACAGGCGCCTTTAACGGAACGCCTCCGTCCATCAATGCCAATGAACCAGCACAAACAGTAGCCATTGAGGAAGATCCGTTGGATTCCAAAATATCGGAAACTACCCGAACGGTATAAGCGAAATTCTCCGGCATCACCTTGCGGATAGAACGACCGGCCAGGTTTGCGTGTCCAACTTCCCGACGTCCCGGTCCACGCATTGGTTTTACTTCACCGGTAGAGTAGGGGGGGAAATTATAGTGTAAAAGGAAACGATCATCGTGTGGATCTAATGCAGTGTCAATCAATGCCTGATCCTGTTTAGTACCAAGGGTCAACGATGTAAGTGATTGCGTTTCACCTCGCGTGAAAATGGAGGAACCATGCGCTGCCGGAAGAAAATCCACTTCACACCAAATAGGACGAATTTCGTTGTATTTCCGGCCATCCAGGCGTTTTGCATCACTCAGAACCGTATCACGTATGACTTTTTTCTTGAGCTTGTCAAAATAGCGGTCTGCAGTGCCTTTCCATTCGGCCATGGTTTCTTCGCCGAATTCCTCTAACACTTTTGCCATCGTCTCGTCCTTGATTTCCTCGATCCGTGTTTTCCGGGTATCTTTATCAGAAGCACTGCGTGCGAGCGTATAAATGGATTCACTGGCTAATGCTTCAATCCGCATTTTAAGTGCCTCATTCTCTGGAATAACAGGCAACGGACGTTTGTTCAAAGCTTTTTCGCCTACCAAAGCAGCAAGGCGTTCCTGAGCTTCTATTTGGACTTTAATGGCATCATGTGCAAACTTCATTGCTGCAACGAGATCCTCTTCCTGACATTCATTAGCTTCGCCTTCTACCATAGTGATGTCATTTTTGGTAGCAGCAACGATGAAGTCCATATCCGCTGATTCTAGCACACTGCGATCCGGATTGATCACAAATTTTCCGTCGATTCGGGCCACCCGTACCTCTGAGAAAAGGGCTTCAACTGGAATGTCACTTACTGCTACAGCTGCAGAACAAACCAGTCCCACCAAAGCATCCGGCATGGTGTTTTTGTCGGCACTGATCAGGTTTATAATCACCTGAGTCTCGTTCATGTATCCATCCGGGAACAACGGCCGCAAAGCACGGTCTACCAATCGGCTGATCAATATTTCATAATCGGATAGTCTGGTTTCCCGGCGAAAGAAATTTCCGGGAATTCGACCCACCGCGGCAAATTTTTCCTGATAGTCTACAGAAAGCGGGAAAAAGGGTTGACCTTCTTTGGCCTTAGGGGCGCTTACAATAGTGCAAAGTAGCATTGTATTGCCCATGCGAAGCATAACTGCTCCATCTGCTTGTGCGGCAAGTTTGCCGGTTTCGAGCGCAATTTCACGTCCATCGGGCAGATTAAACGTTGTACGCAAGGGAATTTGTTTTCCCATGGGAATGAAATAGGTTATGCCCGGATGTTCAATGGCGTGTGGCCGCAATTAAAGCCGATAACCTGTATTGGTATGGGTGAGAAACAATCCAAAAACCGAAAAAATCACACAAAGAGGCAGGGGTAACCCATTGTTATAAAAACTTTTTGGGCCCTGTGTCTTTGTGTGGGGGAACGTAAATCCCCGTTTTTGGATAATGTTGCACACCTTACCGGGGTGTTTTGGCTAAAATGGATTGGCCTTGCCTGAACCCGGGCGGGTGAAAAATATCTTTACGTTTCAATCACTTGAAACGAATATTTGAAGGCGAGCTTGAAGACAAATGCTTGTCATTCAGCGCAAAAATCCGCCCCGACTACAGTAGCCGAGGCGGATTTGCGAAGCTTTTTACTTACGCAGACCGAGTTTTTCGATCAGAGCGCGGTATTTATAAATGTCCTTTTTTGCATAGTATGCCAGGAAACTCTTACGTTGACCAACCATGGTGAGCAGCGCCCGGCGTGTGGAGTGATCCTTCTTGAACTTCCGCAAGTGGTCTGACAAACATTCGATGCGGTAAGTGAGTAATGCAACCTGTACTTCTGTGTTGCCAGTGTCGTTGGCGTTTTC
>JAEUUS010000025.1 GCA_016787545.1 Saprospiraceae bacterium
AACCTATATCAACATAGCTTCCAGGCTGGCGGATCAGAAATTATATGAAGCGCATTTGAACACCTTCAATTGCCCGGTAGGTATAACACCTACAGCAAGCAGGCCATCCCAAGCACGAGATTTTAATCAGACATCTAATCCAAACTCACTTTTGTTATTTCCTAATCCAACTACCGGTGTATTATTTGCTGACCTTTCGGATTGGGCGGGTCAAAAACTCCGGATGAATATGACCAACGCTCAAGGCCAAATCATTCAATCATTAAATGAAACCGGCAGGGAAGATTTATTCAGAATAGAAGTGCCCCAAGGAGTAAGCAATGGCATTTACTTCCTGGAAATACAGTCTGAAAAAGGAGAAAAAGAAGTGTTGAGATTTATGTTACAGCGTTGAATTTGATAGGTAATACTTACATACTACCTCTTGCCCGGGTTTCGGGCAAGAGGTTATTTATTTTGGGTTGAACATTCTATCCATATATTGGTTTTTTGCCAAAATGATTTTTACGGGAAGCCCTATGACTAACTACCTTTTTTCGACCCTGGTTTGCCAGGTTGCATTGGGTAGTTGCTTAAAGTTATCATTCAACAATAAACAACAAGGCAAAAATGACCATTGAAATTTGGAGCGACATTGTGTGTCCATTCTGTTATATCGGCAAAAGGAAACTGGAAAAAGCTTTAGCCCAATTCCCTCAGAGAGACCAGGTTGAAATTATTTGGAAAAGTTTCCAACTTGATCCGGAAGCACCAACGCAGGGCAATGATTATTTGAAACAATTGTCCGAAAAGAAAGGGTGGAGTTTGGATCAAACCCGGCAAATTACACAACAGGTATCCGCAATGGCTGCAGGCGTTGGATTGGAATACCATTTTGAAAATGCCATTGCAGCTAATTCTATGGATGCTCATCAGTTGTTACATCTTGCATCCAGAATGGGAAAGCAGGGGTTAGCCAAGGAGGCTTTATTTGATGCTCATTTTGTGAAGGGCAAAAATATTGCAGATCAACAAACGCTTCTTGAAATAGGGCTGTCTATTGGTCTGGATACCAATGAGTTAAAAAAAGTTTTAGCCGAAAAATTATTCACAGAAGAAATTCAAAAGGAAATTTCAGAAGCACAACAACTACGAGTTTCGGGGGTGCCCTTTTTTGTGTTCGATCGAAAGTTTGCCGTATCAGGCGCTCAGGATACCGCTGTATTCCTGCAAACCTTACAAAGGACTTTTGAATCCGGAAATTAATCTTTTATCAGCTTAGTAAAAAAGGCATCCCGTTCTTCCTTAGTTCTGGGTTCTAATTCCCGAACAATTCGAAAACCAACAAAAGGTGAATCAGGATTCCACCATTTGCTTTTAGGAATTTGGGGGTCACGCGCCTGCCATTTAGGGTCACTTTTTTTCCGGCTGGCGCATCTTAATTGAGGTGTATAGTCTTCAAAGCTCCCCCCCTTTACTGTTCTGGAGTGCTTTTTTAATGGAAAAACCAGGGGATTGGTGGATGACGAATCCAAAAGGGTAAAGTACTGGTCTGAGTAAAAATCCAGCGTCCATTCTGCTACATTTCCATGCATGTCGTACAAACCCCATGCATTTGGTTTTTTGGTGCCTACTTTTTGGTAAGAACCAGAACTATTATCAAAATACCAGGCATATTCATCGGCGCCCGCTTGTTTATCCCCCCAGTAAAATGACGTAGAAGTGCCCGCCCTGCAAGCATATTCCCATTCTGCTTCGGTGGGCAAACGATAAAAATCTCCTGTTTTATCGCTGAGCCATTGGCAATATCTGAGGGCTGCCTGCTGGGTCATAGTAGCAGCAGGGAAACCACCTGCACGACCTCGGCCGTAGGTAAAATCAAAATAGGGTGGGGTAGGTCGGGCAATCGCATCTGCCTGAAAACCTGAATCATTTATACTAGAATCAGTGTCCATATGTTTGAATTGGAAGCAATAAAACTCATCCCAGGTTACCTCGCATACGCCAATCCAAAATCCATCCAGAGTCACCAGATGGTACCCTTCGTTTTCTCCCCGATCCTTTTCAGCTGTGGTAGATCCCATCATAAAACTTCCTTTGGGCAAGTTTGCCAATTCAAAAGAAATTTGCGTTCCAGGTATCACAACCCGCTGTTTTTCAATATTTTGTGCGAATAACGCATGAGAGTTGACCAAAAATGCAAGGCCTACACAAATCAAAACAGACAAATGTTTCATAACAAATGGAAATGAGGCCGCAAATTACCGGATGTTTGCAGCAATTTCATGATAAACTTCAACGGAGACATACAGTCAACTATTTCGGAATCTGTTCTGACAGTACAACGGGCAGCCTATTATGGAGATGGCCTTTTTGAATCGATTCGTTCATTTGATGGGCGAATGCCATTTTGGTCGCAGCATTGGGCGCGATTAATGAAGGGCGTACAGGCACTGGAACTGGAGTGGCCGGAATTATGGACCTCCTCCTTTATGGAAAATGAAGTGCTGCGCGCAGGAATTGTCAACAGTAGAATCCGACTGATGGTGTGGAGGACCACAGGTGGCTTATACAGACCTGAAAACAACTCTGTTCAATATTTAATTACTGTTCAGCCTTTGCTAAAAAACAGATTTGAATGGAGTGAAACCGGAATCGAAGCCTGTTTTTGCCATTCAATCCAAATGCCAATAGATGAACTGTCCGGAATTAAAGCATTGGGCGGTGTACGCTATGTAAAAGCAGCTAAAGAATGCGCCCAAAAAGGCTTCCAGGATGGTTTTTTGACAAATAGCGCGAACAGAATTTGTGAAGCTTCCAGCAGTAATATATGCTGGGTTAAGGATGGACAACTTTTTTACCCGCCACTTGGAGAGGGACAAGTAATCGGGACTCTGCAAGCCGGATTACTTTCCGTAATATCAAGTGCCGGGTGGATAGCAAACGCAAGATTCTGCACCAAAGACAGCTTGTTAAGTGCGGATGAAATCATATTAACCAATGCCATTCAAGGAATTCGATGGGTAAAAAGCCTGGAAAGAGTATCTTTTGATAATCGTATTTCACGACAATTATTTGCGTTGTTTACGGAGCATTTGGATCAAAAGTTAAATGGAATGGTTATATCTAATCGCTATTCCGAATAAAAGTTTTTGCGGACAATACCATACAACCTGTTCCCTTCTTTTCTTTGCGGTCATGAAAAAAATTCTTGTCGCCAATCGTGGAGAAATCGCCTTGCGCGTGATGCGAACTGCCCGCAAAATGGGCATTTCAACTGTTGCTGTTTATTCTGAAGCAGACCGTCATGCACCCCATGTGCGATTTGCAGATGAGGCGGTTTTACTTGGACCAGCGCCTTCCTCACAAAGCTATTTGCGTGGGGAAAAGATCATAGAAGCTGCCAAGAGGCTTGGTGTAGATGGCATCCATCCGGGATATGGTTTCTTGAGTGAAAATGCCGGATTTGCCCGCAAAGTTCAGGAGGCTGGTATTGCATTTATCGGACCTAATCCTGGCAGCATTGAAGTAATGGGTAGCAAACTGGCTGCAAAAGAAGCTGCCAAAAAATTCAATGTTCCTATGGTCCCAGGCATTGAGGAGGCAATTACGGATGTGAATATGGCCAAGGAAATTGGTCGCAGGGTAGGTTATCCTATCCTGATAAAAGCTTCTGCAGGCGGTGGTGGTAAGGGAATGCGAATTGTAGAGCGCGAGGAAGATACACAGGAGCAAATGGAAAGGGCGATTTCAGAAGCCGTATCAGCCTTCGGTGATGGCGCCGTGTTTATTGAAAAATACGTCACAGGTCCGAGGCACGTAGAGGTTCAGGTGATGGCAGATACGCATGGGAATACGGTATATTTATTTGAACGGGAATGCAGTATTCAGCGTCGCCACCAGAAAGTGGTGGAAGAGGCGCCTTCCGCCATTCTTACTCCTGAAATGCGCAAAGCCATGGGAGAAGCCGCTGTACGGGTTGCAAAGTCTTGTGATTATGTTGGCGCCGGCACCGTGGAGTTCCTCGTTGATTCGGCCCGGAATTTCTATTTTCTGGAAATGAATACCCGGTTACAGGTAGAACATCCTGTAACGGAAATGATAACAGGCCTGGATCTTGTTGAATGGCAAATTCGGGTTGCAAGAGGAGAAAGGCTTGGATTCACACAAGACGATTTGCAAATTCACGGACATGCACTGGAACTAAGGGTATATGCCGAGGATCCTTTGAATAATTTTTTGCCCTCAGTAGGAAAGCTGGAAAAATACCGCATTCCTGTTGGCCCCGGAATCCGGGTTGATGGGGGATTTGAAGAAGGGATGGATGTGCCCATTTATTATGACCCAATGCTTGCCAAATTGGTGGTACATGGTAGCAGTCGTGCAGAAGCCATTCAAAAAATGAAAGAAGCAATTGCGGCTTATGAAGTAGAAGGCGTTGCCACTACACTTCCATTTGGCCGTTTTGTTTTGGACCACCCGGCTTTTGTCAGTGCAGATTTTGACACCCATTTTGTACAACACTATTATACACCGGAGAAATTAGTGGATAGCCAGAAGGCCGGCGCTGAAATTGCCGCATTACTTGGGCTACGACTACATTTGGAAAACCGGAAAAAATTGGTAGTTCCTGCCAGGTAAAGCCTTCACTCAGCACCTTATTTCGACTAAAGTAAGCGCTTATTGGAGATTTTCTCGCCTCTGTCAGAAAATCCCTAATAAGCGCTTACTGCTCAAATCGCTTTTTTTCCCGAACTTTGCGCCATGGTTAAGATTGGAAATGTTGCGTTAGGGGATTTTCCGCTATTGCTTGCTCCCATGGAGGATGTAAGTGACCCACCCTTCCGCAAGCTTTGCAAGGCGCAGGGAGCCGATATGGTTTATACAGAATTTATTTCGGCTGATGGATTGGTGCATGAAGCCAAGCAGACTTTTCAAAAGCTGGAAATCTTCGACTATGAACGCCCAATAGGCATTCAATACTTTGGCGGTCAGTTAGAGAATATGATTGAAGCTGCCGAAATAATTGAAGCTAAAAATCCGGATGTCATTGATATCAATTTTGGTTGTCCAGTGGCGAAGGTGGCCTGTAGAATGGCTGGAGCCGGGCTTTTGAAAGATGTTCCGCACATGGTTCGTCTCACGGAAGCAGTGGTAAAAAGCACCAACAGGCCGGTAACTGTTAAAACCAGATTGGGCTGGGATGATTCAAGTATTAATATTCTTGAAGTTGCCGAACGACTT
>JAEUUS010000034.1 GCA_016787545.1 Saprospiraceae bacterium
CCTGCATTTTCAATGTTTGGTAAAAAAATGTATATTACCTCTGCAATGGCTGACTTTTGACAATCTGATTTCCCAAATCCGGCTTCAATTTGAAGAAAAAGTAGATACCATTCAAAATGAAACAGCCGTTTTAAATTTCGGGGTGAATTTGCCAGCTGGCCGATACAAAGTTCAGGTATTTGCGGTGAATGCTGCGGGAAAGGTGAGTACTCAGCCGGATTCTGTTACCATAACCAAAATTCCGTACTGGTATCAAACCATTTGGACGCATTTGGCCATTTGGGGGCTCGTTCTATTCATGCTCTATCGTTTCACCAGGGTATTTGGTGAAAACCGGCGATTAATGATGCGGGTAACGGAATTGCGTTTACAAGCGATAAAATTACAAATCAATCCCCATTTTATTGGCAACAGCATCAATGCCATACAGCAATTCTTTTTCCCGCCGGATTTCAGAAAAGCGAATGCGTATATTGAAATTTTTACCCGTTTGTTGCGCACTACCATGGAACATGCGGAAGAGACTTTCTATCCTATTGAACAGGAAATTACCTACCTGGACGATTACCTCAAAATGACGAATCTGAGGTTTGGAGATAAGTTTTCATACAATATTGAAATTGATCCAACTTTGCCGCGCAGTATTTCATTCCCGGTCATGTTGTTGCAACCATTGGTGGAAAACGCTACTATTCACGGCCTAGCCTCCGGTAAATCGTCGTTTTTGAGCGTTCAGTTTTCGCGCCAACAGGATCGGGTGGTATGTACCATTTTGGATAATGGTCCTGGTCTGAACAAAACCCGGGAAATCAATGCCGGCAAAAAAGGGCATACCTCCAAAGGTTTGGCGCTCACCTACAACAAGATTGATGCCCTAAACGAACTGCACCATATCCAGGCCCGACTGGAACTCACGGATGTTACAGAATCCAGTCAGGGTAAACATGGCACCTGTGCAGTCTTTAGTTACCAACCTAAGTGAGTGGTTGAGTTTTTAAGTGCCTGAGTGTTTGAGTGCCTGAGTGTTTGAGTTGGCGTTCGGCCGGGGATTACCACTGAGCCACTAAGGGAGGATATCTTAGTGGCTTTAGTGCCTTAGTGGTGAACCCCTCCCACCCTCAAACACTCTCCATCATCGTTCCCTCAGTCAATCGCTTCGTTCATCCTGAAGAGCTGGTAAGCTAATATCCCGGAACATACCTTCGTGCCGCCCTCCTGAATCCGCCCCGGATTAACCTGCCCCAATCATCCTATAGCCTTTGCTATGCCTGCCCTCGTGGTATGCCTCAGGTGCCTGCGCACCCACGGGGAAGGCCATCCTATTTGTTCACCGATTTATTCATTCCATCATGTCACACCAGACAAAGAAAACTGCACTTTACCTCTTCCTGATGTTTGTTTGTACGGGTCTTTCTGCCCAGATCAACCTGAACAAAGCCAAGGATTTGGTTAAAGACAAATCCTCTAACGAAAAATCCTCCAGTGAAAAATCTGCCAAACCTGAACCCAAAGCTGCTCCCGCCAGGGAAAGACCGGCGCCCGAAGCTGCAGAACCCCGCAGCTCGGGCACGGAAAAATCCGATAACCGCTTTGACAAGGGCAAAACTACCCGTCAGGCTGGCGGCGACGATCGTTACAAGCCTTCCAGCGTAGAGCTGGATTTTGCCTCCGAACCCTTTGCACCGGCCGTTTCCTGGGCCAGCTTGCTTTCGGAAAACTGCTGGTATTTCAACCCTACTACAGGCGAAATGAAACTGAACCACCTGATGGTGTCTTTTTTGCCCAAAAAGACCGTTTCCGGAGATGCAGTGCGGTATGAAAGCTACCACAACCCTACTCCGCTACTGCGCATGGAAGTGTGGGATACCCAGAACAACGTATTGAAAAATACCATGCACTACTCTGGCTCTGATGCTACCCTGCCGTTTACGGAGCTTGAAGTTATAGAGGGGTATGAATACAAGCCTTATGTAAAACTCACGGAAGGCAGCTACGAACTGCGCTTTTGGGCCGGCACCAAACACTTTTATACCCATTCCTTCAAAATAGAAAAACAGAACAATCCGGATCCCTACGCGCCGGTGCACGATTTCTATTTCCTGAAGGGGCCCTGGCAGGATTGGGGCCGGGTGGAATTTGGTCCCGACGGACATTTTATCTTCCACTTTTATGCCACCCACGAAACTACCACCATCCCTAATCAGGCGCGCTGGGATATAGCCAAGCCAATTAAATACCAGCTTAAAATGTACCGCGATGGCAAAATGGTGGCTGTTCACACTTTACAGCACATTGAAAATCAATTGGATTGGTCGGATTCCCGGCTTACAAACGGCACCTGGAAAAAATTTGACGCCACCTTTCATTCCTATCCACCAGCGGGAAAAGGTCAGGGCGCGGGCACCCGGGAATGGTTCCTGAAAGACCACATGAAAGACGGTGCTTACAAAGTGGAAGTACTACTCAAAGACGAAGCCGGCGCCATCACCACCAATACCTACACTTTCACGGTAAAAGGCGGCCAGATCCTTCCTGCCCCGGAAGCAGACCGCAGCAAAAACACCGATCCGCTCCATTTTCTGGAACAAGGCCCGGGTAGGTTTTATGTGAAAAAGGGCGGGTAAATCTGCGGGGTCGTAAGACCCGCGCAGGGCGATTTGCGGGGTCATAAGACCCACGCAGGGCAAATCTGCGGGGTCATAAGACCCTCGCAGGGCAAAATGACCAAAATGTCCCTCAAATGTCCCCCAAATGACCTAAATGACCCTTAACTTTTCATCCATCATCCTATGCAACCATTATTCAAACTATTCCTGCTTTCAGGAATACTGTTCCTTTTCCGATTTACTACCGCCGCACAGGAATGCGGCACTGTTCCAACACCTGAACAGATTGAACACCTCACCCGCACCCGTGAAGCCAGACAGTCGTTCGACATCACCCAAATGGCAGAAGACCGCTATGGCACCAGCATACACTGGATTCCGGTGCAGTTTCAGGAGTGTATCCCTTCCAGTACATCCTGGCGCTCCCTGCGTGAGTCAAATATCAGCGAATGGTTGGGTGAGCTCAATGCCATGTTCCTGCCTTACCGTATTCAATTTTATGAATGCAGTTCCTACACCTGGTTTGTGAGCTCTACCCTGCATTATTTTGACCTCTCGGAAGAGCCGCAACTGGCAGCTTACGATGTGCCCAACGTGATCAATATTTATGCTTTTGGCACCGTAAGCGTGAATGGAAACTCTGTGGCCGGGTATTCCTACCTGCCGCCCAGCGCCGACCGGATTGTGCTTTCCAAAGCTGGCGGAACGCTATTCAACAGCAAGGTGCTGATTCACGAAATGGGCCATTACCTTGGTTTGTATCATACCCACGGGAAAACCAATCTGGGTACCACAGACGAACTGGTGAACGGCAGCAACTGCCTTTCCGCCGGCGACGATGTATGCGATACCCCCGCCGATCCGAATTTGTACACGACTACGGGCTCTAACTGTACCTACATCGGTACTGCCCTCGACGCCAACGGACAACCCTATACACCGAATACACACAACCATATGTCGTATGCCCAGTCAGGTTGTCGGAACCAGTTCTCTGTTGGGCAAATGAACCGCATGGCTTATACCGCTCTTACAGACCGTATTTACCTCGCGGGTTGTGCGCATCCTTCCGGTTGCAACAACCCGGTGAGAGATTTACCTGTGGTTTTTGATTTTGAAACCGGCCTGGATGGCTGGATTAATAAAACCTATGAAGGCCTGGAAGACTATGGTGATGTACTCAACTTTGTTCAGCACACAGGCGTTTCGCCCATGCCCAATACCGGCCCGGATGAGGCCCTGTCTGGAAACGGCTACGCCGTGTTGGATGTAACAAACGTGGGTATTTATGGCGGTTTGGGTTTCCTCATCAGCCCGTGCATTGATCTGCGCGGCGTGGAATCGCCTAAAATGACCCTCTGGTATCATGCCAATGGCGCGGAGATAGGAGACATAGCCGCCCAGGTAAGCATTGATGGAGGGCACACCTATTTCGGGCCGCAGCCAGACAATGCACTGTTTTATTATTTTGGTCAGCAAGGCAACCAGTGGAACACCCTGACCTGCGATTTAACTCCGTATAGAAATGCGGCCTCTCTCCAGATTCGCCTGATTGCCGCGGGAGGCAGTTTGGGAGAGGTTGCCTTCGACAGCATTGCCATTTACAACGATCCGAACAGCAATTGCAGCCTGTCGGTAACTTCAGAATTTTTGAACGTTTCCTGCCATGGCGCCGCCAATGGTCAGATTTACCTCACACCTTTTGGCAACTTCACCCCTCCGGTAAGTTATGCCTGGTCTAACGGCGCAAGCGGTCCGTATGTAACCGGCCTCACGCCCGGACTTTACACCGTAACCGTTTCTGCCGCCAACGGGTGCTCCGTCATTTCCACCCTGCCTGTACTCAGCCCCAACTATTTGTACGCTACCACCACCCAAACCAATGTACTGGTGTACGGACAAAGCACTGGAAGCGCCACTGCTCAAGCCATCGGCGGTCGCCCGAACTACAGCTATCTGTGGAGTACCGGAGCTACCACCGCCGCCGTAAGCAATCTGGCTGCCGGTACGTATACCGTAACACTAACAGACGGCAACCTGTGCACCGCCACCAAAACTGTGACGATTACCCAGCCAGCGATTACCTGTAGTTCTTACCAGACCAGTTTCCCCTGGAGCAGCAGCATAGACCTGAATCTGGGCATTTTTGAACAGGTAACGGGTATCGACCAATTCAACTGGACCCGCCAGAGTGGCGGCACACCGACTCAACAATCGGGTCCGGATGCTGCTTATCATGGTAGTCATTATTGGTACACCAAAGCTTCCGGTGGCAATGCTCCGAATAAAACGGCCATGTTGAAAACTACCAAATGCCTCACCCTTACGAACATGAGCAATCCGGTTTTT
>JAEUUS010000042.1 GCA_016787545.1 Saprospiraceae bacterium
AGGCTGTAATAAGGGCAATATGACCGGGGTAACGCAGTGTTTTTTCCTTCAGGTTGGGAATATGGGGCATGGTAAAGAGCAGGCTGCGAAGACCATCGGTATTGAATGCTTCGAGTGTGCCAATCCCGGCAAATTCCATCAGTTCCATTTCACTAAGCGCTGGCCTTGTCACGATATGGCCGTTCTCCTTCAGCCTCGCCGGCCGATGGTATTCTTCAATCACATCCACTGGTGAAAAGGGCGCCTTGTACTCAAAGGGTTTTTTCCTGATTTTAGGCAAACCTCCCACATAACATTCAAAATTATGCACCTTCATCATCCGGTCATGATAACCCAGGATCAGGTTGCTCATGCCTGGCGCCACACCAATATCGGTGATAACGGTGACGTTATGTTTTTGAGCCAGGCTGTTCAATTGCAGCACATCTTCCGGGAAAAAGGAAATATCGGCCACGTTTTTTCCACAAAGGATAACCTGACGAAGGGTTTCATAACCCATAAAACCTGGAACGGCAGTAATCACCAGATCGAATGGCTCTAACCATTGGGCGTACTGATCGTACTGTTGAAGGTTGGCCTGTATTACGTTGATCGCATTGTTTTTGGCCTTCAGCGTTGCCAGATTTTGTGCGCTTACGTCGAAAGAAGTTACTTCAAAATTGTTTGCCAGGTCGAGGGCCATTGTTCTGCCTACCATACCTGCGCCTAAAATTGCCATTTTCATGGGGCAAATATCTGCCTATATTTTGTGAATTCAGTGACAGAAAAAAGTGATTGAAGAAAAGAATCAGCCCTGATTATGACACGAATCATCTTTTGATCCAATTCGGTTAGATGAACTTGTGCGGCTTGATTTTATCTCAATAAAACGGAATGAGACCTTTTTCGCTCACTTTTTAACAAAACGCTACCATGAAAGTCGAACAAATCTATACCGGATGTCTGGCACATGCCGCTTATTATCTGGAGAGCAACGGAGAAGCGGCTATTTTTGATCCGTTACGTGAAGTGGACCCATACATCCAGCGGGCATCAAAAAATAATGCCCGGATCAAATATGTCTTTGAAACCCATTTCCATGCAGATTTCGTGAGCGGGCATTTGGATCTGGCTAAAAAAACAGGCGCTAAAATTGTGTTTGGACCCACGGCAAAGCCGGGATATGAGGCCGTTACAGCAGAAGACAATCAGGTTTTCAAAGTGGGCGATTGTAGCGTGAAAGTGATTCATACCCCGGGGCACACCATGGAGAGCACCACGTATCTACTGATTGATGAAAAGGGAAAGGAACACGGCATTATCTCTGGCGACACCCTTTTCATTGGGGATGTCGGCCGACCGGATTTGGCGCAGCATGTGATAGCCGATTTAACCCAGGAAAAACTGGCCGGGTATCTGTATGATTCGTTGAGGACTAAAATAATGCCGTTGAGTGATGATCTCATTGTTTATCCCAACCATGGCGCAGGCAGCGCTTGCGGGAAAATGATGAGCAAAGAAACAACCGATACCCTGGGTCATCAAAAACAGGTGAATTATGCGTTGAATCCGAACCTGACGAAAGAGCAGTTTATTCAGGAAATATTGACCGGATTGACGACACCTCCGGTATATTTCCCACAAAATGTGCTGATGAATATCAAAGGCTACGAAAGTCTGGATGACGTGATGGAACGCGGCAAAAAAGCCTTGAATGTGCGCGATTTCGAACTGGTAGCCAATGAAACCAGTGCGCTGGTACTGGATACCCGCAATGCGGATGATTTTGCGAAAGGATTCATACCTAACAGCATAAATATCGGGCTTCGCGGCAGTTTTGCGCAATGGGTGGGCGAAATGATCCCGGATGTTAAACAGGAAATCCTCCTTGTTTGCGACGACGGTACGGAGGAAGAAACCATTACACGCCTCTCCAGGGTAGGATACGATCATACGATTGGATACCTAAAGGGCGGGTTTGCAGCATGGAAAGAAGCCGGCAAGGAACAGGAAACCATGAAGCGGATTACACCGGATGAATTCGTTGTCCGTTATGAAAATCATCCGCCTAAGGTGATTGATATCCGCAAGAAAAGCGAATTCGATAGCGAACATGTAATTGGTGCGGTGAATATCCCGTTAAATCAGATCAACCAGCATTTAACGGAGTTTCCAAAGGATGCTCCATTTATTCTGTATTGTGCAGGTGGTTACCGGTCCATGATTGCCGCCTCCATTTTGAAGCAGCGAGGTTGGGATAATTTTGTAGATGTGGCAGGCGGATTTAGCGAAATGGCCAAGACAAGGGTGCCGCGTACGGATTACGTTTGCCCGACAACGATGTTGTAAGCGGAGTTGTTATCCAGAAATTTTTTCGCCCCGGTCTGGATGTGGAAGCCTATAAAAGCTTCCCTCCGGATCGGGGCGAAATTTTTTTCGAACAAGCCTGATAGTTGCGGGTAAGGAGGAATTGTCAAGCCTCTTTTATTCGGGTCAAACGGGCATATTCCCGCCAACCAATCATTTTACCCTGTTCATCATCCCAGAGTTTATAAAAAACGCAGCGCAGACTCTGGCTGAAAGTGAGTGCATTGGCTACCTGGTCGAAAACGGGATTTTCATGATGGCAACGTGCCAGCTCGTAGTTGGGTACCAGGGAGTTGAGGTGGTGGATATGGTGGTATCCGATGTTGCCTGAAAGCCAGTGGAATAGTTTGGGCAATTTGTAATAGGAACTTCCCTGAATAGAAGCACGAAGGTAATCCCATTGATCCTTGACGGCTTTGTACGTATGTTCGTGCTGGTGTTGAATGTAAAAAAACCAAATCGCTATAGTCCCGAATGCTGCGATTATCGGGAAATGAACGCGGGTGAAGGCTTCCCACCCCAGAAAATAAATCAGGGTGCCGTGGATAAGGAACAGGAATAAATTGTTCCAGAGTAAGGCTTTGTTCGCCACTTCCCATCCTTTTAATCGGATAATGGGAAAACGGTTGTTATAGAAGATATAAAACAATGGACCCAGAAAAAACAGCACCGGAGCGCTTCGGAATAGCCGGTATTTGAATTTTCCGAATGAATCCAGCGCTTGATATTCATGAACCGTCAGGGTATTAATATCGCCTATGGCCCTGTTTTGGTCCAGAATACCGTTGTGGCCATGGTGATAATTATGGTTTTTTGCCCAGTATTTATATGGAATAAAAGTCAGGAAGCTACAGGCTGCACCGATGATATTGTTGGCTTTTCTGGATGCGGTAAACGACTGGTGACCGCAATCATGCTGGATAATGAAAATCCGAACCAGGAAAAAAGCATTGATGATGGCCAAACCGATGGTGAGCCAAATGGATACATCCCGCCAAAGGTACATGGCAATCCATATAGCTATAAAGGGCAGGAAGGAATTGAGAATTTGGATGGTGGCTTTTTGAATGCTTGGCAATTGATATCGTTTAACAATAGCCGGTAATTGCTGGTAGATGTTGCTGTCGGATGCTTGCATAGTAATGCTGTGAACGGGTTGTTCTTCATTTTTGGAAGGCTGTAGTGGTGTGTGGATTATGATTAAAACAGCCTTTTGAAAAATTTCCCAAAAGTCTACCATTCACCTGTTCCAACAAGTGATGTAAATCAGTCCAGCAGGCAACGGAAATCACGTTACAATAAAAAGCTTGTTTACAAAGGAAAATACTCCCTGATAACACATGTTTTATAGAACAGTGGTTACCAGGGAGATGTAAAAGGTTATCGCATCACTACGAAACGGGCAACCCCTTTATGTTTTTGATTTGCGTCCAGCAGAATTACCTGATACATACCAGCCGGCAAACCAGATAGTTGCAGGCGCATTTGCCCTGAAATTTGGGTGAATTGCTGAACGATTTTGCCGGAAGGATCCACAACTTGCAGTAATTGACTGTTTTCCAACGCTTTATGTGGAATGGTAATGTTCAGGAATTCCGTGGCAGGGTTTGGAGAAACCAATAGCTGGAAAAAATCTGAAGGGTCTGCAGCCGATAATTCGTATTGAACCACCGTTTTGACGGTATTCGTGACGATCGGGGCATTGAAATCAAACACAATCTCAGCTGTATTGTAAACAGCTTGATTGAGCTCTAAACTGGCATCCGCAGCAACGGAGAATTTAATAAAACCCGTTTCTCCCGGTAGCAGGAAGAGGTTATCCAGAGTAAAAGTAATACCGCCGTCAGACCGCATATGCCAGGTGCATGGATGACTTGAACTGATCAACTGGAAACTTGCCGGATTGAGGTTGGCTTCAAGAAAATCCCGAATCACTACTTTTTCCGCAAAGAAGGTTCCCGTGTTTTCAAACCGGATTGTGTACTCAATAGGTTTTCCTACGGCAAGATCTTCCGGTGTAATATAAGCAGCAGCAGCTTTATCGTTCGGATCATAGGATCCAACAATAATTTCCCGGATCGCATCAAAATTGTTTGACAGGTTTAGGTCGTTGGCTGCAAACAATTCACCGCTAATGGTGATGACATCGCCTAAGGTTGCATTGGCATCCACCAAAATGGAGATATGCAAATGCGCCTGATCAAACGGAGCCAGGGTGCCAAAAAACCACCTCAGGGTGTCATTCGTGACCACTACACCACCGACCGGATCAGTGGATTGAATAGAAATGCTGCCGGGGATAAGCAAATCCACCCATCCGTTGTTTACCGTTTCATTTCCAACATTGGATACTGTTACACTGATGTCATTGTCGAAACCTGGTCTGAAAGGTGCCCAGTTAGTTAAATCCAGTTTCAGATCCGTTGCTCCTTCTGTAAAATGGATGCCAAAATCGTATCCAGTTCCGGCAGTAGTGGTAAGTCTGAAAGGAGGCAAAGCGCTGCTGTAAGCATTGGGTAAACTTACCCGTAAGGAATCAAGGCCGGAAGCGGCCACGAGGGAATAAGTGCCTGCGTCATTTGTCGAACTATAAGAGCCAAGTGGTTCGGCACTGACAATGATGTTTTTGAGTGGAGGCTCTCCATTGTCCTGAAGGCCATTTTGATTGAGGTCGTTGAAAACGTTTCCAGAAAAAACCTCAAATTCAGCACCCAGGCGCCAAACGCCACTGGTTACTGCGCCAAGGAAAATGTTCTGGCCGGAAATAACGAGACGACGTCCACGTAAATTGTGGAGACCATTGTTCAGAGATTCCCAGGAGTTGCCCTGATCGAAGGTGATCCAAACGCCGTTAAACGGAATGGTGCACATGATCAGATTTTGGTGGTAAAGGATATCGCCTGGTTCGAAAGTTACATCCCCCCAACTATCTACCGGTAAGCCGTTCATACCCAGTGGTAGCCATGTTGTACCATTGTCGGTTGTGTAAAAAGATTCATATTCTGACCACAGGAGTAGTTTTCCGCCGGAAACACCTAATTTATTATACCTGTGTGCGCCAGGCGACCAGAAGGTGTAATTCAGTTGCCATGAAGCGCCATCGTCGCCGGAACGGTAGATTTCGCCTCCATTAGTGGAGAAAAACAAATAATTACCGAATTTGGCAATGTCTCTCAATCCCTCAAAGTTCACAGGTGGTGTAGCGATAGTCTCCCAGCTTGCACCATTATCTTTGGTGCGGCGAATTCTGGAATCCTCCACAATGTATAATTGGTGCTCAATGATCCTGAAAAACGATTCTCCGGAAAACCAGGCATCCACATCGGTCATTTTAGTCCATTGATTGGAATTGCCAATCTGGATATATACGGAGTCATTGGAACCAATGGCCCAAAGAGTGTCGCCTGTAGTAACCATCTCTTGTAAGCCAATATTCTGATAGATACTGCTGATTGGAGCAATTGCCTTGGTCCAGGAGATCCCATCATTAATGCTCGACCAGATGCCATTGTAGGTAGTGCTCAGCACCAACTTTCCGCTGGGTAAAGCCGATATTGCGTTAATCCTGTTGCCGATAAACCCTTGCTGGTAAGGCTCAATCTGCGTGTTGTTTTGAATGGTATGAGAAATTCCGGCAGATCCGCCAATGATATAGCTATTGGAGGATTCAACCCCACTGAAAATGTTGAAATATTGCCCGTTCGGTGTAATAGATTGCCAGTGAATACCATCCTGAGACCGTGCTATTCCGTTTTGAAACAGCAGGAAATCGCCATTTTGAGATTTTTTGAGGCCTTCCAGAGAATATAAATCTGTTGGCGCCCCTGTCCAGGTTTGGCCAAAATCAGTGGAATAAAAAATACTATCCAAGTTCAATTTTAGCAGGTATGAACCATCCCCAAACAGATCCCGGTTGTAGGATGTATCAGGTTTCTCTGTCCAGGAAACACCCAGGTCATCCGATCTGAATTCGGCGTAATAACTGTATGCCAGGATTTTATTACCATCTACTGCAACGGATGAAAAATAGTCATCTGGCGGCTCCATTACCTGAACCCAGTTTAGACCATCGTCATTACTGTAGTAAAGATTACCTGAGCTTTTTATCCATATCCGGCCTTGGTCTCTCCAGGTTTTAACATTATCACCGGAGGTGTTCAAATAGATGTAAGGTGGATTTTGGTAGATCCCTGTCAGTGTCCAGGTAAGTCCATTATCTGTGCTTCTGAAAAAAAAGGGTTCTTCATCGTAGCTGGACATAAATTTGATTCCCAGTACCAGTAGCTCGTTGTCTGTTGCATACTGCGCCACAATCCTGATGTCCCGAAAAGCAGGATTTACAGATTGCCAGCTTTGGCCTTCATCTGAGGAACTCCAAAGGCCATTTTCAGTTCCTGCAAAAATTTTAGAGGAGTTGCGTTCCATGTTGAAAACATAGCCGCCTTCCGGTCCGCTGGTTTGTTGCCAGGCTGCATTGGTTTGTGCGTTCAGTTGTAGAGAAGCTGCTAATAGAAGCAGCCATAGTAAGTAGTTTTTCATGTCAATTTTTGTGTTTGAATGAGAAGATAAATTAGTTTTGTGTAAGTATTAGGTGGCTTAAAAATAGGTCAATCAGTTCGTGTGTCAAAAGCTTTTTCGGATTCTGTTAGTGAAATAAAGAAAAAAATTAATTTTTGCCTTGGATCAGACAAATGAATAACATGTATAAAACTATGAAAATACCGGAAACAGCATTTTTGGAACAAAACTTCATCCGGTTAAAGGGCATTGACCTGGAACATAGCTGGCTGATGGGGCTCAAAGGATTGGGGAAACCTGGAAGGATTACGAACAAAAAATGATTGGATTAGTATGGAATTATGCGATTTGGAGGTAAGGTTTAAGGCTGATGAAATGTTATTCAGGTTGGAGTGAAGAGGTTTTTCGCACAGATTTTACACAGATTAGATGCACAGATTTTACACAGATTTTTTTCCGCAGATTCCGCAGAAGGCGTTCGGCTGGGTATTTCGAGATCAAAAAAAATAAGCTGCCGAAGGCAGTCAAAAAATCCGCGTCATCCGCGTCATCCGCGTTCCATAATATTCGCGTTCCATCAGCGTTCCAGAACCATGTACCGAACCTTACTTATAGCTACTTTATTTCTGCTTCAACAAATCTACCTTTCTGCCCAACAAGGATATACCGAAGGACTGCTCGTTTATCCTTCCAAAGGCAGCCCGTATCCCCCGGTGTTATCACCGTTTTGCCAGGATCGGTGCTGGCTGAATGAGCGTGAGTTTGACCTGGTAAAGGGGCGTTTTTTGTTGGCACAAGAGCTTACCTGTGTGCCAGCAGAAACCATCCGCTACAGGCACGATTCAGATTCCACAGATATCTGGCGCCAACCTTTGCGCTGGGAACAGGACCCGTTTGAGCCGCGATATTGCTGGTCTTTTGATTGCCACCGGGATTTGGTAAGCAAGTGGGAATCTGCTAAAGACACCATGTATATCATCCGTTATGATCGGGATACCAGGCAGCAGCAGACGTTTGGGTCGCTGGCCGCTGGCCATATGATGGTGGGCGAATCAGGCATTTGGGTGTATAATCAGGAGGAGGTTGTAATGCACGATAAACGCAACGGCCAGGTAATACACCGCATCAAAGATCCTTTTGGCACCGATTTGATGCTTTGGACACGTAATTGGGGAGAAGATGTATTGATCAGCGACCGGTTTAGGTTTGAGGTAAAAACCGGGCAAATGGTTCCTTTTTCTGGCATACCCGAGGAACTGGAAGGCTGTAAGTCGCCGGCTCAGGTGGAGTGGGTAGGGGAGTCCTGCATTAGTCAGACTTATGGAGAAAAAGCAAAGGTTCAGTATTATATTTCCATGCCTGGAGTTCCTGTCAGGAGGTTGCCGGAGGTTTATTTCCCAAACAGGCGGATTGAGTTTATCACCGGGTTATCCGGACAACTATGGTTTTATCAACCAGATACGCTTTGGATGTTTGATTTGAGCTCTCAAGAGATTTCTGGCTATGGTATCAAATCGGCTGAGTATTTGTTGAAAGGAAATCCGGACAGTCGCTTTATTGTGTTTGGGTCTGAACGGGGCTTAAGCGTTTTCGATATGGAAAGCTGTACCAACCGGGTATTACCCAAGCCATACGGCCATAAAAAAGCTTATACATATGAATCCATTGGCGAAAAAATCATTCTGACCTGGCCAGACCATTGGGAAATCCTGGACTTCAGACAAATGGCTACGGATTTTCCGGAGGATCAGGTGCAGGTGGAATATGCCAGGTTTGAGCCGGAAATAGCCGGGTTTTATGCGTTGCCGGAAGATTTTTACCTCCGTTATGCAGCATTTGAGCAAATGAAGAAGAAATATGCTCCTTTAAAAAATCCCAAAATCCAGGCGAGCCTGGATCGATTATGCAGCAATTTTGTCCATTTGCTATATAATCCACCAGATTCCGTCATGGAACAAGTGGCACTGGATTATGCGGCTAATCGCCTGGATACTGCGTTGCATTGCGAACTTGTATCTGGCTTGTGCCGGTATTATGGTTACAAAGGAAGGTTGGAAATGGCGGCGCCGTTGCTTTATTTTTACTCAGCCTGTTTGGCAAACGATCGGATCCAGAATGAGTTGCCGGTAGATCAAATCAGTCGCACACTACATAGCTTAGACAGTATTGCAGCATTGCCCATGTCCCCCGATGATCGTTTGTATGCCACCGGGAAGATTTGGTTTGATTACTGCTTTTACAAACGCTGGTTCAGGTATTCCTGGCCAATGGAAAATCTGGAACAGGCCTTTGGGTACTACCGAACCCTGC
The DNA here is from genome assembly GCA_016787545.1 of Saprospiraceae bacterium. GTDB lineage: Bacteria > Bacteroidota > Bacteroidia > Chitinophagales > Saprospiraceae > M3007. Next base: position 9,175 of record JAEUUS010000042.1, read on the forward strand.
TGAAGGAGTACCCCAAAAGTCCGTGGGCGGATAATGCGGCGTATGATATGCTGTATTATATAGATTACAGGCAGCAGGATTCATCGGATGATTTGCCAGAGGGAAATCTTAGTGAAGCGTATGAGGCATTCAGTCAGTTTTTGCAGCAATATCCGGACTCGGATTGTAGTTCAAAGGTAATGGCGCGTATGTTGCGGATTCTGGCCAGCTCCTGGAGTTTTGATGAGTGGCAAGAGCAAAAACTGGATACCTTAATCAGCCGATATCCGGATCTGGTGCTGAACAATGAGGAGTTTGCTCCATTGCAGGATTACTTGCGCAATGCAAAATGGAACAGAGATTGGCGAGTACAGGTTAATATGCTCGAAGACAGTATTTCCTGGGATCAGCCGATTTTGCTTGACCTGATATGGACCAATGTGAGTGGCGCACTACGGATGCTGGATTCAAGTTTTATGCAACACTGGCATCGGGGTTTGTATATACATTTGAGTCAGATTCCGGAAAAGGGTTGTGATCCGAAATATGGGGATTTTGCGATAAAATTAGTAGAACAACGCTTGCAACAAACTCCTGTTCAGATTGCTCCCGGTGGTAAATTTGAAGCACAATTTGTCTTGGAGCCGGTTTCATTCAGGAAATATTACAACCCGGGGCAGTTTTCACCAGGACATGGGGAAGTCTATCAATATAATATGGAATTGAAGCCCCATGGGTTGCCCTGGTTGCACATGAATGGTGCTGGTGGGAGGTTTTATGTAAGGTGAATTTTTCCCGCAGATTTACGCGGATGTCCCGCAGATTACGCAGAAGGCGTCCGGCTGGGTATTGTGTGGATTTAAAGAGGGGTTTTTCCCGCAGATTTACGCGGATGTCCCGCAGATTTACGCAGAAGGCGTTCGGCTGGGTATTGTGTGGATTTAAAGAGGGGTTTTTCCCGCAGATTTACGCGGATGTCCCGCAGATTACGCAGAAGGCGTTCGGCTGGGTATTGTGTGGATTTAAAGGTGATTCCCTATTCTATCAATAGAAATGCTGCCCAGAAATACGGATCCTGATACCGCTCCCGCATTTCCTGTTGCGCCGCCCGAAAAGCATCGGGGATCTCTTGTTTATCCTGAAGCCAACGGGTATAGAAAATAGTCATGAGTTCTTTGGTTTGGGCGTCTGGAACCGGCCAAAGACTCATAATCTGGTATTTGGCGCCGGCAATCCGGAATCCGCGCTGCAATCCATACACCCCTTCACTTCCCTTGATGTCGCCCAGTCCTGTTTCACAGGCTGATAGGGTGACCAATTCGGTGCCGGTCAGGTTGAGGTGACTGATCTCATACGCTGTCAGAATACCGTTATCCATTCCTTTTTTAATGGGTTTGCCCGTATTCCAGGCGTAATTGGCGCCGGCAAACAGAAGCCCGGACCGGATCAATGGATTGGCACTGGTCTTGAAGCCGGTCTCTTTTTCGTTCATGTCTGTACCTGTTTCCTTCTTGAGCTCAGGGAAGAAGAAGCCATGTGTAGCCAGATGGATGATCCTTGGTGACCGCCCTTGTGTACCCAACCATTTAAAGGCTTCCTCTGTTGCTTCATAACCGGTGCGGACTTCTGTGGTAAATCCAGCAGCATGGAACAATGGCTCCAGGGCTTTAACTTCTTTTTCTGTATATTTAATGTAAGGCCATTCCTGGGCTCCGGGTTCTGTAGCCTCTTCACTAAAGTCTAATCCTCTATCTGCCAGGTCGCCGGTAGTTTGTTGCTCCAGTGCAGAAAATATGGCCGTGGTATCCATGTCAAACCTTATACCTCCAAATAATATGGCATCCTGACGGGAATAGGAGCTTTCGTTTGCCGGTAAAAGTTGCCGGGTGCAGCCCAGAGGCTTCAAAAAGTAACGATCCATCACCAGGGAGTCCGGATGAAAAGGAATAGCGCCCAGATTGACCCTATGGAGCAATCCGGCAGGGGCCAGGTAAAGGTTGGTAACTCCTGCTAAATCCATTTCTAGGGGTTTCCAAATGAGTTCATACAAGGTAGGGCGGACTGGTTGTGCCACATGAAAGCCCTGACCAGGCAGGGTGTACAATTCATTATAATAATCCGAAGGAGCTTCATCCGGGTAATTTAGCCAGGCCCGAAGTTGCCTTTCTTCAAACAGGGGGATCATTTTCGGCGCAGGATATTCGGGCCGTATGAGCAAGGCAGCGTAGCAGATGCTGTCCGTTGAGTTAGGGGTATACCACCTGAAATGGATGAACTCTATAGCTGCCTCCCCGCGCTTAAGCCGGGCGTGTAATTGTTGCCATTTTGGAGGCTTTCTGGTTTGCCTGAATACTGGCAAGCTGCGCAAAAGTTGTTTCTCATACGCCTCCGCCTCTGCCTCCACTTCTGCAATTTTCTTCCGCTCGGCAATAGGGCGGGCGTAGCGTTTAGCGAGCCGGCGGTGACAACCCTGCCACTGTTCGTAGATTTTTTGGGTATTGCTGTCGGCCTCCAGTAATGCCCGACTCAGCAATCGACTATTTTCGAGCAATAAGCCGTTCAGAAACAAGGCATTATCGTATGCAGCACTGCTAAGGGTATCTTGCTGTTGAAGGAGAGCATAGGCATAATAATGGTCCATGGCAGACTGGAACAACCGGATGTAGGCATTGAGCTCGTTTTCAGAGGAATATTCTGCCGATTTACCAATCAGGTACCATTGACAGCTCAACTGTTCCTGATAAAACTGTCCGGCTTGTTTATAGTCGCCTTTTTTGTGGTAAAGCATAGCGAGATTACCCAGGGTATTGGCATATTCACCATGATTTTTTCCAAATACCTTGCTCCAAATGCCCAGGGCTTCCCGGTAAACAACCTCTGCCTGATCCCAGGCTCCGGTTTTTCGGTACAGATTTCCCTTGGTATCCAGGATTTTAGCATACAAGGGATGGTCCTTGCCCAAAATCCGACCGCGGACATCAATACATTCCTGGATAAACTTTTCTGCAGCTGCATGATTGCCTTTTAGCAGGTACAGATTTCCAAGAAACTCCAGGCTGCCGGCATAATCAGGGTGGTCCTTTCCCAACACCCGTTCCCGAATGCCTTTGGCCTCGAGTTGTAGTAATTCTGCTTCGTCGAGATGGCCGGCAACCAGATTCAGATTGGCGAGTCCGGCCAATCCCCAGGCATAGTCAATGTTTTCTTTCCCTTTCACCCGTTCCCAAATGTCGAGTGCCTCGCGGTTCAGTGGGGCAGATTTGGCATAATCCCCTTTTTCCCGATAAAGTCTGGCCAGGTTGTTTAACACCGTAGCATAATCCGAGTGCTCCTTTCCAATTGTTTTCATGCGGATTTCCAGTGCCTCCAGATAAAGAGGCTCTGCTTTATCGTATTCACCCATGATCCTGTAAATATTCCCCAGGTTGTTGAGGCTGCCCGCGTATTCCGTATGGTTTTTACCCAGCACTCTGGCCCGAATATCGCGGGCCTCCAGGTACAGGGATTCGGCTTGTTCATATTCGCCAAGTGCTCGGTAAAGAATTGCCAGAGTGGTGAGGCTGGACGCATATTCGGCATTTTCCTTACCCTGAGCGGCCTCCCGGATTCGAATGGCTTCCTGATAAAAGTGCTCGGCTTCCTCCAGTTTGCTCCATTGATGCAGTACACGCCCATGTGCTTGCTTACATTGGGCCATTGGAATACTGATTGCACCGAAGTGTTGCAGGGCCAATTGTTCGGCTTGCTCTGTCAGTTGAAGGGCGTTGTCAAACTTTAGTTTGCCGGTAAGCGACTGACTTTCCCGAATCAGACTATCTAACTGCAGAGCGACCCGCACTGAATCGGGCGATTGCGCTAACAGGCCTTTACCACAAAATAACAGCAGGAGGAACAGGATGTTTTTCATCAGGAATAGACTTCAATATCTATTGGGTGATCGATATTGTTAGACAACAAGCGTGTTCCCGTGGATTATTAGAAGTAAATATATGGGCTTATGTCAAACATTTGGATAAATTTGCCAGGCGGTACACTTTGTAAGTGTATGACCTGGCAGGCTTCAAAAAGGTGGGGAGCATTGAGCTAAAGCCCGTAACGCGCACTTTTAAACCCATGGTTATCTCCGCAGGTTGTTTTTTTAAATAAATCCGGACAAAAATAAGCGGAAAATTTTCAAGCTTAACATACCTTTGCACCCCGAAATGAAAAAACGAGCAACGCGTACTTTCACTTCGGCTATGCCGCAAACTGGTGACCTTTGAGCCG